>JBBAOD010000001.1:0-1038 GCA_040401635.1 Phycisphaerales bacterium
GCATCTTTGCGTCCAGTCATGTTTCCATGAACATGTCTTTGGCATGGATCGATCGAAACAGTCGCGCGCGCACGGTGAATACCGCCGCCGAGTGCGGAATCGTTGCGCAGATGATGGATCGCATGCAATTGCGACCCGCGGAGCCAAGCCGCCTTGTGCACACACTCTCTGGCGGAAACCAGCAAAAATCGGTGATCGGTCGATGGATGGCTGTTGGCCCCGCGCTTCTACTTCTCGATGAGCCAACCCGCGGCGTCGATGTTTCAGCCCGCGCGGAAATTCACGCAGAAATTCGTCGATTGGCCGACTCTGGAAGTTCGGTGCTGTTTGCTTCCAGTGAATTGGAAGAAGTGCTGATGCTTGCCGACCGAGTCATTGTCATGCACGATGGCGGCATTGCTGGAGAGTTGGCAGCGCACGAAGCGACTGAAGTTGCCATCATGCACCTCGCCACCGGCGGCAAACTAGTGACCGCGCATAACACGGCTCACGATCACGGAACCGAGCACAGGACATCATCATGAAGAAGAGTCTTGGAATCCTTGGAATCTTCTTAGCGGTCTGCACCGTGGCATCGGTATTCGGCCAAAACTTTCTGACCGGCTACAACCTGATGAACCTCACGCAGCGCACTTCGTTGTTTGCGATCATCTCGCTGGGTGCCGGACTAGTGATTATCACCGGCGGAATCGATCTCTCAATTGGATCAGTCGTGTGTCTGGCTGGCATCACAACGCCGTGGCTCTTGGTCGAGCACGGGTGGTCGCCGTGGGTGGTGATTCCGGTAGTCCTGGCCGGCAGTGCGTTGATTGGTCTCTTTCACGGCGTACTGATCACACGCCTACGCCTGCAGCCCTTTCTGGTCACACTGTGTGGTTTGCTCCTCTATCGCGGTGTTGCGCGATGGATGACCAGCGACCAATCCCAGGGATTTCAGGGCGAATTCGCAGGCGTGCGATCGATTGCACTGGCAAAGTTTCCCATTCCGGGGCTGGACACCTACCAACTGCCCGCCACGGTGATACCGCTCATTGTCCT
>JBBAOD010000001.1:1048-37345 GCA_040401635.1 Phycisphaerales bacterium
GCTGCTGGCTACGGGTCGCAACGAAAGCGCTGCGCGTTATTCAGGCGTTCCCACCGCGTGGCTCATCACCATGGCGTACGTGGCGTGCAGCTTGCTGGCTGGCGTGGGCGGTATGTTGTTTATCTTTGACATCGGCAGTGCGCAGCCTTCGGACTTTGGAAATTTCTATGAGCTCTATGCGATTGCCGCCGCTGTTCTGGGCGGATGTAGTTTGCGCGGCGGCGAGGCAAGTGTGTTTGGCATTGTTGTTGGAGCAGCAACACTCCAAGTGTTGCGCACAGCCATCATCTTGCTAGGCCTCAGTTCACAGCTTGAGTTTGCTGTGATCGGTGCAGTGCTCCTGATTGGCGTGACTACTGACGAACTCATCAGGCGATACTCGGTTCGCCGTTCTGAACGAAAGATTGCGTGACCAACACCATGAACCACCCACTCACCACCTTTGCACCAATCGCCCCAATTGCCGCCTCGCTCACGCTGGCGGCCTGCATGTTTGCATTCGCAGTGCCGGGATGTACGGGCGAACCCACCCTGGGCTCCATCACTAGCCAGGACTGGGGAACTGTTGATGGCAAGCCAGTCCACTTATGGACGCTAAAAAACGCCACTGGAATGGTGGCGGACGTCACGGACTACGGCACCATCGTGGTTGCTCTCAAGGTGCCGGACCGTCAAGGAAAGTTCATTGATGTGGTGCTCGGTCGCCCCAGTGCCGCCGACTATGTGGCGCGTACCCAGTACTTCGGATGCACCGCCGGTCGCTGTGCAAATCGCATTGCTGCTGGCAAATTCAGCATTAATGGAAACCCCTATGTGCTCGCCACCAACAACGGTGTCAATCACCTGCATGGCGGAACGAAAGGGTTCGACAAGGTGGTGTGGTCCGGAAGTCCCGCCATGACGCCGGATGGACCATCGATCACCTTCACGTACCGCAGCGCGGACGGCGAAGAGGGATACCCAGGCAACGTTGATGCAACGGTCATCTACACGCTGACGAACACCAACGAATTGCGAGTGCGCATGTCTGCAACAACGGACAAGCCCACCGTCGTCAATCTCGCGCATCACACGTACTGGAACCTGAATGGCCAGGGATCCGGCTCGGTGCTTGACCATGAACTGATGATCAACGCCGACCGCTATACCCCGGTGGACGCAACACTCATCACTACTGGCGATATCAAACCAGTCGCTGGAACGCCGCTTGATTTCCGTACCGCCAAGACCGTCCGCAAAGACTTTGCCGAGCTCCCTGCAACCAAGGATGATCCTGGTGGCTACGACCACAACTTCGTCGTCAACGGCGCAGCGGGAACACTCCGAACCTGCGCGGTGTTACACAGCCCCAAGACCGGAGTCACCATGACGGTGTCCAGCGATCAGCCAGGCATTCAGTTCTACTCTGGCAACTTTCTGGACGGCATTCCCGGCAAGGACGGAACGACGTACGGCAAGAATGATGCCTTGTGCTTGGAAACCCAAGCCTTCCCAGACAGCATCAACAAGCAAGGAAAGCAAGATTGGCCAGACGTGATACTGCGCCCTAGCCAGGTCTACCAACACACCATGGTGCATTCCTTCACCGCCAAGTGACGATTACTGCCACACGCCTTTCACAGGCGTTCCCAAGAATTCCGGGATACGACTGGCATCCATAGGAATGTTCCCGGTCATAGCGGCCATGTCTTGCCCGTCCTCTGCAAGCGTAAATCGCAGAAACTCACGGATCCCCTCTGGGATGTGTTGGGCATCCGTGGCGACAAAGACCAGATTGAGTGGGCGCGCAAGTGGATAGGTGCCATCACAAATCGCTGCGACCGTTGGCGCAATAAAGGGTTGCCCCGCACCGATTGATAGCGGCACTGCCCGAGCACGCGCTTGGCGATTTGCATAACCAGAAATACCAACGGCTGTCGGGTAAGCACAGCAAGCGTTCACCACCGACGATGGCCCCGGCTCGGTGTAACGACCAATGGTGGTGATTTGCTCGCCGGGCATGCACCACTCAATGAACAATTGCAGCGTTCCAGATGTCGACCGCGGAATGTAGAGCGGCGGGAAAGTGTTCCCAAGTGGCGAGTTTGGATCCAGTTCATTCCAGCGCATAATTGGTGTTTCGGTCATCAAGTGGGTGATCGAGAACAGGCCGTTGCATTGTTCCTTTGTGATCCCGGCAATCGGATTGTCTGCGTTCACATAAACACACACCGCACCGCGCGCGACCGGAACTACAAACACCTGCTTGCCGGTGGCTTTACTGATGTCTGCGACTTCTTGCGCCGTGAGATCGCGCGCGACCGACGCCATGTCACAGAGTCCACCCTTCAGCGCCACAATCCCCTTGAGCGATCCGCCCTGATCAACGTTGATTTTGACATCGGGATACACCACTTGGTACGAAATGGAGATATTGGAAAGCAATGGTCCCATGGTGTCCGAACCAACAATGTGCATCGCGCCGGTCATTGGCACGGGTCGCGGTGCATAAGAAGGGAACTGCTCCACCATGGCAGAAAATTCTTCTGAATAGACGTCGCCTGACTCCACCAACTCCTGCATCGACTTGGCTAGTGCGTCGCCTCCGTTGATAAGCGCCTTCGGAACTAACCCCGTCCCTGGTGCGGTTGGATTCGCCGGGGTAGCGGGTTGCGCAGTCGTAGCCGGCTTTGCATCGACGGCCGATACAACAGGGGCTACCGACTGAGTGGTGCCGCCTGTTTGTGAAGCCACTGCGGCAGGAGTTGCTGCTCCAGCATCGGCCGCCATGAGTGCGAGAGAAATGAGAATCGTTGCAGCAATCATGACGCTGTCTCCTTGCGCGATACGCGCCATTTCAAGATGACAAAGGTGCCAACCAGGACAACAATCAGCACCACGAGAACGCGATGAAAGATGCGATCAACCAGGTCGCGCGCCGTGTCCTGTGCACCGGCAACCGTCGCGTTCACCATCTTCATACGCTCTGGAACAATAGCGATCGACTGTGACATCACATCGACGCTTGCCAACAACCGTTGGGTGTCCGGCATGACCAGCATGTCGTACCAAAGCGCTTCGGCTTGCCAATTGATGAAGAGTGGCAGTCGCTTCGACCAGAAAAAGGCTCGATCAAGTGCCAAATTTGCAAGTTGCACCTGCTCGGTCGCGCGGTCGAGCGGTTCAAGCAATCCGCCACCATCGCGAATGGTCTCGATCAGCTTTTCACCCTTCACGCTAGCTACTTCGCTGAATCGAACGTAAGCGACAAACTCGGTGCCACCACGGCGGCTCCACCACGTGGCGATGGAGAGGTCAAGTTCTTCAAGCTGTTCGTCCGTAAACACCCGCGCAGCGATGATCCAAATATCCTCACGGGCACTGCGTAAATTTTCAACTAAATACTGCGCGCGCGATCCCCAGATTGTTTGGGCGCGTCCAGTGTCAACCCAGAAATAATTTTGCAGGGTGACCACGACCAACTGATCCACCAACTGCGTCACCGTATCCGGACTGGTGGCAATGTCGTACATACTTGACACGCCAAGCAGCCGAAGCCCGTTCATAATGCGGCACTGTTGTAAGTCATTGTTGCCCCGAATGACTCGCTCACTCGCGGCCAGCATCAGTGAGAAATACCGGTCAGCGAAGGCGTTGGACGCCTCCTCCAATTGCGCCCGAGTGATGCGCTGATCGCGAAGGATGCGCGCCGCTTCGCCGGGCTTTGACCTTCCGGAACCCGAAGCGCAACCTGCTATGAGGAGCACTGATAGAAGGGCAATTGCACACGACTTGGCACGAGAATGAACTGGTGAGCAAGGGAATACCGTCATTCCTATAAGGTATACGCCAGACTGCCTTAGAGAATTTCTAAGGTATTGAGAACCTGAACATTCGTTATGTCAGTACGATCCGATCCGGTGTACGAGCATTTGGAATCCCAATCATGATTACCTACCTCAACAGCACAATCATCATCGTTATGACGCTGGTATTCAACACGGCGCCGATTGCGTTCGCCATGCAGGATGCCGCCAATCCAGTACCTGGGCAAACCGTCATTGTTGCACTTTCAAGCGGTGATGCCATTCGGGCGACGCTGGTTTCTGAGACCGGTGATTCGATCGTCTTGCTGCATCCGGTCTTAGGAAAAGTCACCCTTCCACGCGCGTCGATCGCGTCAATGGTTGCTACGACAGCTCCTGCGGCCGCACCCGCGGCGACCACCGATGACAGCGCTCTACGCCAAGAGGCGCAGCCCGCTGCGAATGCTGTCATGGACGCGCCCCGACCCGAAGATGGCGTAAATCCCGCTGATGATGCCGCGGCGAAGGGTGCGGTTCCAGCAGCAGCACCACCGCCGTCGCCATGGAAATTCGTCATTGATGCCAACGTCAACTACGTTAATGCAGCCAACGATCAACTTGACTTCCGGGCAGCTGCTTCGGCGATTTACGACGTGGCCGACGTTGAAAAGTGGTCGAACAACATTGAATTCTTCTACAAGGTCGTCGACGGCGGAAACACCGACAACAACTTGCTGGGAACGACCACGTATGACCGCCGCTTTACGTCCAACCCGCGCGTGTTGTGGTTCGTGAAGGGCCAGGGGCAAAGTGCTCCGCTCGAGAGTTATGAAAATCGCCTGTCAGCATGGGGTGGACTGGGATACGAATTCCTGAAGATGCCACCTGCAAAGTTGCTTGGAAAGATTGGTGCTGGTTACACCTATGAATTTGGTGACCAAAACGACGGACAAGCAGAGTTGTATGCAGAACTTGAGTGGGACTGGAAGGTCACTGAGCGCCAAGCGATTGTTGGTTCCTACTGGATCGCACCAGCGTTTGATGACCCCAGCAACTTCTTGTGCTTATTCCGTACCGAGTGGACCATGCTGTTGGAAGACGTCAAGGGTCTCAAATTGCTGGGCGGCATACGTTGGCAGTACCAGTCGGACGTAACACCAAAAGATGCACTGCAAAACGACATCCGACTGTATGCCGGTCTGCGCTTTGAAATGTGAGCATGCCCGCTCGGGTCAACAAGAAGCCTCATACCTCGCTTGAACAGATCGCCAGCAGATTGCGAGACCGCTGTGCTCTGTTGAATTTCAGTGCATCGGTTCCGTACACCTACAACCCACTGCAATATGCGTGGGGAGCACATTGCGCCTTCCTTGCCCGGGCGCATGCCCAACCGCACGTCCTCTTTGTGGGCATGAATCCTGGTCCGTTTGGCATGGCGCAAACAGGCGTACCGTTTGGCGAGGTGGCCGCGGTCAGAGGATTTCTTGGCATCACCGACCGTGTCGCCAAGATCACCACACCCAAGCACGTGCACCCAAAGCGCCCGGTCGATGGCCTTGCTTGCACGCGTAGCGAGGTCAGTGGTGCTCGAGTGTGGGCGTGGGCGCAACAACGCTTTGGTACCGCCGATCAGTTCTTTCACCAAGCTTTCATTTGGAACTGGTGTCCGCTGGCGTTTGTCGCTGCCAGTGGTGCCAACCGAACGCCAGACAAACTTCCTCGGACTGGTCGTGGTGCCAAAGCCACACACATGCTCGAATCGGCTTGCGATGAAGCGCTTGGCGCGGTCATCGTGGCTCTACAGCCAACACACGTGGTCGGCTTTGGGGCATTCGCCCGCCAGCGCGCGGAACATGTATTGGCGCAACTACAGATCGCTGACCCAACACGCACCCTGCCGCTGCTCCACCAAGTGCTTCACCCAAGCCCTGCCAGTCCAGCGGCAAATCGCGGTTGGGCGGCACAAGTTGATGCACAGTTGGCCGCCGCGGGGATTCACTTCGGCGCTCGCCCTATCCTGCCTGCGTGCGCGTTGCCGTCCTCAATATCGTCGGGCTCTGTCCAGCCGTCTTCGCGCGGCGTAAGTGTCCGAACCTCCAAGCGTTCGCGCAGCGCTCGGGCGGCATCCGGACGATAACTACCGACCTACCCGCGGTCACCTGCAGTGCCCAAAGCTCCATGCTGACCGGGAAGCGTTCTGGTCAGCACGGCATCGTCGGCAATGGATGGTTCGACCGCTCTTTGCAAGAGGTGCACTTCTGGAAGCAATCGAACCACCTGGTGCACGGCCCCATGGTGTGGGACACCCTGCGCGAACGAGCACACGCCGCGGGCCGCAACGCGCCAGTGATCGCGAATTCCTTCTGGTGGTTCAACATGTACTCCGGTGCAGACATTTCTGTCACGCCGCGCCCGCAGTATCGCGCCGATGGTCGCAAGGTGCCGGATTGTTGGACACAACCGCCGCAACTTCGCGATGAATTGCATCAGGAATTTGGCGCATTTCCACTGTTTCACTTCTGGGGTCCCATGTCTGACATCCGCAGCACGGATTGGATTGCGTGCGCGGCAATGCGTGTGGAGAAGAAGTTTCAACCGGATTTGCATCTGATCTATTTGCCACACCTCGATTACTGCTTGCAGAAATTTGGGCCAGCAGACCCACGCATTGATCAAGAAATTCGTGAGATTGACCGTGTGTTTGAAGGCATCCGCAAGTTCTATGAACAACGTGGTGTGCAGGTGGTTGTACTGAGCGAGTATGGAATTGCCCCGGTTGATCATGCGCTCACACCAAACCGAACATTGCGCGATGCTGGATTTCTTGCCATCCGGAACGAGGGTGAACGTGAATACCTTGACGCTGGCGCAAGCCGCGCATTCGCGGTGTGTGACCATCAGGTAGCACACGTCTATGTAAAATACGCGTCGGACATTGCCGCGATGCGCGCCGTGCTCCTGGCGGGCGAGCCCGGCATCGAGCAACTGCTCGACGGTGCCGCCCAGCGCGCGCTTGGTATCCAGCACGAACGGAGCGGCGACCTCTTGGCGGTGGCAGCGGCCGGTGCGTGGTTTGCATACCCATGGTGGAATGACCCCAGCGCTGCTCCCGACTTTGCCCGCACCGTGGATATTCATCGCAAGCCTGGCTACGACCCCTTGGAGTTGTTCATGGATCCATCGATCCGGGCGCCCACCGCATACGTTGCTCGCCAGTTGCTATTACGTAAGTTGGGAATGCGGGCGTTGCTTGAAACTGTGCCGCTCGACACATCCTTGGTTCGCGGTAGTCACGGTCGTATGGAGTCGGGAACGCCTTATGCGCCAGTCCTGATTGCTGATGGCCTGGACATGCTTGAGGCTGGCCCAGTCCATGCCACCCAGGTGCACGACGCACTTGTGCACCTCGTCGAGCGCGCCTAACAGCCCTACGATGCCGCTATGCGTGTTGTGTGGATCATTGCTGCCACGGTGTTGATGCTTGGTGCGATTGCCGCCGCGTGGTGGCCGCGCGCTGGCACTCCCAGCGTCAACGTGGCGGTCCGCCCCGCCGAGGTTGCCCTGGTCTGCCCACAGCCGCCAGTAACTGCTCCTGTTGCTGCTCCCATTGCCGCCCCCATTGCCGCACTCGCACCGCCGGTCGTTACCACCACAACCACTAATGCCCCCAAAGTCACAGTTGGCGCCAAGGCCAACATTGAACGAATCGATCACCAGACGGTCCGCATTGATGGCAAGTACCTCGTGCGAGGCTCTGGTTCTGAGTCGGATCCATACCAAATCACCTGGGAACTATTGACAAGTGCCGCGCGCACGGTGGACGCATCCAAGTCAATCTACGAAGTGCCCGGGCGCCTTGCGGATTTGCGCGGAGCGTGGGTGCAAATCAGTGGATACTGGGCACCACCGCTGCAAGTGTTTCAAACCAAAGAGGCGATGTTCATGCTCAACAAGTGGGACGGTTGCTGCATCGGCCTTCCGCCCACGCCGTTTGATTCGATCGAGGCAACATTTGCAAAGCCATTCGCTGTTCAGGGGCAACACCTGTACCGCTATGGAACCATCAAAGGGCGGCTTGAAATCGAGCCATTTGCAGCAGGGATGTTTCTCCTGGGCTTCTACCGGCTGCACGACGCGGTCATGGAATCAACATCATGAGTGCGCTCAATAGCACTCCTGCGCTGCGTGGTGAAGGCTTTCACATTGGACCGTTGCGCCTTGAAACGCCGCTCCTTCTTGCGCCAATCGCTGGTCATTGCGACTTGGCATTCCGAATCCTCTGTCGCGAACAAGGTGGTGTTGGTCTTGCCAGCACTGACCTGCTGAACTGCACTGCCATCCTGCGCGGCACCACCAAGAGCCTCGACCTTGCCGCAACCAATGGACTCGACCAACCGTGCGGCATGCAGCTCTATGGCAATTGGGATGATCCACTCCCCGAAGCGGCACGTTGGGCGATCGACCACGGCGCGCAGTTGATCGATATCAATATGGGATGTCCCGTAGACAAGGTGGCAAAGAACCACGGTGGGTCGTTACTTCTCTGCGATGCGCTGAGCACCATGAAACTCGCTGAGCGAATTGTTGAGTCGGTTCGGCGCCATTCCAATGGCCGCGTGCCGGTGACCGCCAAGTTGCGACTCGGTTGGGACCCAGAACACTTTGTCGCCCCACAACTCGCGCGTGACCTGGAGTCTGCTGGCATCGCAGCAGTGACGGTGCATGGACGCTGGACCGTGCAAATGTTCTCCGGGGTCGCGGACTGGGCGCGGATTGGTGCAGTCGTGGAGGCGGTGCGAGATATCCCTGTCATTGGCAATGGCGATGTGAACGAACCAGAGCACGTACCAGCGCTCATGCAGGCCAGTGGCTGCCGCGGTGTCATGGTTGGTCGTGGTTCACTACGGACCCCTTGGATCTTCCGTCGTGCGTTGGGGCTGCTCCGTACCGGAGAACTCCCGCCCGAACCATCGTTTCATGAAAAATTGAATTGCATTGCCCGGCATGTGGAGTTGCTCAATCGATACCACTCCGTCGAGCACGTCTTGCACTGCATGCGCAGCCGTATCAGCTGGTACGGCAAGTCCATGGGGCATGTAAAGGGGCTCAAAGAAGGCATCCGAACCGCGCCTGACGTGGAAACCATGCTCCGGGTGATTGAAGAGTGGCGCCGCCCGGATGGCGAGGCCATCTCCAGAATCAGTGACGATTTAAGGTTATCGGTCGAAAGGTCGTAATATCGCTGATTGGGGGTTGCCCACTCGGGAATTTCGACAGCCGTTGGAGGCCCAGCGCCATCCGAGTGGTGGATTTTACCTCCCGACTTGTAGGAGTTTGCCACGATTTCTTGCTTCTGCGGAGAAGTGGAGTACTTTCCTCACACTGACGGGACACCTCGTCGGTAGAAGCGTTCGGAAAACAATAATCGGCCGTACCTGAGGGAAAGGGTTTGGCCGTGTCCCCCTAAAGGAGGAGGGCACATGGTCTCTATTCATTGGTCTATCGCGTGTGTTGCTGTACTCGGAACTGGATACTCAGCCTCGGCTGGTGTCGTCTCCGGATCGCAAACCTTCTACAACATGTCTGCTTCGAGCAAGACATACACGTACTACCAGTACGCGCCGCTTGCCGGCGGTTCTGGTGGGAACATGATGAATGGCTCGGTCACCACGACACTCACCGACCTGAACGGGAACGGTGCGTCGTTGGGTACTGATCCTGCCGGTCATGCCATCTATACCGCCACGATGAACGACGTCGCCGTGCAAACGCTCTGGAACTCCCAGTTCGGATTTACGGTTGGGCAGTTTCTGAGCGGCGCCACGGTGCCTGCCAGTTTCGCGAACGTCCCAATGCCTGCAGGTGTGCCGGCTGATGGCAGTGCCGGCGTGGTTCTTCGTTTCACACTCAGCGCTGGTGATGCCGTTTCATTCGCCTACACGTTCAACGTAGTTCCGGGACCTGGTGCCCTCGCTATGTTGGCTTGTGCGGGTTGTGCAGCGAACGGTCGACGCCGAAAGAGTTGATCGGTCATACTGGTTGCTTGCTTGTGTCGGCATGAATCGCAGAGTTCTGAAGTTGTCTGGTTTGGTTCAGCATTGACATACCGATGAGGGAAAGGCCCGAGATGAAGTTCTGTCTCAGTTCAATACTTGCAGTGACTGCCCTAACAGGGTCAGCGATCGCAGGAATTCCCGTAGTGCAGATTTCTGTTTCCGGAAGTTCAGGCGGCTCAGCATCTGCTACTCCCGTCGGTTCACCGGAAGGCGACCCCTTTCAATACAGCTACAACAGCACGCTTGCTGGAACTGGCTTCTTGTCCAACTTTACACTGACCGCCACGGATACCACTGGTTCCAACCGTGCGATCTTTGGAGGTCTCATCACGCTGATCAACGCATCGGCGTCGGTGCAGACATTCACTGTTGATATCAGCGCGAGTACGTTTGCACACGGTTCCAGCAGCTTGACTGGTGGCTCCGTCAGTGGCGTGCTCACAGGCAATGCCGATGGTGGGCTCTTTGCATCAGCAAACGGCAATTCCATTTGGACTGCTTACATTCGTGCTAGTTCGATCAACAACAATATTGCGTCGCTACTGAATGCACCGTTTCAGGTGACTTCCGCCGCGGACAATGTTGCGTCGATTCCTGGAGAAGCGTTTGGACAGCCCATTCCCACCCAGCCAGCAATGGCCATGGGTGACGCCATGGGAATCCATCTGATCTTTCAGCTCGGTGCCGGAGATCAGGTTGATCTGACAACGGCTTTCGTCCTGGAGGCAATTCCGGCGCCGGGTGCCGTGGCCGCCTTTGCACTGGTTGGATTGCGCCAGCGCCGACGACGGCGCGAATGACGGGTTTGATATTTCTCTGACACGCCTGCTGGGCGGCTTGCGGTCATACGCAATGCCGCCCGGCTTATTTTTCATGAGATCACCACAGCGCATGCACGCTACGAATACCACCACATCCACCCAGGGCGGCTTATTTCAGGTCTTTTGCGTTCGGCAGATCGTCGAGCTTGCCGATGCCAAATTGCTTGAGGAACTCAGTGGTGGTTCCGTACAGCATCGGTCGGCCAACCTCATCCGCACGACCAACAATCTTCACTAAGCGGCGTTCCATCAAACTGCGCAGGACTTCACCACACGCGACTCCACGGATCGATTCAAGATCCGCGCGCAACAGCGGCTGCCGATACGCAACAATCGCCAGGGTCTCCAGTGCCGCCTGTGTCAGCCGGCCCTGCTCTCGTACGCCCTTCAAACGCGCAACAATTGGTCCAAACACAGGCAAGGTCATCAATTGACGACCACCCGCCACGCTCTCGATACGGAATGTTCGACCGTCTGCCGCATACCGCACGTTCAATGCGTCGATTGCGTCGCGGACTTGCGCGGCCGCGCGCTTCTGTTGTGGCGTTTCCTCGGCCGCTGGTTCTTCAACCGCTGGTGCCGCTGCCGTATCGGTTTCCGATTCAGAATCAGCGTTCGCGTCAGCCTTCTTGCGGCGGCGCTTCACAGGGGCGACATCGATAATTCCCAAGAGTTCGGCAACGCGTGACTCGGATACGGGGCGATCGGCCACCATCAATACTGCTTCGACGCGCTGCTCTAACGGTAGGTCAAAGCAGGGAATCGCCTGCTCCGCCGATTCGGCCATCAGTGCAAAGGTCGAGGGCGCAGGTGCGCTCTTCTGGGTCATGGGTGTAGTGTGCCAAAAACCGCGGCATCAGGTTGCCACGCCAGTCGAACGATCACTTCCGGGCTGCCTGGGCGGCCATGATCTTGGCTCGCGCAAGGCGTTGTGCACGCTCAATCGATGTGCGCTCATCGAGGGTTGCTGCACGGTCACCAGAGCCAAGGACCTTGGCATTGGCGTCGGCAAGCTCGCGTTCAGCGGCGGTGATATCGATACCAGAGGCCTCCATGGCCTTCTCGGTGAGCAAGGTCAGGCGGCTGCCGTCCATCTGTGCAAACCCGCCATCAAGGACGAACACCCGGGACGCGCCGCCATCGGTCTGCACAGTCACCACACCGGTTCCCAACTTGGTCAGGAACGCCGAAGCGCCGGTTGCAACACCCTGCTGACCGTCCCATGCTTCGAAACTTGCATAGGAAGCAGGGGTGTCAAGGATGGCGTCGGATGGGGTGACGATGGCGCAGGTGAAGGACATAGTGTTTGCCTTGGTGACGCGGCATTCGCCGCAGGATTAAGAGGCAAATCGTAACGGAAATCGCGCGGCGCGCACCACGCGAGCGATCCGCGGATTATTGCCCCGTCAACAACCCAGAACGGAGCGCTAGCTCGGCATTGCGGAACGCAGGCTCCTCGGTGACCTCGCGCACGATGAAGGGTGCAAGCCAGTCTGGGATATCCAGGGGAGCGTCTGTTGATGGCAACTCACACTCGGCGAGCACTAGCGGAATCTGGGTGAACTGATCGATTTCCCATACGCGGTCGCCAACTGATATCCGTGTTCGCACCTTCTCAAGCCGGCGGCCGATGGTTCGTGGCCACTCGCGCGCAAATGTCTCAGGATCAATGCTGCGCTCTATTTCCTGACGAACCAAACCGATGCCACTCTTGATGGTGTGAATGTGCTCAATAGAGCCATCGGAATGCGTGATGCGCCGCAGGCGACCTTCAAGTTGATGCGGGGCGACGGGCGCAAGCGGCAAATAGCCCTGATCAATCCGCCACACTTCGCCGTGCGGGAGCGGTGTCGGTAACGCGCGCAGCAAATAGACGCGTTCGATCTCAGCGGGCACGGCCAGCTCCGGCCGCTGACTGCTTTGGAGCCAGCTGACTCACCCACTGCGCAACCAGGTTGGCGAATGCATGCTTCAAGTTCACCGCCGAACGAACGTGTTGTTCGAATTCAGCGAGGATTTCACTGGCACCAACCCAGCGCTCTAACGCGCCGGTGTCATTGGAAGCCGCAGCGGCTGCCAGCGCACGGCGCACGCGTAGTCCAAGCAACTGCGCAAGCAACCGTACACCCAAGCGATTTGCTGCTTCCTTGGACGCGCTGTCGTCCGCGTCGACAATCGCCTTTGCAAATTCGTCAGCAATTTCAGCCATTCGGTCGGATAGACCTGGTGGATAGCGACCACTCTCAAGTGCATCAAAGAGTGGCGAAAGTTCGGCATTCCAAGCGGCAATCCCGTGCTGAACGGCGCGGGTCGCCATTCCTGGTGATCCCTCGGCAAAGGAATCGATGAACGACTTGTCACCATCAGGAAGCGACGGACCGTTGGTCTGCCACCATTGCGCCATTTCCGGTGCGCCGAGTGGGCCAAATGCAACACGCTGGCATCGACTGCGAATGGTTGGCAACAAGCGATCTTCCTGCTGCGTCACCAACACAATGGTGGTTCCGGCAGGCGGCTCTTCAAGAGTCTTGAGCATGGCATTCTGGCCATCGGCATCCAGAAGTTCGGCCTCGTCAATGATGAACGCCTTGCCATGACCAAGCGATGCGGTGCGGAACACTCCGCTTTCGTTATGACGACCGCTACTGGTAACGCCACCGAGCATTCGCTCGCGCAGCAGTTCAAGCGGGATGTTCATTTGCTTGCGGTCGCGCAACTCACGACTCTCGCTAATGCCGGCGAGTTCTTTGCGGATGACGTGGAAATCTGGATGCGTGCCAGCGTCAATCAATCGTGCGCACGGGGTATCGCGCGGTGCTTGGAATGTTTCACGATTGATGGAAGTACTCGCTGGATCAAGCAGAATCCGAGCGAATTCCTCGGCGGTTCGAAACTTCCCAACGCCTGCCGGGCCGTGAAATATCCATGCGTGGTGCACATGCCCGCTTGCAAGCGCACACCCGAGCGCACGTAGCGCGCGCGATTGTCCAAGGATGTGGTGTGCTGCCGTCACGACTCGCGAGTGTACGAGCGGTCGTCATCAAGCACCATCACGGGCCCATCCACATGCCGTTCACCTGCCGATAGCGCGGTACCCGGGCGATGCTGCCAGTGAGGGTCCGCGTGGAAATGGTGTTCCCCGATGCATCCACTTCAAACAGTGTGCCCGAAGAAGTCAGTGTGATGAGCGTGGTGTTGTTGAGTGTGCGGAATGCGCCGCATTGCGTTGGGCCGCCAAAGAATGCGCCCGCGCTACCCGCTGTCCACGTGGGGGTTGTTGGACCAAATGCGGCGGTTGCGGGGACAACGTAACCACCCGATGCATCACGCGGCGGGGCAAGTTCTACGACCTGTGACCAGTCGTTGGTATTGCCGGTGCGATCGCCGTTGTTGAACACCATCACGTTGCCAGCGCCAGGCATTCCAGTGGGAATCCACGTGGCGGAGTGGCACACGTAGAAATTACGATCGGCACTGGTTCCGCGGCGCGAAGCTAATGGGTTGCCCCATCGATAAAGAAGATCGCCGCCATGACCACGCGCGCCGCCAGCGTGGGAAGCAGCTTGCGCAGTAGTCGTTGAGTGGTCAATCACCCACAGTTCTGACCACGAACGGGAACTCACCACAATTTCGTCGCGCTCAGCGTTGTAGTCGATGGAATTCATGTGAATCCAATCCACTGGCGAAGCTGCGGGGTTGTAGTTTGCGTCGATCAGTTCTGGATGGCTTGCAACGGTGGTGTAATTTGCTGATCCAGGTGCAACATCTTGCGCAAGGTGGTCCCAGGCTTTCCACTGCCAAACGATGTCATAGGTGTTGGTGCCTGTGGGCTTGAGTTCCAAAATCTGCTCAGACCACACCGAGGCTGTGGCGTTGATCCGACCAGCAGCGGTTTGTTCCGCTACCGATCGAACATCCCAGACGACACAGAGAATGTTTCCGTTCGGCATTGGCCGAATATCGTGGTGCTGCTGCGAAGTACTGGTGGCAACCAGTAGATCATTCTGCAGTATTCCGGATGGCGAGAAGATCTGAATTCGACCACCACGACCCGCAGAATTGAGCGATCCGGCTGAATAAACGCACGGACGAACCAATGAGCCATCCGGTCGTAGGTACGCGACACTGGCGCCCTGGCCGCCGCCGGTCCATGTCTTTACCGTGGCGCCAGTTGGATCTACTGCGATGGTGGATGTTGACGTTAACTGGGTAACAATCGTCCACTCTAAGGCCACTGGGCACGAGCCCCATGCGGCGAGAAGTATTCCAAGGTCAATGCCATCGACGATGCCGTCGCCAGAAGGGTCAAGCGCGGGTGTTCCCCAGGCACTCAACAGCGGCCCAAGATCGGCGCCGTCCACAATGCCGTTGTTGTCAAAGTCACCAATGCACGTGCTACCGCCTGCGCTTGCACTTGCCGTGATGGCCAACACCACGATTGACAATGCAACGCGAGGGATCACGTGCATGGTCCCCATGCAGCGAGCAACGAGCCGAGGTCAGCACCATTGACGATGCCATTGCGATCCAAGTCACCAGCACCGCCGCCTTCGCCCCAGTTCGATAAGAGCGACCCAAGGTCTGCTCCATCCACGATGCGCGAGCCATCGATGTCTGCAGCGCACAGCGCACCCACCAAAGTCTGCACCGACTCGCCGCTGCCGGGAGTGTTGTGCCCGCTGTTTGGACCGGTGTTTCCTGCGGGAACCACGCCGTAATAGGTTTCACCCAATGTGTACGGATATACAGGTTCCATCACTGCATTCACGGTGACAAAGTAGCAGTAGGTCCCGGCGGGATACTCCGGCGTAATGCACATGCGACCATTGTGTTGATCAAGGTGACCACTCGCGGCAATGTATTGCCAGTCCTCAACGTAGCAACCGAGTGGAAACGCCGTGCTGATTGCGGGTCCGTACTGACTTGCTGTGAGCTGCGTTCCGTTTGGAAGCGTGGTACGCGCGGTGATTTGGCGTGGTTGGAAACTTGACGTTATGCGAGTGACCCCGCCAGTTCCATCCGCGTTTGCATAGCCAAACGGACCGTAAATTGGAAATCCGTCGAAGGCAAACCCAATCAGTGGCGAGTGTTTGGTGACATCAATTGCACCGAGTAGGCATGTTGGATACGCGTGCGGGTGGTATTCGCGTTGTGGCGATGGGTGACCGTAGCAACTATCAAAGCTGCCGCGTTCGAAGACCCATGCTGTCTGATTCCAGATGCCCAGGTTGTTGTAACTGCGAGCGTCGCGTGCGTTGTAAATAGCCGTTCCATCACGGAGCACTGCTGCGTGACCCAGGCCAACTGTTGTTGCGGTGCCAGTATTTTGCACTGGGTTCAGTGGAAGTTTGTAAACCCAATTCAGAGCTGTCGCTGTGTTGGGACTGTTCCACGGGCCAATGGTGTAACTCGGGATACCACTGCAAGTGACATAGACATTGGAAGAGGAGTAACGAACCAAGGTCACATCAGCCAACGCGCCGCCGTATCCAGTGGCGCCAGTGGTATTGATTTTCCACTGCGTGACGAGTGGTGGAACCGCAAACCCGACGCTGGTGCAAGCGAGTGCGACGACACAGGTGGTGATGAAAGGAGTTTTCATTTCAATGGTCTCTGAAGTTTGCTACGAAGTAGCGGTGGCTGAGTTCAGGGCAGCACCACGCGGCTGCACTGAATCATGCAACTACTTGGCGGGCTTCGCCACTACGGGACGGGCGATTGCCGCCAAGACCCCGGAAATTCGCGAACTTGCGGGCAAAGCATCGCGCCGAAGGTCACGGGGGGCCACTAATGTGAACGCCGATAAGCCATCTGGGTCTTCGGTCCATAGCCACCGATCCACTGCCGCAATTGGGGCGCGGGTGACCTGGGATGCTTGGGGAAGGCGCCAGCCGTTTCCATCAATCCGGGTGACCTGCGCGCGCACGATGTGGCCTTCAGCGCGCTGTGTGTGCTCTATGCGGTAGGCAGCCGTCAATCCATCATGGGCGCTGCGGACGTTGCATGCAGATACTGCATCGAACCATGTCAGTCCATCGGTTGATGCGGTGCCGGCCAAGTCCGCTGGGGCGATCGGCTCAAGTGGTGTGAGTGACGGGGTGGTGCGCTCTGCAGCGTTGGCAATGCCCGCGCGCGCGCACCAGAGAATCACCATGGGCTTGGATTGATTTACAGCAACTTCATCACTGTGGACTGTGTCAATACGAATGTTTGTGCCACGAACAAGTTCGATCGGTGTAGCAAATCGATAGGAACGATCAAGACCTTCGCGGTAGGCGGGAATGTCCAGAAGCACTCGCTCTACGCCATCGGGCGCTACGGCGCATACACGAACAGATGTGCAACGCTCATCGGTTCGCAACCCAAGCACACCTGCTTCCACATCCACCACCAGTGGCGCGCTCTCAGTCCGTATGGATCGATCGGTGCGTTCAATTCGGACCGCTCCGAGTGGGCCGGCTGCAAATACTTCGGCGAGCCGGTCGTTCGGTGTTCCGGCATCAAACGACAACTGCACTGAAGCGGGTGTTTCGACGCCGCGCCCGGTGGCGTGTAGTTCAACTACCAAGTCGCCAGGGCCGGGACGAATCGACCAATGATCAGGCAACTCCCAAACACTGTCGGCACCAAGCATGGCGAAGGATCCTGCCGAGGAAACCGGGCCATCACCGCGAGTGTGTGCACCATCACCGGGATCAATGTCGTCCAGATGCAACACGTTTCCGCTTGGATCAACGCTGACCATGGCGCGCTCCACAGCGGCTGAGGCACGCGTCATGTGTACTGCGTGTACGCGCTCGGGAAGCGCGGGTGAGTGCATCGCAAACGTGCGCATGTGGCTGCCGTCAGCGGGGACCGCCCAACTGGTCGCGATGGAAATGGTTGAGGTTGAGATTGGGGTTGAGGTTGGGGTTGAGGTTGAGGTTTGGGGTGAGGTTGCTGATGTGGGCGGTGTGGGCAGTGCCGATGGTGCGAGTGATGTCGGTGCTTCGGGTGATGCGCGCGATACGGTGACTTCGGTCGCGGTGAGTGGTGCATCGGTTGCACCGGCAGTTGCCCACGCGATGAGTGCCGCGCGCTCGGTGTCGGTCATGCTCGCGTGCTGAAACGGACCACCGCCCGTTGGAAGCCATGGTGGCATGAAATGCTCGCGCAACACGGTTGCAATAGTGGGCGCCTTGCGCGCGATGGCAGCACGCGTATCCATTCGAAGCGGAGAACTACCGCCCGGACTGTGGCAGCCGAGACAATGAGTGCTATAGAGCGACCATCCAGACGGCGTTGTTTGCGGCGATACTTCGAGTGTTTGTGGTGATGACTGCGATAGCGGCGGCGACGAGGGCGGCGGTGGCGCGGCAACATCCGTCGCTGCGCAAGCGAGCGCTGGCTGTATCGCAAGAATCACCAGTAAATGAAGCATGAATGGCAGCCTAGGCGTTCATTGGGCTTACTACTTTGCAACGCTCAAAGTTCTTATGGTTCCAAGACACAACCAACTGGTGTAGTCACCCGTGCTGCGGGTGCCTTTCCCTGGGTGATATCGCGCAGCGCATCGTTTAAATCATGAGTTGTTGCACTCGGCCGACGCGAGCCGCGCTCGGGGTACCGATCGTCGATACGTCCGCGGTACAAGAATGCCAGTGGGTCGATCGTCGCATCTCGCCCGCCTGCGGTGACTACTACTTCTGGGACAAATCGCACACCAAACCGCTTCCGGATGGCGTGGTCGTCATCAACCACGGTTGGATATGCGATCGCGAACTGACGAATGTGATCTGCTACTTCCCCTGCACTCACCGGCACCTCTGCATAGACGCCGATGAAATCGACGCCAAGCGGCGTATAGCGAGCGCGCAGTCGCTCAAGCTCTGGTTGATAGTTGTTGCAGATGGGGCAGTCTGTGGAAATGAACAGCCACACAGTGGCGCGTGGTGATGCAATTGGAACAGCCGCAGGCGGAGTGATGCTTGTTACTTCTAATGGCGGGCGTGCAGTTGATGATGATGGCGTCTCTGTTGGCACGGTTGGTGCTGTTGATGACGAGCATCCGATCAGTATCAAGAGTGTTGCGCCCACAACCGCCGCACCGCATTGCTTCCAAAGCATGACGGGTGCTGAGACAAGAAATTCAACAGTGCGACCAAGGCGTGTATCGAGCACATTGAGCCTTAAAACTTGGGTATTTCCACCAACCGGGGCGACTGCGGCATGGTCTTTCCGGTGGGGTCGCGCATGTCAACTGGCATGAGGAGTTCTTCTCCATTCACCAGATGCTTGGGGAACTTTTTCATGACCGCCTCCACCTCTGGTGCGTACAGGGTGCTCTTTGAGTCATAAGCATCGGCACCAAAGACGCCGACTGTCACGATGCTGGTCTTGGTGTCAAAGTCATGAAAGTAGTACGCCTCGTTTCCTTCGGCGCGCAGTTGTCGACAGAGTGTTTCAGCTGAGCGCTTGATGTCGCTCATCTTCAGTTCATTCGTTCCGAACGCACTCCATACTGCGATTTGCAGGGAGTACAACGTTGCGTTCGGGCGGGTTCGCCGGACAATACGAAGGTCGTTTGGCCCTGGTGGGCCAGCCTCCGCACCTGCACCCATGCGGGTCAGCATGGCGCGTGGGAAAGCACGTGTATTGCCTTCGTTGATCTCTTTGACAACTTTCAGCTCGGCTTGCGCGGCTGGATCTTGTGGGCCTGTGAAGTGCCCAACCAACACAACACTTCCGCGTTGTGTGGTGCTGACGTAGGCGTCGTTCAGTTGCGGGTAACGCCGAACCACTTCCTCGCGAATGGCGTTCGCGTTCGCTTGATGTTCAGCGCCAGTGACCGATGCCAACAAGACGCTCCAGCCGGTCTGGTTGCCATCGACATCGGTGCGGGCCGCGGCGCGCGCGGCGGCGGCGGTTGCTTGCGCCTGACGCTGCGCGTCGTTCGTCGAGGCCATTCGGGCGGCGGCGGCGCGCTCGGCGGCAGACGGTGCGCGTGCTCCGGGGGCGGCAGCCACACTTACAGGTGCGGATGCGGCGGAGGCGCTGGTTGCGGGGCTCGATCCCTTGGTACTCGGCGGTGGATCAGGCGCGACCACCTCGTCCCCGGGGTTCATCAGGGCAAGCGATGGGTCTTGGGTGGTCGCTGCGGCGGTCGGCGTTGGTGCTGCGGGCGCGATGAGGGTCGCCGGTGAGGCAGGTTTCGCTGGTGTGGCGGATGTGGCCGAAGCCGCCGAAGACCCAGGTTTCGGGGCTGCCGCTGGCGTGGCTGGTGTCGCGCCGGTCGCAGCAGGAACAACGGGAGCGCCCGCCCGCTTGACTTCCAAGCGCTTGGGGCCGTTCGGGGTGACGGCTGTGAGGGTGCCCGTCTTGTTCGGCGAGGCGGTCTTTGTGTTGGCGGGAGGCGCCAGAGCGGCACCGCTTGACGACTTGGCCTTTGCGTCGATGTCAGAAGTGGCGGCCGGGGTGGAATCGCACGCAGTGATCAGCAGAACCACAAACAGCCCTGCGGCGGTCACCACGCGAGACATTTTGTGACATTTGGGCTTATTGACCATGGGCTCAACGGGCTAGCATACGAAATGCCTCAAGGATTCTCGACAGGATTGACGATACCACAGTCTGCATCGGCGACGTTCGCCGAAGGCTCGCCGCTCGATGGATCGAATGCGGCCCGCAACGGGACGTGTGTCAAAAGGATTTGACAGACGACCGGCTGGAGAGCGCCATGAACGACATCGGACACGTCGGACTCACCCACGGTCTTGGAGCTGCAGGAGCTGCGCACCGTGTAAACGAGGCTGTTGTTGCATATCGAACATCAGCACAGTCAGAAATTGCGCCATCAGCACCACGTTGGGCCGAAGGTCGCGATCGAGTTGAGCTCTCCGATCACGCGCGGCACCTCGATGCTGTTCGAGCCCTCCCTGATGTTCGCATGGCAAAGATTGAGGCTATTAAGCAAGCTATCGCGAGTGGCACTTATGAGTCACCCGAGAAATTGCAGTCGGCCATTGATGGTTTGCTGCGTGACGTGAACGGCTAAAGGCCGCGCATATCCCGCGCACTGCGATCTGTTCACGCATATTCACACTTACTCCACGCACGCCCGCGTGAATCCGTGTGAAATACGTGCATGCGCAGCGCACCACGCCAAGACCGAACAATTCAAACGTTTCTCCGCGCCTTGTTGACCACCATGTCAGCGGGCGCGGTTTCATTTACCGCTGTCGCACTGGCGCAAGAACCACCACCGGTTGGGATGCGCCCTGCTGATGTTCGGCGTGATGCATTGATCCATGTGACCATCGCCGCAATGCCTGGTGAACGACTTGCCGATGCGGTGGTGTTGATGAAGGATGGATGGATCGAGCGCACTGGTGCGTATGGGTCGTTTGATATTCCCGCTGGAACAACCATTCATGACGGCACCGGATGCACCGTCTATGCGGGGTTCATTGATGCATGTGTGCGCATTGATAGTTCCGCCGCCGCGCGCGCAGCCAGCAGCGAGCGTGGTGCACATTGGAACGCACGGGTCGTACCGCAGGTCCGCGCAGCTGACTTACCTTTGATGACTACGGATTCGCGCAAAGAATTGCGTGCGCTTGGTTTCACTGCGGCGGCGCTCCACCCCAACGCGGGGATATTTAGGGGAAGTGCGCAAGTAGCACTGCTGGGTGATGATCCACGCGCCGCACGCACGGTGGTGGAAGATGCTGGTGCTTGCGTAGCGTTTGAAACCACGGGTGGTGGCGATGATGAGGCGTCGTGGAACCGCGCCACCTATCCAGGTGCACTTATTGGCGCCATTGCCTTGCAGCGCCAGACATTTGCTGACGCCGCGTGGCACGCTAAGAGCGCCGCCGTGTGGCAAGCCCATCCATCGGGAAATGAACCACCGGTTCTTGCGAACGCTTTGGAATCACTCCACGCTGCAGCAAACGGGAAGCAGCGCGTGTGGTTTGATGCCAGTGACGAGCGAAATTTATTGCGCGCCGACGCGCTGGCCCGCGAGATGTCTCTTGATGCCGGCTTCGTAGGTAGTGGATTTGAGTTCCGACGCCTTGCTGAGGTGCGTGCGACCGGTCGACCAGTGGTTGTGCCGTTCAACTTTCCAAAGACGCCTGATACGCAAAGTCCGCGAGCAATTGACGCAGTGTCGCTGCGCGAACTTGAGCAGTGGGCGCTGGCGCCAGCCAACCTCTCGGAACTCTTGCGAGCGGGAGTTCCAGCAGCGGCAAGCACAGTGCGATTGAAGAACGTAGGAGACTTTGCCAAAGCGGCGCGACGCGCCACCATGTGCGGTACGACTGAAGACGAACTCTTGGCCGCACTCACCACCAACCCAGCGCGCATGCTTGGCATGTCAAACATCGCAGGCGAAGTGCGCGCCGGATGCATGGCAAACCTGGTGCTCTGTAAGGGTCCACTCTATGGTGAAGATTCAAAGATCCGCGAAGTTTGGATCGCTGGACTGCGACATGAGGTGGAGCCACTCAGCAAATTCCCGTTGAAGGGCGTGTATGCCATGGCGACGCCAAGTGCCCCGGGCGCGCTGACGGTGTTTCCAGAGTCGGTGACCATTGATGCGGATGAGCGCACGGTGTCGTTTGGATTGCCCAAGGTGGCGAAGTTGTTAAAGGAGCAGGATGGCAAACCCGCCGAAGGCAATGGTGTGGAGGTCAGCGGCGCAAATCCGGAACCAAGTGGTAAGGGCAACGAATCACCGAAAGTTAGCGCTGATGGGGCCAATTTCGACGACGCCCGGGTTGGATTCACCATGCCCAGCAAGGAATTCGGTGTTGAGGGAACCGTACGTGGAACAATCGTTGCGACCCGGGACAACGCGGAACTGACGCTGACCGCTGCTGATGGTCGAGTTGCACAATGGACGATCGTTGCTGCGGCGCGCACTGGTGACGTGCCCGATCCAAAGGAAGAACGAAAGCACAAGCGCGCGAGTGCGAAAGGTGACGTGGCTGGTGCGACTGGAGATGGTGGAATGGGTGGTGCTGGTGGTGCCGGTGGTGCCGGTGGTGCTGGTGGTGGTGCTGGGGGTGCCGGTGGTGCTGGTGGTGCTGGGGGTGCTGGTGGAACAAGTAGTTCCAGTGGCGCGGACGGAAAGGATGGAGCGTCACCATCTAGTGATGATGACTTCGATCCAAAGCCCGTACTGGCGGCCATTCCCCGTGTCTTCCCGATGGCCGAGTACGGCGTCGATACTCGCGTGGCGCCCAAGTCACTGCTAGTGGAACACGCAACTGTGTGGACCGTCTCTGACCGCGGCATCCTGAATGACGCGGACCTGTTGATCAAAGACGGAAAGATTGCAGCGGTGGGTAGCAACCTGCGCGCCACACTCACCGGTGCTCTCAGTGACACAATGATCATTGATGGAACCGGCATGCATGTCACACCCGGAATGATCGATTGCCACAGCCACACCGGTATTGATGGTGGGGTGAATGAGTGGACGCAGAATGTCACTGCCGAGGTGCGCATCGCTGACGCCATCGACCCAGAAGACATTAACTGGTATCGACAACTTGCTGGTGGACTCACGGCTGCTAATCAATTGCATGGAAGTTCGAACCCCATCGGTGGACAGAACTCGGTGGTAAAGATCCGCTGGGGCCAGAATTCCAGCGCGTTTCCGCTGCAAGGCGCCATTCCGGGCATTAAGTTCGCGCTTGGCGAGAACGTAGTGCGCGGAAAGGGCCGCTACCCGGGCTCACGGCTTGGCGTCGAAGCATTGATCCGCGATCGCTTTCAATCCGCGCGTGAATGGCGTGCAGCGCAATTGAAATACCAAGCACTGCCCGCCGACGTGCGCGCGCAAACCCTGCAGCCTCAGCCCGATTACGAGCTGCAAGCGCTTGCAGAAATTCTGGAAGGCAAGCGGATCGTTCATTGCCACAGCTACCGGCAGGACGAAATCGCCATGCTGATTCGTGTGGCGGATGATTTCAATTTCAAGATTGGAACGTTTCAACACGTGCTTGAGGGCTACAAGGTTGCAGACGAGATTGCCCGTCACGGCGCTGGGGCTTCGAGTTTCAGTGACTGGTGGGCGTACAAGATGGAAGTCATGGACGCCATACCGTGGAATGGCCAGATGTTGTGGAAGGCTGGCGTGGTCACCAGCTTCAACTCGGACAGTGATGAGTTGGCGCGTCATATGAACACCGAGGCGACGAAAGCGGTTCGCTATGGCGGACTATCGCGCGAGGAGGCGATCAAATTTGTCACACTCAACCCCGCCAAGCAGTTGCGCATTGATGCCATGTGCGGTTCATTGGAGCCTGGAAAAGATGCGGACTTTGTGATTTGGAGCGCTGACCCACTGAGTGTCTATGCGCGGTGCCTGCAAACGTGGGTGGATGGGGTTCGCCAATTTGATGTGGACACCGATCGCATCATGCGCGCGCGCGATGCACAAACCCGCACTGCACTCATTGCACTGGCAACATCGGAATGGGGTAAGAGTGGTGGCGGTGATAGTGGTGGTGGAAAGGGTCGATCTGGCCGGCGTGGCGCTATGCCAGGCGTACAAGATGCTGACGCGCCTCCCGTTGACGATGCAAACATTGGTAACGATGCACGATCAGGCAGCTCACTACTTGCACGCTTGCGATTCAATCAACGCGATCGCTTGATGGAAATGGTGCGCTCGGGCATTGACCCTGCGGCCATTCGCCCGGGCGAGTGTGGTTGTAATCAAATGGATTCATGGTCCGCAATATTCGAAGTCACTGGTGGCGAAGGAGGTGTGCGATGACGAACAACAACAACGCATGGTTGGCTATGTCAATGGTGGCGCTCATAGCGGCAAGTGCCGCGGCCCGGCAATCCTCGGAGGTTCCAGCGCCGAAACAGCAAACGCAAATGGTGTTGCGCCATGTTGATGTCCGCCCGTGCACGCCTGGATCCAAGCCGATTCCTGATGGATGGGTGATATTTGACAAGGGTTCGATTCTTGCGCTTGGAGCGGAACCAATGAGCCCTGGTGTTGCCGCCAGTAATGCCATGGTGATCGAAGCGCCTGGGCATGTATTGATGCCTGGAATGTGGGCAAGCGCAACCACGCTTGGGCTCATTGAGACCGAGCAGGTCGAAGCAACTGATGACACCAAGGAGTTTGGTGACTTTCACCCAGAAATTAAGGCTTCCAGCGCAACAAACCCCGACAGCGACCTGCCACCGGTGGCACGCAACGGTGGCATTCTGATGGCGCATGTGTTCCAAGAAGGTGGTGTGGTTGGTGGTCATGCCAGCGCTATGCGGCTTGATGGATGGACTGCCGAGGATCGCACTGCGCGCGCCGAGGCTGGAATGATTGTGCATTGGCCAATGATGGAGCCCGTGCAGTCACGCTGGCAATCAAAGTCCTTTGAAGACCAGCGCAAGGATCGCGATAAGGCGATTGCTGCCATTGACCGATTCTTTGATAGTGCTGAGGCGTACCTGCGCGCGCGCGCTGCTGACCCCAATGGCACGAAAGACGCGCGCTTTGAGTCACTGCGTGGCGTGATTGAAAAACGTGAGCCAGTACTGCTTGATGCCAATTGGCCGGGGCAAATTGAAGCTTCGGTGCTTTGGGCGGTTCGGCGTGGGTACCGACCGATTGTGGTTGGTGGGCTCGGCGCGCCGGAAGTTGCTCCGCTCCTCAACGCCCACAGCGTTCCAGTGATCGTTCGTGGGATTCACAGAATGCCACTCCATGAGAACGATGGGTATGCCGCTGCGTATGAAGTGCCCGCGAAGCTTGTCGATGCAGGTGTGAATTTCTCCATCGCGTCTGGCGATGAGCCTGCGCATGAACGCCGACTTCCGTGGCAATGTGGCCGCGCTGTGGCGTACGGCCTTGATGCCAATCGGGCGCTGGAATGTGTTACCCGTGTGCCCGCCGAGCTGGCTGGTGTGGGCGATCATTACGGCACCATTGCGCCCGGAATGAGCGCAACGCTCGTCCTGTGGTCTGGTGATCCATTTGAGATCACTACTGTTGTCCGCCGCGCCTGGATTGATGGTGGTGAGGTTGATCTCAACGACCGTCAAAAGCGGATGCGCAACAAATATCTGGAAAAAGCGCTACAGCGCGAGCCCGTGGATCCGGTGGTTGATGCGCCGGTTCCGGTATTTCCTGCCTCAGTAACCAAAGATCCGGTTCCATGAAGCGCGTAGAGTGCAACGCATGAAGTCTAAAGGAGCGGAGCGCGGTTCAGGGTTTGCAGCACTTGGCATCTCAACGATGTTGGTGGAGTCATTGGTGCGCATGGGCGTGACTGATCCAACGCCAGTGCAGCGAGCGGCGATTCCAACTGCCAGCACGGGTAAAGATGTTGCCGTAGTCGCGGCCACTGGTACTGGCAAGACGCTTGGATACCTGCTGCCGGTGGCGATGAAGTTGTTAGCCGACCCGCCACTGCGGGTTCGAGGCAGACCAGTTGATCCGCGTCGACGACTTCGCGCACTGGTTCTATGTCCTACCCGTGAGCTAGCACAACAAGTAGCGCGCGAGGCCGCCCTGCTCTTCCGTGGTTCCGTGCTACGAACAACCGCCGTCTATGGCAAGAGCCCACTTGCACCGCAGCGCGAAGCTGTCTCGATTGGCGTTGACTTGCTGGTTGGAACGCCTGGTCGCGTCAAGGAATTGTGCGAACTTGATGCCATTTCGTTGGCCTTCGTGCAGCAATGCGTGCTTGATGAAGCTGATCGAATGCTGGACATGGGCTTTCTTCCGCAAGCGAAGGAAATTCTTTCGCGTGCGCCTGAATCGCGACAGTTGCTCTTTTACACCGCCACCATGCCGCGACCTGTTGAGAAGGTGGTTGAAGAAATGCTGCGCGATCCCGAGCGGGTCAATTTGGTTGGTAGTGACCGCGCCAAGGTGTCTGGAACTCCAGAGCCGCGTTCTGACCTGGGTCAGCACATCTACGACATTGACGATGAGTCGAAGACCGCCCTCACGGTTGCTCTCATTAAAGATGGAAATCGCAAGGGCGTAATGGTCTTCTGCCGCACACGCCGGCGCGCAGGATGGGTGGCATCAGCGCTGCGTCGTCACGCAATCAAAACTGTTCTGATCCATGGCGATCGCAGTCAGCGACAACGGACCGAGGCGCTTGCTGCATTCACCACTGGTCATGCAGATGTAGTGGTGGCGACCGATGTTGCATCGCGCGGACTGCATGTGCCGGCTGCTCGCTGCGTCATCAACTATGACGTTCCCTTGCTGCCCGAGGAATACGTGCACCGCGTTGGCCGAGCTGGTCACGGTGGTGGCAGCGCAGAGGCGTTCACATTGCGTTGCCCCGCTGACGTTGAGCGATGGCTCCATGTGGAACGAACGCAGCGTGTGAAATTGATGCCCAAGAAGCCACCCGCGTATGCCGCCTACATGCGTATGCGCGACGGGGCTGTTCCGGATCGCGAAGTGGAGATGACCACTGGTGGACCACGCAGCGCCGGAAGCCGCACCGCGGGACCACGCGTTGTTGGGCCACGAGCGCCGAGTGCTCGACCCGCAAGTGCGCGTGCTGCGAGTGCTCGACCGACCGGGGCTCGGCCGACCGGTGCGAGTGGAGCGAGTGCGCGACCCGCTCCTGCGCGTGCCGCCAGTGTTCGGCCGACTGGCGCGCGAAGTGGCGGACCGCGTGTTGCTGGGCGAACTGACCGACCAGCGCGCCGTGTTGACCGCCCATTGACTGTTGGCGGAAGTACTGATCCCAACGCACCAGTGATACCGGGACGATCGCTGGCTGCCATGATCCGAAATGCGCCCGCGGCATTGAAGCGCAAAGAGAAGCGCATACACAAGGGTGATAAGCCGAAGGATCAGGCGCACAAGCGTGGCAAACAGCGCAAGGCGCCGATCGCCAAGGGACAGAAGCCCGGTGGTGGCGTGAAGAAAGTGACATGAGCCGGCGAATACTTGGACGCCGCTTACTGGTCGCTTTGCTGCTTGGCGCAGTGAGCGCGGTGGCTACGGTTCCCTATGCACAGATGACCATGTCCACCATTCATGAGTCCACTGATGTTCTTTTGCTTCGTGGAACAACGGCGTGGAGCGGTTCCGAACGGCGTTCCGCATGTATTCGATGGATCAACGTTGAAACGGTTGGTCCGCTCGTGAATGCCTCCGAACCGATTGGGGTTGTTTCTTGGTGGGCAGAGCCTGCACCGCCAATCGATGGTGGTCATGTACGCGCAGCAGCCGTTGGAATCGGCTGGCCGTTGCCGGTCATTACCGCTACCTGGCGCGCCGATCGAGGAGATGAGGGTTTCCCGCCACCAGCTGAACGGGACACCAGTGGTGAAAGCCCGAAAGAAGCAGTCCGGCGAGTGCTGGGTGATGACCCACACGCCTCGCGTGCGGTGATGCTTCCGCAAGCGCTCTTTGACGCCGCAGTCCTCGCCATGCCGTGGTGGTTGATACTTGAAGTGATCGCGTGGTTGAAGACGCGGCTGGTCAATCAACCGGCATCAGTGGCATAATCACACGAATGATGATCGCCAGGCCAACAAAGAGCGACAGCATGCCAACAACAATCTGCGCGGACATCCGGGCAACTGATGGCCAGTAGCCATGCAGATCTTTCTGTCGAACGGCACGCCACGTCATACTGACACCTATTGATAGTGGAAACACCAGTGCCCACCAGTAAGCGGAAACACCAGGGGCGGGTTGCAGAAATGGGATCCACGCGAGCATGCATGGCATCCTACGGTTGCGCGGTGCTGTTGTACGGCTCACTACTGCTGCTTTGCGCCGGTTGCCGAGTTAGCACACCCGACAGCAACACGGCACATGCAACTGCACACACAGCAAGTGCAGCTGGCGCAGCAACCGTGACACAGGCTTGCGTGCGCAAACGCCGTGTGGGCACAAAGCGCGCGCCGACACCCATGAGTGCAGGCGACGCCGCCAACGTAGCCCAGGTCCACCATGGGAAGCCACTCTCGTCGTAGCCAGTACCGATGAACATGCACCCCGCGAGCGCACATGCGCACGCTGTAGCACCCCCACGACCAAGCCGAACGGATGGAGAAATGGCGGCGGCTACTGCCAATGCTGCGCTCCCTCCACTCAGAGCTCCAAGAACGACGCCAAGCTTTGCAAACCCACTAAGTACACAAAGCACGCTTGCGGACGCTGCAATGATCCATAGTGCAAGGAATGGTGCCACTCTGAATTGCGTTGCAGGCTTCGCTGCGCCGAGCGAGGCGAGAACCGCAATGGCTGCGGCCAAGACCTGATACCCCAATCCGCCCAGGCCAGGAGGTTTGAGAATGAACATCGCACATGCAGCTGTGACAACTGTCGCCAGCAATTGCCCTTTGGGGCTCGACACACTGCTGGTGACGACTGAAATTCCTGCGCCAATCACCAGTGCGACCGCGAGCCATTCATACGAAGTTGTGCAGGGCCACTCGAAGCCACCTTGCAGAAGAACATGTGCAACAACGGCGGGCGCAACAATCAACAGGGGCATCCAGCGAAGTGGTGTGAGCCACAACGCCACGTGATCTGGAAACAGCGCGCGGCGCCCAGCACCACCACCCTTGCGAGAGATCACGTGCAACACCAGGGCCGCTACAAATACAGCGAATGCCGGTGCAAATACCGCACGAAGGATGATGTCGAGTTCCATGAATCCTGGCTGTGAATCACTTCTTGGTTAACGCGCCCTCAAGGCCGACAATGATCTTTACTTCATTGCCAATGGCGCCCTTGTCGGTGCCATACTTGATGCCATAGTCGCTGCGCTTGATCAATAGTTGCGCCTCAAACCCAGCCTTTGGCCCGCGCCCCATGTCGGCCATCCCGCAATATTCCACGCGCGCAACGACTGACTTTGTCACACCGTGCAGTGTCAGGTCGCCGGTGACGTCGTAGGTGGTGTCGTCAACCTTCAATGCGCTGGTGCTCTTGAAGGTCATTGATGGAAAGTCTTTCGCAGAGAAGAAGTCGGGGCTGCGCAGGTGCTTGTTGAGATCATCATTCGCGGTGTCAACCGACTCAACCTTGATAGTGATGTCGAACTTCATGCCCTCAGCCTTACCTGGCGCAAAGGTGAAGTTGCCTTCAATGTCATTGAATCGACCCCAGAACTGCCCGGCTCCAAAGTGTTGCACGCGAAAGAGTGCCATGGAGTGAACGTCATCCACTGTGAATACCTGTGGACCAGGGGTGGCCACGGCTGGTGGTGTAGCGGCCTTGGGTGCCGCTGGTTCCTGCGGTTGCACAAGACCCAACATGAGCGCGCTGCTCACTGCGCTGACAGAAACAACGGCGAGCCACGGGCGACGATGAATGATGGTGGTGTTCATGGATTGAGTCAGAGTAATTGATCCCGCATGACGGATCACTGGAGTGTTAATTGGTTATCAGACACTGTTAGTCTGGTAGGCGATTCTTGTCAAATCCAATGCGTTGCATGAGTCCATCAAATTCATCAAGGGAGAAGAATTGAATCCGCAACTCTCCGGCACCCTTCTTACGCCCAACCCGAATATCTACCCGGGTACCGAGGTGTTGTTCGAGTTGCCGCCGAAGATCCGCGAGATGAGCACTCTTGGGACCGCGACCCTTTGCCTTTGCTGGCGATGTTCCACGTGGAACCCCTGCTGTGTCGCGAATTGCTCCCTCAAGTTCACGAACAGACCACCCATGGACAGCGGCTTGCTCTGCAAAATTTCGCCGGACCCCCACCTCTGTGACACCCAAGAGAACCTTGGCGTGTCCCAACGAGATGGCGCCCGAGCGAACATGTGACGCGGACCCGCCGTCGAGGTCATTGAGGCGTAAGAGATTCGAGACCGTCGCACGATCGAGTCCGACGCGCCCAGCCAAATCATGGTGAGTCAATCCGAAGTCATCCGCGAGGCGCCGAAGCGCCGCAGCCCGGTCCATCGGGTTCAGATCTTCGCGTTGCAGGTTCTCAATCAGTGACAACTCGGCCGCCTGCCGATCATCAACCAACTGCACAATCGCTGGGATTTCAGTTCGACCGAGCTGGTCCATGGCGCGCCAGCGGCGCTCGCCGGCGATTAATTCAAACCGGCCAACTGCGCCAGCAAGTGGACGAACGACCACTGGCTGCATCAATCCAGACTGCTCGATACTGCGAGCAAGTGTGTCGAGCGCCACCGGATCCATACCGCCGCGGGGCTGGTACTTGCCCGGCTGGATAGCCCGAACTGCGATGAAAGTGACCATTCCATCAACCAACTGCGAGGGGGAGGCGTCTGCAAGCATGACTGCTTGAGATGGTTTGGGCTCCACCGTTCCGTTGGCACCGCGAAGATTCGGGTGGCTTGTTTCGGTTGCCTTGGCATTCGCCACCGGTTCAGAAGACCCAAGGCTTGATGTCTCGCTGGTCACCGAACTTGCATTGGTGGTGGGTCGCTGGATTGAAACAGGAATCAAACTTCCTAACCCTCGACCGAGCTTGGATTGTGTCATCTTGGCGCGATCATCAGGGTTCTTAGCCATGGGGATTCCTTGTGTGATGTTCCACGTGGAACATGTTGTTGCCGAAACCACGACAGGGCGGCACTGAAATCGTATCGGCGAATTGACAACTTTGTACATAACGGTTCATCCAACACAGAACACCACCGCCAACATTGGTGAATAACTACTGATTGCGAGCGGGGTCAGTCAGGTAATTAGGGGTTGGTACCGAAAGTATGAATTCACCGATCGTGCGGGTATTACACGCGATCATGAATCGATCACGCAGGGTGCCTACGCGATGTTGTGCAAAAGACACCTTGTTTACCCGCGACTAAATGTGCTGAAAAGGTATTAATTATCCAAGATCACGCCGGCATCTCCGACGATCGTGCGATTTAACCCCAATCCAGGTCAGACACAGAGACACCGGGCCGATCACGCCCGAGCGTTCTGATCCTCCTCGATCGCCCTGTACACATTCGACCAACGATTCTTAGGCGAGCGCAACAGTGTCTTGGCAAGCAGGGCGCACCACTTTGGTCGGCATCGCAGTGGTGATACGGGTTTCCATACCAATCCGAGCTGCGTCGTCGCCGTGGTTCAAGACCACCAAGCCAGGAACATGGCCACTTCCGGCCAGCCAATCACACATTTGGTCTGCATCGGCATGTCCACTGAGACCCTGAAGCCGGGAAATGCGCGCCCGGACATCAATTTCCGTGCCATTGATTCGGACACGCTTCGCCACTCCGCTCGCCAGTGATTCCGCCATCGAGCCCGGCAACACGTAGCCAGTAAAGACCACAAAGCCGCGATCATGGCACAGTGCATTCTCAAGATGATGCAACACTGGTCCGGCATCACAGAATCCGCTACCAGCAAGAACGATGCCTGCGCCTTCACGCCCAGCAATCTTCAATGAGTGCTTGCGTGACCACAAGCAATGCAGCGAATCAAATTCAAACGGTGAATGCCCACGACCAATCATCGCGCGTGCAGTCGCTGAGAGCAACGATGGATGTTGAACACACAACTCAGCAGCGCGAATAGCCATTGGGCTATCGAGGTAGACCGGAATTTCGTCAAGCAGTCCTTCGCGCGACAACTGCGCTAAATGATGAACAAGTACTTGCGCGCGCCCAACACTAAAGGTGGGCATGATCGCGGTGCGTCGACCGTGTCGACAATGTTCGATGACTTCGCGTAGTGATGCGTCGGTATCTGGCGCGTGGGTGCCGATTGGGCGACTGCCGGTTGTTGACTCCATCACCACCACGTCGGTCTCGGGGGCGTGACCACGCGCAGCGAGGTATGTCTCACCAGAAGGGCCAATATCCCCTGAAAAAACCACTCGAATGTGCGATGCGCCGTGAGCTATTTCCAATTCAACCGATGCACTGCCGATGATGTGACCTGCATCGTGGAGACGCATGCGAATACCAGAGGCGATCTCGCGCCACACTCGATAAGGCACGCCAACTAAATTTCGACTGACGCGCTCCGCGTCGCCACGCGCATACAACACCGGCGGATCTTCGTGTCGATCATCGACCTTGAGCAACGGGTCTGGCGGTGGGTCAAGAACCACTGCATCCGGGCCAGTACCTTCGCGGAATTCCTCAACACGCATCTTCTGCAAGTTGGCAGAACTGCGAAGCACCATTGGTAGCAGGGTGGCAGTTGGTTCGGTACAGAACACCGGCCCCTCAAATCCAAGTCGAGGAAGCATGCCAAGCCGGCCGCAGTGATCAATATGCGCGTGCGTGCACACCACGGCGTTCAATCGGCGGAAGTCGAGCGCGGGCGGAACCTTGTTGCGCTGCTCCTGGGACATCGCCCCTTGGAACAGTCCGAAGTCAATGAGTACACGAGCGTGCTCGGTCTCTACTAAGGTGCAACTTCCGGTGACCTCGCCTGCAGCCCCAAAGAACGTCAATGATGGTGATTTAGACACAGACTTGCAGCATAGGGAAGTACACGCCTATCGTGCAGCCATGACTACCCCTGCACCCCACTATGTCACTCTTGGCCGCAGCGGCTTGCGCGTTCACCCAATCTGCCTCGGCGCCATGACATTTGGAACAGAATGGGGGTTCGGAACCGATGTGGCACACAGTGACGCCATGCTCAGCCGTTACGTGGAGCTGGGTGGAAACTTCATCGATACCGCCAACATTTACACCAAGGGACACAGCGAAAAGGTGATCGGTGACTACTTCCGCACTGGTGCGGGGGCTGGCACCCGTGATCGTGTTGTCATTGCCACGAAGTTTGGTGGAAACATGTGGCCAGGGGACCCAAACGGCGGTGGCAGTGGTTGTAAGGCCATGATGAACGCGGTGGAGCACTCCTTGCGCCGCCTGGGAACTGATTACATCGACCTCTTATGGTGCCACTTCTGGGATCGCCTTACGCCGGTTGAAGAGCTCATGCGTGGCATGGAGCAACTTGTCCGCCAAGGCAAGGTGCGTCACCTGGGACTGAGCGACCACCCTGCGTGGGTGTGTGCGCTTGCCCAATCATTTGCGCGCCACAGTGGATCAACGCCACTGGTTGCACTGCAGATTGAGTACAGCTTGCTGCAACGAACCGTGGAGGCGGAACTCATCCCAATGGCGATCCATGAGGGGATGGGGGTCACTCCATGGAGCCCATTGCGCGGCGGCGTCTTGAGTGGAAAATTCAGTCGAACCCATCTGCCAACTGATGATGGATCGACCCGCGTGAAGTCAGACTCAAAGTTCCTGCACGAGCGAACGTGGGTCTTGTTGGACGCTTTGCACGCTATGGCGGGCAGGAAGAAGTGCTCTGTGGCACAACTTGCTTTGCGTTGGACGATGAACCGACCCGGTGTCGCGAGCACCATCATTGGTACGCGAACGCTTGCTCAGCTTGAGGACAACATGGGATCAATGAGTGTGACTATGACTGCAGATGAGAGCACGGCGTTGGACGCCCTCACCAAGCCAGAACTGCCGTTTCCTTGTGAATTTCTCGAGTTTGTACGTTCCGGGATTCACAACGGCACCACTATTAACGGTGTGCATGGTGACGGCTGGCCACTGTCACCACAGAACGCGAGTGAGCGCTGGTGAGCATCAGTGACTCTCAGATGTAGGAAGTAACTGGCAGCGCCCGACGCAGCGACGTGCTCGATCAGTCCCAGCGGAATACACCCTTGCGCCACGCATAGATGTACGCGATGACGCTGGTGCTGATGAAGAACAGAATGCGCGCCAAGAACAGTCCAGCCATCGGGCTCTGTGGCTCAAGTTGCGTGTAAGCAACCGCCCATGGGTAGAGGAAGATCACCTCGACGTCGAAGAGCAGGAACGTCATTGCCACCACAAAGAAGCGCACGTTGAAGCGCTTGCGCGTTGAACCAATGGCTTCCATGCCCGACTCATAAGTGGCGCCCTTTGAGGCACCTTGACGGCGGGGACCAAGGACAAGGCTGGCTCCCACATTCACAATGGCAAACACACCACTCATCGCAAGCGCGACGGCAATGGGGATGTAATTCGTCAGGGATGTGTCGGCAAGAATCTGCATGCGGAGACGAATGGTAGCAAGCCGAGCCGCCTGTTAGCTGCCGGCAAACCGTGGTCGCAGGGCGCGGGAAATCGCCAACAATCCAAGGCAAAGTACCCCCAAAGTCGGGCTACCAAGGAGGAAACAGGTCGCGGCGTCAATGGCTGGGATCGCTCCAATCCACATAGCCACTGCCATTGGTACTGATCGTGGTGAATCGCGTTTGGACGCGGTGTGGATACCTACAACCACCAAATACGCAGCTAAAAGTGCCGACCCCACGGCCGCTGAACCCAACACGGCGCCTCTGGGATCAATGCCCAGAGCGCCCCACATGCCTAGTGGTCCGCAAGCCGCTACTGGCAATGACCACGCCGCAACACGTGCAATCAAACCGAATCCGATCATTTCATTCCGGGCAGCAATACTCACCGCGGCAATGAATGCGAACGCGGCGCCAGCAGTCCAAGCAAGTATTGACCAGTCGGTGTTGTTGCTGACTGCAAATGCTGCAATCACTGGAACCAATCCTCGGCACGATGCCATCAACAGAAAGCTTCCCACTGAAAGTGTGTGAAACATGTCATAAGCAAGAATGCACGCACCAAGCAGAATGGCCCATGGCAACGTTGCGGGTGACGCAACAGCAAGCATGCTGACGCCGATCAGCAACATCGATCCGCCTACGAATCGTGCAATAAACAGTGAGATACGACCTGACGGGATTGGGCGATCTGGCCTTTCGGTGGCATCTACTCGTGCATCGCAGACATCGTTCAGAATCATGCCCGCGAGGTATGACACAAGAGCACCCACCAGAACAAGTACTAGTGGTCCAAGTGGCAATGCGGTTCCACCGGGAAGTGAGTACCACCCAACCGCGGCACCCGCGAACACTTGAGAAACAACTGTTGGTGAGTTGGAGATGCGCAGCATGGACAGCCATGCGTGCATAGGCTGCGACCGACTCAAGTGTCTTCCCCTTGGTGAATACCACCTGTGTGTCCCGCGCACCAGTTGATTTCTTGCGTTATTCCGTTAACAAGACCTGTCGCGTCACGGGTGGCGCCTGGTAACACGTCCCACGCATATGTCTCAATTTCAAGGATGGGGTGTTCGTTGGATGGCCACGAATGAATCTCGGCCAGACACTCAAGAATGGTGCTTTGTGTGGTGCCAAGGCAGCCCATATGTGTCGCAAATATCGGTACGTGAAAGTGTGTACGCCATTCGCCTGCAAGGCCTTGAGTGCCTGCAGAGAGCGCCGGAGGAAGGTCTTCAAAGAACTTCACAACCCCATCAGGGACACGAACACACGTTTGATGTAAATAGCGTGGCTCTGAAAATGCAGCCAGTGCCGCCAATGACTCTGCGCTTCCATTGGCGACGACCGCGCTGGACACTTGAATCTTGTTGACACTGATTCCAGCCGCTCGATACGCCTGAAGCACCGCGCGTTGATCTTCAAACATCACCGCGGCATGGCAAACGTCGTGACAGACGCCGATATAGCGGCGCGGATCTGGCTCGCCGCGCCGGGCTTGAAGTGCGTGTTCGAAAAAACTAACCACGTCTACCGCGCGGTCAAGCATGCACCCCGGTTCTGGCTCAAGATCAACAGTAACTCGTATGCCAGTTCGATCTTCAAGGCG
>JBBAOD010000001.1:37355-46250 GCA_040401635.1 Phycisphaerales bacterium
TGAATAGTGCGCGCCAACCAAGTGGCAATGTAGAAATCGAAGCGGTGCGCGTCCCAGGCATCAACAAATCCGGAAGCAGATCAGCCAGTCGTTGGGTGTGAAGCGCCCGACGTGTATTTGCCCAGTGTGGCTCGTACACACGTAATTTCACCTCGGAACCGTGAAAGTCCTGATATGGAAATCCGTTCAGCGTGACGATCGATAGTCCCTGCGCCGCTAAACGATCCCGTAGTTCCGCGCCGCCGCCAATTGATTCGGCGAGTTGTTCCGCTGAGCGCGCAGAGAGCCACAAACCAAGTGGAAGCATCCCATTGGGTGAAACACGATCGCGCACTGGAACAAATATTCGCTCCACATGCTCGCACGTCTCTTTGATGGTGCGACCCGCTACGACGTTGGTGCAATATGCGGGGAGCACTGGAAATCAGGGCTGGCTACTGGACGAACCCGAGGAACCAGCAGATGAGCCCGACGAAGTCTTTGCGCCCGCCGCTCCCGAAGCGCCGGTAATGCCCAGTGGTTTGTTGGGATCGCTTAACACCATCTCTGTGCGCGTTACCGTGGTCTTACGACGTCCACCGCGAACTTCAACAGTGGTTTCCACTGTGACAACGCTGTTACTTGATACACCGTTCTTGGTCACAGAATGGGTTTCGGTAGACGTTGATGAAGTGGTCGATGACCCTGTTTCATCAGTTGGTTCTTCAGTGACTTCTACGGTCTTTTTAGGGGCAACCGCTGATGTGGCTGCCGGTGCCGTGCTGGTGGTCGCGGGGAGATTCGCTGGCGCATCTGCCTTCTTCGCCTTGGCGATTGCCGCGTCAAGCTCTGCGGTGGGTGATCCAATGAACGCGATGTTGCCATCTTTCCCAACTACGAACGATGTTGGAATTGTGTTGCGCTTTGCAGCGGTCATCCACGTCTTGGCCATGGTGCCATCACCATCACATGCAATTGCAAATCCAACGGCGTCTCCTTTGGCTTTGACAAAGTCGTCAACTCGCTTGGTGCCATCCGCGGCATCCTTGCCTCGCTCAAATCCAGCGACGCCGATGAACTGCACATCCGGATTCTGCTTCTGTAGTTCGGTGAGATGTGGCATGCTGGCAACACATGGTCCACACCAAGTAGCCCAGAATTCAATCACGTGAACTTTCCCAAGTTCAAGCATCTTCACCTCTGGACCACGAACGAATGAATCAACTGTGAAGGCAGGCGCTGGACTGCCCGGCACAAGGACATCACCGATCGCGAAGAAGGCCACCGTGGAGACGAGAGTTGAAATGAACATGAAATCAGCCTACTCCCTGCGCGCAGCGTCGACGAGGCGGCGAATGACCCCAAGTCCCATGGTTTTGTCGTCTGTTCGCTCGGGATGCCATTGCACACCCACATAAAACGGCTTAGCTGCGTCGCGAATTGCCTCAATGACCCCGTCGTCAGAGACACCAATCACCTCAAGATGTGCAGCACTGCCGAGCGCTTGGTGGTGCGAACTAGCAACCAAACCATCTCCGAGCGCACTGGTCACCATGTGCTGGTGATCGTTTCGATGCCGATCACTATCTGGCAGTTGGTCGCCAAGGTGCTGAATCAGCTCTGCGCCATGATGAACGCCCATCAACTGCATGCCAAGGCAAATACCAAGCACGGGCGTTTCCGGTGTTGCGTCGAGTTGTTTGAGTAGGGCAAAGTCCGCGGCCTGGCGCGCGGCATCCATAACCTTTGCTTGTGGGTGAAGTGGAATACCAAGCGGGCGGGTATCAACATCGTCTCCACCAATGATGATGATGCCGTCCACTATGGAAATCAACTCGCCCCGGAGGTTGGCGTCTGCGGGCAGGATGATCGGGAGACCACCGGCGGCGATGACCGCATCGATATAGGTAGCCCGCACTTGATGGCGCGCCCGGCCGTGTTCGTCACGGGCAATGTCCGCAGTAATGCCAATGCGTGGTCTGGTGGAATGTGCCATATGTAAACGATATTGCATCTACAGCCGAAACCGGGCATCATTCACCGATGCGCCCAACTAATTCAGCCAGCCTGACCACCATCGTGGCCACCCTCTCTGCCTCCGTAGCGCTCGCCGACGTATCTCTTCCGGCCGCTTTCACTGACCATATGGTCCTGCAGCGCGACCGGCGCACGCACGTCTATGGAAGTGCGCAGCCGAGTGAGCAGATCACTGTGGAGTTGATTGATTCCAAGGGTGCGGTACTACGCAGTGGCAAAGCGATCGCCGGCCAGGGTGGACGGTTTGTTGTGGAACTGGCGCCGATGGCCGGTAGTGATGACCCACTCACACTTGAGGTGAAAGGTGCAAACACCATCAGCGTGAAGGATGTGGTGGTTGGTGACGTTTGGGTGGCTGGTGGGCAGAGCAATATGGAGTGGACCCTGGGTGGCACCGGCGATCAAACCGCCGCTGGTGTTGCTATTGCGAACGAGTCATCGATTCGCTTCCTTCGAGTACCACACGTCACTGCGAACCGCGCTGCTTTCACGGTGGCTGCTGCATGGAGGACTTTGACTCCTGCCAGTGCTCCAGACATGGGGGCCGTGGATTTCTGGTTTGCGCAACAGCTACGTCAAGCAAACGGCGTGCCGATTGGGATTTTGGAAATCAACTGGGGTGGAACGCGCGCCGAGCCATGGACTGATTTGGCGACGCTTGGTGCTGACCCGCTCTACACCACCCGGGTCACTGACCTGCGACACTCGATTGATACGTGGAACTCACTTTCCACCGCCGATCGCGAAGCTGCATATCAGGCTGATCGAAAGCTCTTTCAGGAGGCTGGTACTGCGTGGTGGAGCGCGATCAATGCCACCGACCCTGGGGCAAAGGGGAAGTGGTATTCAAAGGACGTGCCTGAAGAAGTGAATGAGTGGAAAACCGTAACGCTGCCGCTACGTTGGAATGCCGATCCAGTGCGCAAGAATGTTGATGGAATTGAGTGGTACCGCCGAACGATCGAAATTCCTGCTGAATGGGACGGGAAAGCGTGTTTCGTGGAACTTGGTGCCATTGATGATGCTGACGTTCTGTTTGTGAATGGCAAGCCAATCGCCAACACCATTTCTGACATCGGAACTGCGCGGAAGTACCGTATCCCGGCGGCGGCGATGAAGGCTGGACCGTGCACCATCGCCATCGAGTTGCTTGATTTGCAAGGTGAGGGTGGTTTCACTGGCTCCCCGGATGTCATGCGAATCACCTGCGCTGCCGCCAACAACGCTGCAATTCCACTCTCAGGCGAATGGTTGGCCCGCATGGGTCGATCGGCTTCTGGATTGCCTCAGCCGCCATCGCGACCATCGCAAGAGATTGCTCCTGGGACCGGGTCCGGTGACCCTGCATCAATGTTCAACGCAATGATTGCGCCGTTTGCTGGAGTCGAAATCAAGGGAGCCATCTGGTATCAGGGTGAGTCCAATGCTGGATCGATCGCCGATGCGGAGGCGTACCGATCCTTGTTGCCACTCACTATTCGCAGTTGGCGTGCGGCGTTCCAACAGCCAGACATGCCGTTCGGAATTGTTAGTTTGGCATCGCACCACGCCTATCAAGAAAACGAGCCGGTGGCTGGCGTGTGGCCACTGCTGCGTGATGCACAACTTGCCACTGAGCGTTCTTCCCCGAATGCTGGCGTGATCACCACCATTGACGTTGGTGACGCTGATGACATCCATCCACGCGATAAGCGTACGGTTGGTGAGCGGCTCGCCCGATGGGCCATGGCTACCTCGTATGGAAAGCCAGATACAGCCTGGCGTGGGCCACGAACAAAGAGTGTTCGTCGCGATACTGATGGAATTGTCATTGACTTTGACGTGGAGCGCGGGCGACTCACAACACGTGATGGTCAGGCGCCGGCCAGCTTTGCAATTGCTGGCGCCGACGGAAAGTTTGTCAAGGCGGATGCTGAACTGCGCCCACCGAACGCCATCAAGGTTCGGAGTTCTGCTGTGCCGTTGCCAGTAGAGGTTCGCTATGGGTGGCAAGACAATCCAGCAGATGCCAACGTGGTGGACGAAATGTCCAAGTTGCCTGCGCACCCGTTCCGTGTTCGTGTTGAAGCGGATCCAACACAGACGCAGCCTGCAAGCAAGCCATGAATAGCCAGCCAATTCCACTGGGTCGTTCCATTCTTGGAATGTTCGCTGGTTATGTTTTGTCGGTTGTACTGCTCTTGTTACTGGTTGCGTTGTGTTACGTCGAGCTTGGGTCAGAAGGTGTGTTTGTCACCAACACGTACCGCGATACTTCGCTCTTTGAAATTCTCAAGTTGGCGTGTGGATGTGTTGCCGCTATCGCTGCTGGTTGGCTAGCGGTTCGAATTGGGGGGATGCGCGCCGCTGTGATGTTGGCGATCCTGATGGCAGCCACGGGACTTGTGAATGGCTCGATCGCATGGAACAAACAAGAGTCGCGCGAAGAGCCATGGCTTGAACGAGCGCCCGGCCCCGTCAACTTCACATTGGCTGGCGAGAACACACAAAACAGCGCGCTGTATATATTTTCATTGCCCCTTGTTGGACTCACCGGATCACTTGCCGGCGGGGCTATGTGTGCCGCTATTCAGCGTAAGCGTTAAACGTTCGTTGGCCGCACTTGCATCACCGCGGTCCACTTTCCCGGCTTCATCCAGCCACGCGCGGCGATAAATGCAGCCAGTGTCCCAAGTGACGCCACTGCATATCCAATGGCGTATGAATGGGCCACTGTGTTGTGCATGGATTCAAGGTGCGGGCTCGCTGCTGCTTCTGTATGAGCGCTTGCATCGCCAGAGCGCATCATCATTCGTAGTTCGGCAACTTGCTCGCGCGGGGCAGCACCGTCAGCGGCACTGAACCATCCGATTGCAAGTGAAACCGTTGCAGCAACCACTGCCACACCAACACTTCCACCAATCTGCCGAAATGTCTGCACAAGCCCAGAGACCTGACCCCGTTCTGAGTGGGGCACACGACCGAGTGCATCAGTATTGGTTGGGCTCATGGTGAACGCAATGCCAATTCCAAGTACAAACATTCCCACGGCCATGACTGGGTAACTCTGGGTCCAAGCCCCCACAGCTTGTATCACCATGCCAACCGTTGCTGCTGCTGTCCCCCACGAAGCCGGCGACCGAACGCCAGATCGGTCATACCAACGTCCGGCCACATGCACAATGAGAATGACTGGAGCCAACATCGGAAGAAGCGATAAACCTGCTTGAAACGGCGTAAATCCAAGTACTTCTTGCGCATAGACCGAGCCAGCAATTACTAGCCCGGTCATGGCAAACTGCATGCTTGCAATCACCAACGCATCCGCAAGAAGTGCTCGGTCTGTAAACAAACGCAGACGCAACAATGGGTGTGGGTGCCGAAGTTGCCGCAACATAAACGCCACCAATACCACCGCGCCACCACCAAGCAAACTCAGTGTCAATGGGTCGGTCCAGGCCATCATCCCGTTCGCCCCAACAGTGCCAAGTTGCTGCAGGCCGTACACGAACGATGGAAGTCCAATGATCAACAGCGCGCCACCGATCCAGTCGATGGTTCGGTCCATGCTTCGAGCGTCGCGCGGGCGGGCAACTGCTGTCAGTGCCACAGCACTCACCGCGACGGGAACATTCAGCCAGAACACCCACGGCCAACCCATGTTCTCAACAATGAATCCACCGAGCGCCGGTCCAATCGCCATGAATACCAGTGGGATTCCAACATAGACCGCCATCGCTTTGCCGCGCTCACCCGGTGCAAATGCGCCAATGACAAGTGCGCCCGATGCTGGCTGCATCAAGCACGCCGCAACTCCTTGCAATATTCGTCCAACAATCAGTTGTGTTCCATCGTGTGCAGAAGCACACACGATGCTGGCGAGCGCGAAACCGATGACCCCCGCAATAAACGTGGGAACTTTGCCGATCAAATCGCCGATGCGGCCACCAAGAGCCATGAGCGAAGCCAATGTGATCAGGTAACTGGTGATGATCCACGCCTGATCCACATCACTCATGGAAAGCGCTGAACCCATACGGGGCAGGGCAACGCCAACCACTGTCATGTCCACAAAAATCATCGCAAGACTTCCGGTCATCGCCAGCAGCACCAACCATCGCCGCTGTTGTACGCCGTCTGCTGCAAGGTGCCCGTGGTGTCCATGAGGAACCTGTGGGGTGTGGTGAGGTGGTGTATTGCTGCGGTCCATCGCGTTGGTGCCCCTTGTGTCGTTCGATCGAGAAAAGCTTTCGGGCAAAGTCAGCGTGTGATGTCTGGGGCGGTGGGCTGAAGTGGTTCAGCACTAAACCGACCAGATTGTGACAGGAATCGTTGTGGGTTTCCAAACGTCACTTGCCGCACCAAACTTTCCAAGTGACCACGCCGGCGCATTTCCATCTGTGCCTTGGGAACCGCAATTGGATCGCTATGACCCCAATCGCCGGCCGAATTCATCCAAATGCGTTCGCTTCCGTATGTTTCAATAATGTCAACAGCGCGCTGTGGTGTGCACTTTGTGTCTGGGTAAAGCGTCATGCCACACCAGAAGCCACGATCAAGCACGTGCTTTGCTGTGTGCTCTTCAACGTGGTCAATCAATACCCGCCCGGGATCAAGTTTGGGGAAGCGACGGATTGCGTCCAAAATCAGCAGTGTTCCCTTGAGTTTGTCTTCCAAATGCGGCGTATGCACCAACACCAAAAGATTGTGGTCGCTGGCAAGTTGTAAGTGCGCTTCCAATATCTCCATCTCATTGCGGCTGTTCTTGTTGAGCCCAATCTCGCCAATACCAAGAACATTTTCCTTCTTCAAGAATTCCGGTATGAGAGCTATAACCTCCCGAGCAAACACGGGGTCTTCGGACTCTTTGGGATTGATGCAAAGCCATGTGTGATGGCGAATCCCATACTGGGCCGCGCGCCGTGGTTCGGATTCCGTGAGTTGACGGAAATAGTCAAAGAAGCCCTGCGGACTTGATCGGTCATATCCCGCCCAAAATGCAGGCTCAGTGATCGCCACACAACCAGCTCGTGCCATGTGCACGTAGTCATCGGTGCTACGACTCACCATATGAACGTGTGGATCGATGTACATCGTTAGTGCACCTTTCCAATTGGATTATGGGCGCCAGTAGCGCCTTTGACGTGTGCGGCAGCAATTGGTGTAGTGCTTGGATCGCTCAATAGTTCCAAGATGCGACGGGTGCGTTCTGGCTTGCCATCAAGCAACAGTGCAATCGCGCCACGGTAGGCGTTCATCCGGAAGTCATCGGTCCCTGACCCAGCCCGATCAATGCGGTCAAGAAATGCCGCTACATCAAGTAGACGGGCGCGATGCTCCATGAAATACGCATCGACGACCTGTGCGCGCGTCATGGAAGGATGGTTCAGATTGGGCGTTGCTTCGCTCATATCTGAAGTCTAGGGGTACGGCCCATTCGCGATCGAACTGCAGGTCGCCGTCCTCATGTACCCCGAGATGCAAGCGCAATGGCGGCACCAAGGATGGCTGGATCGATGGAATGAACGTCGACTGGATCGCCAATGCCTCGTAGCAAAGTGATGGTCAGGCGCCCCCCGAGGTGCTCACGAAACTCAGTCAGTCCAGCAACGATTCCGTCAAGGTTGGCGAGTAAGGGGTGCGTCACCGGTAAATCAAGCGCGCGAAGCACCGCAATCACCCGGCGTGCCTCTTGGGTTGGCATCAGTCCCGCGCACTCTGAATAGAGCGTGTCAATTGCAACACCAATCGCTACAGCCTGGCCATGTGGCAACGCGCCATTTGTCATCCCCTCAAGCCGGTGTGCCAACCAGTGACCAAAATCCAATGGACGAGCGCTGTGTGTCTCAAACGGATCACCACCCGACATAATGTGACGGTAGTGAAGTTCCGCACTCCGAATGATCACCGGTAGAGCGGCGTCCATTGATCGGCGCGCAATAGCGACTGCATCCCGCTCAATACGGTTGAATAGCGCGGGATCACGAAGCAGAGCAATCTTCACTGCCTCACTAAATCCACCACACCATGACCAGTCGGGTGTTGATTGCAGAAAGTTTGTGTCGCAAATCACCGCGTGGGGAAGTGTGAAACTCCCGATGAAATTCTTTTTTGAACCAAGATTGATGCCGTTTTTTACAGCCATACCCGCGTCGTCTTGTGCGAGAGTGGTTGTTGGTAAACGAATCAGGCGCACGCCACGGTGGGCGATTGATGCACCAAATCCAACAGCGTCCAATACCGCGCCGCCGCCAATGGCCATGACAAAGCTTTGGCGATCGATGCCATGTTCATCCACAGCGCGCACTACGTGGTCAACAACACTCATTGAGTGCTTTGCTTGCTCACCACCAGGAACAGTCTCAACAAGAGTGAGTTCAGGAAACGAAGTTTGGCTCGTGGACAGTGTCTTGGTTGTGTTGGCAGAAACCGCCATGTATTTCTGAATATCGTCGGGCAACGACGGGTGCGCGTCCAACACGTTGCTGTCAATAAATGCCACCATTCGGCGAGTTGCTGGCTCGGTGTTCGCGCCGCGTGTGGGCGAATCCAACACCGAGCGCAATGTGGGGTTTGTCACCGAGAACACCCCACGCGTGAACGTCACCCGATGCCGAAATTGCACCAATAGTGGCGTGTCAAGTGTGATGGTGCGATTGCTAAGCGTCATGGCGGTCAAGCATGGTAGGCAAAGACACTGCTGAACCACACAGGGGACTATGGTGTGATGATCTGCATCACGGCGCCGCGCGAACCATGTGTTTGGATGCATCACCAAGTGTGGCTGTGAGGGACATCACTGTGCCGGCACGAATGACCTCAATTGGCACCGCCACACCTGGCGCGCACAGGCGAACCGCCCGCATCACACGCTGGGGATTGATGGTCTCTTCGCCGTTC
>JBBAOD010000002.1:0-4069 GCA_040401635.1 Phycisphaerales bacterium
CGCTGTCGATAGTCACCAAGTGCGCGGTATGCAGCGCTGCGTTCTTCGGGCGGAAGTTTCGCGTCTGCAATACATCGCTCCACGTCCCACTGGATGGCTCCGTCACTCAGCGCGCCACCGAACATTGCTCGCAGGGCACGGCGTTTGGCTGCCAAGTGCTCGCGTTGCAGATCACTCTGCTGCTCCGGCCGCGCCACCGCAGCAAGCGACTGGAAGAAACTGTCCATCGACTCCATGATTGATTGCGCCAACGCGCGGCGCGCTTGCTGTTGGGCTGCCGTGGCCTTCTCGTCAGTGTTTGCCGTACCGATGCGCTCCATCTCATCATCGAAGCGACGCTTGGCAGCAAACATCGGCAACTGCGAGTCATCAAACATGGACGCGGCCAATTGCCGTTGCCCGTCGTCAAGACCAGCAGAATCAAGAATTTCTTCAAGGTCCTTACTGGCTAACACGGGATTGCGCGCTGGCCCTCCACCGAACCAGAACTGCGCAGCGGCCTGCTGACTTGGTAACGCAACGCAAAGCAGTGTGACTGCAAGCAGTGCACGAATGGATCGAGTGATGTTCATAGATATGTTTCCTTATCTCAATCCAACTTGCGTGACTGCAAATACTCCCGAATCTCCGTATTCCAACGCAGGCGACTCGCGGTCCCCATGGTGTCGTGGGTTTCCTCGGGAACAATCTCTACATATCCCGGTCCATCCGGGAGCATCTGCCCGGTCGCCTGCGTAGAAGCCATGGCGGCTTGCAGTGCATCCCTCAGCCCCTGCACACCCCGGTCCAAGTAGTAACTATCACGTGCCCCACACAGCAGGCGCACTCGCTCGCGCAGGATCGGAACATAGCGATCCGGGTCAGCACGCACTAACGCAGCGATGTCATAGCGAGCCCATTCATTGCGCACCACACCATGGTCAATGGTTCCCGCCACCGTCTCAAACATCGGCCGTGGCAATTTGGTTACGGGATCAAGCATGCTCCACATGGCACTCCACGCGTCCCATTGCTCGCCACTGTTGCGCGCTGGTCCCAACACACGTTCCATGGCAACTTCATCACGCACGGTCATCCGGGTCGTATCAAACTGCTTGGTGAGTGGAACGCGGTATGACGGTCGTTCCTTGCCATCGCCGTCAGTGAAGATGCTGGTATCGGCATACAAGTCACCTGCCTGAAACTTGCTGAAATCAAGGGGGTCTGGCGAACTGCTGAAGCATGCACCGAATGTCTCCGGGTGAGTGAGTTGCAACCATAGCGAGCTCCATCCGCCGCTGGAATGGCCAGTGATGATCCGCGCTTCAGTCCGTGGAATCAAGCGAAACTGTCGTTCCAGCTCCGGGATGAACTCTTCCGTTAACGCTCGTGCCCACGGGCCGTTGGCAGGGCTGTCCACAAATCCGTGGTGCCCCAGTGCGGCCTCTGGATCCAGCACAATCCACACGGCTTGCGGCATGACTTCTCGAGTTCCCGGCGTGGCCAGCATGCGCGCGATGCCGCTCGCACTGGTGTACCGACCACCAAAGCCGGGCACGACATACACAGCGGGAAACATGCGCCGACGAAAGTTTGGATCATCCCACCCAGTCGGTAGTGCAACTCCAGCGCGCATCACCACATCGCGCCCGGCGGCGCGGCTCAGGATGGCGCTCTTCATTTCAAACCACCGGAGGTTGGGCTCCTTTGGTAGTTCCGGCGCGGGGATACGGACAGTCAAAGCTAATTCGTGCGGATCGGATTGGTCGCGATGAAAGGTCACCGTGGACACCCCGCTGATCAGATTTCCCGCAGCGATGTGACCGCGCTCGGTGTCATTGCGGTCAAACACCGCTTGTATGCGGTACGTCCCATCAAGCATGGCGATCGGCTCCGGAAATGCAATCGCATCGGCTCCTACCGTAACGGCGGCGCCTGGCACAAGTTCACTGACTGCAACGGAATACATTGGCTGCGGACTGTCAAAGAACGGAGCATCGAGCGGCTCGTCACCCGGCTGCAACGCTGACTCTGCCGCCAAGAAGACCAACATCCGTCCGGCGCGGCTCTCTGATCCAAGGAGCGCTGCCGATTCTTTCGGGAGGGTGACTCGGATGACATCCTTGGTGGGCACCGCTGGCTCGTCGGGCTTTGCAACATCCACTACCGCCGGTGTTGGCTGTGCAGGTTGTGCCGGAGGCACTTGTGTTGCCGCGAATCCACGCACGCCCATGCATGCCAACGTCAGCGCAAGCATGGGCAGGGCACGAACGATGTCGGGCGAAAGCATGGCGGCATCGTAGAATCTTTGGGATGCCCGCCCGACGACATCTTGGCCTGTCAGCACCCGTGAGACTCCTTGCCCCCTCCCTGCGCGCTGTGGGGGCATTTCGCCCTTGCGCGACGCTTTGGATCAGTAGCGCCACCGCCGCCATGACTCTGATCGGTGCCGCTGGCTGCGCGGGTCACAGTTCCGTGGAGCGTGGAATTGACCAATCCGCGAGCAGTATCGCCGCCAGTTTCGCAGGTTCGGTCACTGAAGAGCGTAATTACGTACTGCCCGTGGACGGCATCATCGATATCGACCTGGAGACGTTCGGTGGTGATGTAGTGATTCGTTCTGGTCGCGAGACCAAGAACGAAATTCGTATGCACGTGATCGTGACTGCGAGTCATGGCGCTGATCGCACTGATGAGGCCACAGCATCCCTAGCGCAGATAGCGGTCAAGGCAGAAATCCGTCGCGGAACCACTGAGCATGATGAGGCAGGGCTTCATGAAACAGACATCGATATTGAACTCCCGGAATTGCGCCGCGTTCATGTGAAAACGCGCTCCGGAAAGGTACATATTTACGAAAATCGCGGTGCATGTTCCGTCGAAACTTCCGACGGCGATATCCGCATGATTACTCCATGGGCAATCACCGAAGATGTCACGCTGGTCACCCGCGGCAGGGAGATTGTGTTTCGCGCATTCACGGGCACCTGTGGAATCTTTGATATCGACTGTGTCAATGGCAAGGTGCTCACCCGCGTTGAAGCTGGTGACTGGCGCGTTGTTGATCCCCGCAACGATCACGACACACTGCATGCCGCACTGGGCCCGTGCACAAACAAGATTTTGATTCGCAATGTTGACGCCCCTGTCACGCTGAGTATTGTTCCCGAGCCGATGGAATACGGCTCGCTCTTCTCGGCACCATGATCGACCGCTCCGCTTACTCCCTACCGCGCACCACGCGCCTACCCTGACTTCTATGGCATTCATCAACGACCACTACCTGAAGCTGGCCGCCGGCTACTTGTTCCCTGAAATCTCCCGCCGCGTGTCCGTGTTCACCGAGGCGCATCCCGCCATTGCCAAAGAGATCATCCGCTGCGGCATCGGCGATGTCACTGAGCCGCTTCCCGCCGCCGTCATTGCGGCGATGCATACAGCGGTCGATGAACTCGCCAACCGCGCGACGTTCCGTGGCTATGGCCCCGCCACGGGTTATGACTTTGTCCGCGAGGCCATCGTGCAGGGTGATTACCGTGATCGCGGCATCGCTATTGCGCCGGATGAAATCTTTGTTTCCGACGGAAGTAAGCCAGATGCCAGCGCCTTCATGGAAATCATGGCCACCGGCACTCCAGCACAAGGTGGCAATCGCACTGCCGTATGTGATCCGGTGTATCCCGTCTACGTAGACAACAATGTCATGCAGGGAAACACTGGACCCGCACTTGCCGGCGGCGGCTACGAAGGTCTGGTGTATCTCCCGAGTACTCCCGCCAATGGATTTGTTCCGGAGCTCCCCACTGAACCAGTGGACATGGTCTATCTCTGCTACCCCAACAATCCAACCGGTGCGATGATCACTCGGCCGCAACTTGCCCGTTGGGTGGAATGGGCACTCGCCAACGATGCACTCATTTGCTACGACGCCGCATATGAGGCGTATGTGCGCGACCCATCGCTACCACGTTCGATATATGAAATCCCTGGTGCCGATCGGTGCGCGGTGGAGTTCCGAAGCTTCTCCAAGAGCGGCGGCTTCACCGGAGTCCGCGCGGGTTACACCGTTGTTCCAAAGGCTATTGAGGGT
>JBBAOD010000002.1:4079-40629 GCA_040401635.1 Phycisphaerales bacterium
CACCCACGGCGGTGAACGCGTCTCGCTGCATCGCCTGTGGATGCGCCGTTGGGCCACCTGCTCCAATGGTGTCAGTTGGCCGGTGCAGTGCGCCGTCGCCGCGCTGTACACGCCCGCTGGACGCGCCCAAGTAGCGTCATTGATCGATTTCTACATGGAAAACGCGCGTATTCTTCGGGAAGCATGCGCTGCCGAGGGCCTGAAGGTCTGGGGCGGCGAACACGCTCCGTATGTCTGGGTGGCATGCCCAGCTGGCATGGGAAGTTGGGACGCGTTCGATGCGCTTCTCGGTAAAGCTCGGCTGGTAGTGACTCCAGGCGCAGGCTTTGGACGCCACGGCGAAGGTTTCTTCCGGATCAGCGCGTTCAACTCACGCGAGAATGTGATTGAAGCTGGTAAGCGGTTGCAAGCGCTGCGGTAGTTGCCTGTGTGGCAGCAGTTACCGCCCATGTCACGGATGCGCAATCGTTACAAACAGATCTGTTACGAGTTCCAGCCCTTGCTGGGCGCGCGTTGTGGCAGCGAAGGATCGCGCGGTCCAGGTCCAGTGTCCTTCGGTCCGCGGTAGCCGCGGCACACGATGAACATCTCCACGCTCTCCGCGCGGCTGGCACTTGGCTTGTATCCCTTGGCCTCAGTGAACACCATGTTCGCACGCTTTACTAGCGCGGGGTATTCAGCGCCCTCGTACACCTTCATGGTTGCGTGTCCACCGGTGCGGAGTAAGAATGGCAACCGATCAAGCATCGCGTGACACAACTGCACACTACGCGCGCTATCGGCCATCGGTACACCGCTGGTGTCTGGCCCCATGTCGCTGATCACCGTATCGAAGAGTTTGCCTTCCATGGCGTAGGGCAAATGCTCGCGCGTCAGCTCATTGATATCGCCTTCAAGCAGATGGACATTCGGCCCAAAGCCGCGCTTATCGATGGCTTTCAGGTCGATAGCCACCACCACGCCATTATCCCCAACGCGTTCGGCCGCTACTTGAATCCAACTGCCTGGGCAAGCACCAAGGTCAAGGACGCGCGAACCAGGGCGCATCAACTTGAATCGGTCGTCAAGCTCCCGGAGTTTGTACGCGCTGCGTGCGCGATACCCCTCTTCCTTGGCGAGCTTGAAGAAATGGTCTTGGACTTCCTTCACGGTAGCGCACTCATGGCTTCTGTAGCCGGCGAACTTCGGCAGGCGGGATGTTGGCCAAGACCACGTGCCGCGAACCGGAATGTGCGAGGTGTAATTCGCGCTCAAGTCGAGCGATGGCGCGCAGATTGTCTCGACCCGGACCATCAAGCACGGTGCTCTTCATCGTCTTTGCACCGAAGTAGCAAAAGTATGAAAGCTCGCCGCCCGGGCGCAGCAAGTCGAGCAGGCGACGCATGATGGTTTCCACAAGGTCAATCTCAAAGTTGTTGAATGGAAGGCCACAGATGACACAGTCATACGAGCTCATTTCCAATTGCACATCTTGGATCGCAGCATTGTGCAATGTCACTTGCCCTGGCTTGCCACGTGTCCGCCACGGCGTGAGAATCTTGGAATCAAGGTTTCTGCAGAATTCGCTGCTCAGTTCCACGATGTCTAAGACATCATCCGGTCCAAGGCACTTCAGGATTTCCTTGGTGACCGGTCCGGTGCCTGGCCCAACCTCCAAAATCCGCTTTGGAGAGGTGGACTCAATGGCCGCCGCCGCCAACGACCGTGCCAGCATGGGGGAACTTGGGCAGATCGTGCCCACAGTCTTCATGTTGCGGAAGGCGATGGAAAGGAACTGAATCATGAGATCGATGAGTTCAAGCGATCCAGTGTGCATGGATTCATGCGTACCGGATCGGTCAGGATATCAGGGACATGCCTGCCTAACCATCAAAGTGATGGCGCGAAGCGTTCGTTGCCCTGCAGTCCTTCGCAGAAACCCGCAAATAACTCGGGAATTTGCTCTAGGTCGCGCAAGTGCCCCATTTCCACCGTGGTGTGCATGTAACGAATCGGGAAGCTCACCAAGCCACAGGGGATACCGCCACCAGCAAGGAAGATGGAATCCGTATCAGTTCCACTGGTGCCTGGAGTGGCGCCACGCTGCAATGGAATGGTGAGGCGCTCAGCAGTGCTAAGAAGGCGAGCCACCACCTCGGGCTGCATGGCGCCGCCGATCGCAATCTTGGGGCCAGCGCCCATCTTGAATTGCCCGTGTTGCGCCTGAGTAATCCCGGGGCTGTCGGTGGCGTGGCCAACATCGGTGACCAGGGCAACGCTTGGGTGCAAACTCACGGCGATCATCTCCGCGCCATGGAGTCCCACTTCTTCTTGCACGGTGCTGACCGCAACGATCCGCACGTTGCGCATTGGCATGGCAGCGCACAAGCGAAGTGTTTCTGCGGCAACCCACGTGCCGATGCGATTGTCGAGCGCGCGCGCCACAATCAATTCATCAGAGAGCATCATGCTTCCGTCCAGAAATGTTGCTGGATCGCCGATGTTCAGCCGAGCCCGCGCAGCCGCTTCGTCTTTCGCACCAATGTCCACAAAGAGCTCGTGCAGCTTGCGAACCTTTGCTTCGCCAGTACGATCTTGCAGATGGATGGCAGTGGCGCCAATCAGACCGATGACCGGTTCGCTGACGCCCTTCACTGAGGAGCGAAATTGCAAACGCTTACCCACAATCGATCCCGCATCGATCCCGCCGATCGAGCGGCAATAGATGAAACCATTGGAATCGATGTGCTGCACCATCAGACCAATTTCATCGGCGTGGCCGCAGATGGCAACGGTGAATAGCTTTTTGGGCGTATCGAGGGTATCGGGCAACAATTCAGCGAAGCAATTGCCATACGCATCGTTCCAAGTCCGCGTGGCGCCGTTGCTGCGAACGTAATCAAGCCAAACGCGTTGACCTTCGCGTTCGAAGCCGGATGGACTGGGGGTATCGAGGAGTTTCCTCAGAAACGCGAGGGATTCAGTGCGCATGGACGGAATGATACGGGGTCGCATCATTCCGCCCATACAGGCGTTCGAGTGGTTTGGTCAGCTTGCGGCGCGCTTATCGATGCCGCCGAAGAATGCACTGAAGTCAGTGCCGCTCTTTGGCTTCGCCTTCGGTTTCCCGTCAGATCCGGAACTGCCACCGTTGGAGGCAGGTCGCGTCATTGGGTAACTCGCTGGCGGCTGGCTCATGGTCCGGGTCGCTACTTGTTGAGAGGGGCGACTGACGGGGGCAAGACTTGCCGGCTGTTCGGCCGGACCGACGCGCTTGTTGCGGGCGTTGTCTACGCCGCGTTCAAGCACTTTCAGGTGGGCGCGCAGGGCGTTGATTGAACTCAGGGGCTTTGGTAGCGAGTCGCTCATCGGAAATCCTTCCCTTCGGGGTCATCCACCGATCATGTGTCCTGACCCTATACGGCGGACACCGGTCGTTGGTTCGCCGCGTTTGCGGCAACTTCTGTCAGCTTTCCAGGGCGCACACACCTGCGTCTCGATCGGAGAGCTGACCTCTATCGCCTGTACTGTCGGATTCAAGGACCCGGACGGCAAGTTCCCGATGACAGATTTCCGTCTGTGCCGGCCGGTTTGCCTCAATTCTGTAGATTGACGAGCTCGCCTTGGGCAGTTTTAGCGCTGATCCCGCGAGTCGCGCCCACCGCGCCCCGTCCATGCCGCCCGAGCCCGGCCCGAGGCGCTATCCGACCCCCAACTTGCGTAATTACCCCCTACGGCGTGAACTACCGATTCGCCCCACACCGGGGCCCTCAAGGAGATACCCGTGCAGCCCATCGCCACCGTCGCCGCCGCCTTCCTCATCGCCCTTTCGGCTCCCTATGCCGTTGCGGGCACGGTTGACCTGCCGCGCTATCCAGCCACCAGTCCGGACGGCAATGTCATCTTGTTCAGTTGGCGCGGTGATCTTTGGAAGTGCCCATCGACCGGCGGAGGTGCCCTGCGCCTCACGAGCAATGCGGCCAATGAAGGTCGCTCCGCGTTCAGTCCGGACGGAGCATCCATTGTCTTTGACAGCGACCGCGACGGAGGTCGCAATCTCTTCATCATGAAGAGCGACGGCAGTGATGTTCGCCAGCTCACCTTCGGTGATTCGGCAGCGATTCTCAGTGGCACTGGTGTCGATGGCACCGGTCGACCAGTGGCGTACTTTGAAAGCATGCGTGAAAACGATCTCTACCGAGCAGCGCGCCCATACATGGTGCCACTCGCTGGTGGGTCGGTGGAGCGCGCCTGCGATGCATACGGCTCGCATCCAATTGCCACACGCAACGGTGCAACGGTGCTCTTTGAACGCGGTAGTAGCGCCTGGTTCCGACGCGGCTACCAAGGTCCTGATCAACGCGATGTATGGACCTTTGATCGCGCCACCGGACGCTTCGCGCAGCTCACTGATTGGAAGGGCAATGACGGCTGGGCATTCCCAGCGGGCGAAGACATTATTTATCTCAGCGATCGCGGTAACGGCAAGAGCATCAACATGTGGCGCAAGAAGTTCGCGGCACCCGCTACTGACCCAGGCACGCAACTCACCTCATTTGATGATGACGTGCGCGAACTGGCAGTATCGACTGACGGCCGCGTTGCCATCTTTTCTAACTGGGATTCACTGTGGCGCCTTGATCTCGCCACGCCTGGTGCGCAGCCGATCAAGATTGCCATGCAGGCAGCGGAAGATGAGTCTGATCGCATTCGTCCCCGCAGCGTTGGGCGCGATGTCACCGAGGCGCAACTTTCTCCGGATGGCAAGACCATGGCCATGGTGGCATACGGCGACGTCTACGTGAAGGGTGTGGAGGAACGTACCCCGTTCGTCCGCGTGACCCGCACTCCCGCGCGCGAACGCGACATCGCTTGGATGCCCGATGGCACCAAGTTGCTGTTCTCCAGTGACTCCGACGGTAACGATTCGATCTACCAGGCAACCGTTGCGCAGACGCGCGGCGAAGTTCGCAGTGCGTTCAAGGACAAGGTCAATCCGAAGAAGGAAGAACCGAATGCTGAACCTGCCGCAGCGCCAGCAACTGCACCCGCCGCTGAACCCGTCACTGCGCCCGCACCTGCACCCACGCCCGCACCTGCGGTCGTTGATCCTGCAGCGCCTGCACCAGTAGCTGTCGCGCCTGTTGCCGAGCCAGCGAAGGCTGATGAACCGAAAGACGCGAAGAAGGCCGACGACAAAAAGGATGACAAGAAGGACGACAAGAAAGCAGAGAAGAAGGACGACAAGAAGGACGAAGGCGCTCGTTGGGCTGATGCTGTGAAGATTGAAGTGAAGCCGTTCATTGCGCTTCCTGCAGTGAGCGAGCGCGGGCCAAGTCCATCACCCGACGGCAAGAAGGTCGCATATCGGCGCGATCTCAACACCCTGGTGGTTCGCGATGTCGCCACTGGCGAAGAGAAGGATTTGCGCACTGGGTTCGATCAGTCGATTGACTGGCGTTGGAGCCCCGACAGCCGCATGTTGGCCATTCGCCAAGATGATGACAATTTTAATAGCGACATTTGGATCCAGCCCGCCGACGGAAGTGCGCCGGCGGTGAATATTTCGCGTCACCCCGACATGGATGTCAATCCGCGTTGGAGTTCCGATGGCAAGGTGCTGGCCTTTGCGTCCGCGCGCGTGGAAAACGATGGCGACGTGTACATGGTCTTCCTCGACAAGGACCTTGAGGGGATGCAGCGCTTCGAGCAGGATCAGTATTTCAAGGACGCAGCCGAGGCCGCCAAGAAGAAGGCAGCCGAGCGCAGTCCCAAGAAGCCGGAATCAAAGAAGGATGATTCCAAGAAGGACGAGTCCAAGAAGGATGAGCCCAAGAAGGATGAACCAAAGAAGGACGAACCCAAGGGAGATGACTCCAAGAAGGATGACTCCAAGAAGGATGACGCCAACAAGGATGATTCCAAGAAGGACAAGAAGGATCCGCCCAAGCCGCTCGATCTTGATGACGCTTACATGCGTCTGCGGCGGCTCACCACGATGCCTGGAAACGAGCTCGATCTTGAGATTTCCCCTGCCGGCGATCGCGTGTACTTCATGGGGGGCACAGGCGAAGCTGCGGGATTGAATAGCGTGGCGTGGTCTGGTGGCGAGACCAAGAAGCTCGGCGCTGCTGGCAGCATTCAGCAGATTTCCCTGGCGGGCGACAAGTTGGTGGTGGTCGGCAAGGGCGGCGCCAGTGTGGTGAACCTCCCGGCTGGTGACGCCAAAGCCATCGACCTGAGCGACACCGTTGAACTTGATTTGGCCGCGCAGAGCAACCAGAAGTTCCTGGAGATGGCCCGCACCATGGGGAGCGTCTTCTACAGCCCCACCATGAATGGTTGTGATTGGCCCAAGCTCACTGCGAAATGGTCCGCCCTTGCCAACAATGCGCGCACCGACGAAGAGTTTGATTATGTTGCCAATCGATTCCTTGGTGAGTTGAACGCCAGTCACCTTGGCGTTCGTAGCCCTGGCTCAGAAGGGGCAGGGCGCTTGCCGGTTGGCCGCATTGGCGCGCGCACACTCTTTGCTGAGGGTGGATTCCGCGTGGAAGAATTGCTTCGCGATGGCCCTGCCACGAAGGGGCAGACGCCACTTGCAGTCGGCGACGTCATTGTTGCCGTGAATGGCGAAGTGGTGAAGCCTGGCGTTTCCATCGAAGACGTGTTCCGCGGCACCGCCGGCAAAGAGACCGTGGTTCGCGTGATGCGCGCACCAGCCCCCGGCGAACCGCGCATGGAACTGGATGCCATCGTGGTTCCTGGTTCAAGCGGGGAAATTCGTGAACTCACCTATCAAGACACGCTGCGTCGCGCCCGCGAGACGGTGACGCGGCTCTCCAATGGTCGCATCGGCTATCTGCACATTGCGGCCATGGATCAAGCTTCGCTTGATGTGTACGAGCGTGACTTGTATGCCCAGGCGGACGGCAAGGACGGCTTGATTATTGACGTGCGCAACAACGGCGGCGGATCAACAGCTGATCGCCTGCTCAGTTCCATCATGGTGCAGCCGCACGCGTACACCGTGCCGCGCGGCGCAGATCCGGCCAAGAAGGGTCACTACCCCGTGGATCGTTTGTTCATCCAGCGCTACTCGTTGCCGATCGACATGTTGTGCAATGAGAAGAGTTTCTCGAACGCGGAGATCACTGCACACGCCTTCAAGACGTTGAAGCGCGGCACCCTGGTGGGCACGCAGACCTACGGAGGCGTCATTTCCACTGGCAGTACTTCACTCATTGATGGCACGACCGTACGTACGCCATTCCGCGGTTGGTACCTACAAGATGGAACCGACATGGAGCTGCATGGCGCCATGCCGGACATTGTGGTGCCGCAAACTGCAGAAGACGAGAGTGCGTCCCGCGATACCCAACTGGAAACCGCCGTCGCCGATCTTCTGAAGCGACTGTAAATCCAAGCCGCTTCATCCAGTAATGGATGGCGGCTTGGATTAGTCCAGTAGCAGTCGTTCAGGCTTCTCGATGCAGTCCTTGATGTGCACCAGGAAGCTCACTGCATCCGCGCCGTCGATGATGCGATGGTCGTAACTGAGTGCCAAGTACATCATCGGTCGCAGGGCGATCTGCCCTGGGTTGCGCGGATCTTCCACCGGTCGCTTCTTGATGGTGTGCATGCCCAGAATGGCGCTTTGCGGCGCATTCAAGATCGGCGTTGACATCAAGCTGCCGTAGATACCGCCGTTGGTGATGGTGAAGGTGCCGCCGGTCATCTCATCAACCGTGAGCTTGCCCTCGCGTGCCTTCGCAGCAAATCCGCGGATCGCCAGTTCAATCTCCGCAAAGCTCAAGAGCTCCGCATTACGCAGCACCGGCACTACCAAGCCGCGGTCGGTACCCACAGCAATCGAAACATCTGCGTAGTCGTGGTACTCAACCTCATCAAGCGAGATGTACGCGTTGACCTTGGGGAAGCGCTTCAGCGCACTGCAACATGCTTTCACAAAGAAGCTCATGAAGCCCAGGCTCACGCCGTGGTGCTTCTCAAAGCTTTCCTTGTGTTCCGAGCGCAGACGCATGACTTCGGTCATGTCGCACTCGTTGAACGTGGTGAGCATCGCAGCGGTGTGTTGTGCTTGGACAAGGCGTTCCGCAATCCGCTGCCTGATCTTCGGCATCTTCTCGCGCCGAACGCCGCGTGCGCCAGCCACGGCCATCGGCATCGCCACCGCCGGCACCGGCTTCACGGGATTGGCAATCGTCGCAACGGCCGTCGCGGCGCGCTCAACATCAGCCATCACGATTCGTCCGGACGTTCCACTGCCAGTGACTTTCGCGAGGTCGACGCCCTTATCGGCAGCCACCTTCTTGGCAAGTGAGGAGGCCTTCTTGCCATCCACCGGCTCTGGCACGACTGCGGCCGTCACTGTTGCCGCCACTGCCGCTGCAGGTGCCTTGCTTGCGGCACTCGCCGGACTAGGTGCACTTGCCGCATGGCCCGCACCCGCTGGCTTCGCCGCCGCAGTGTCGATCGCCCCAATCGGCGCTCCCACCTTCTGCTCAGCGCCGGACTGCACCTTGACGCGCAGCACACCCGCCGCAGGCGCGCGCACTTCCAAGGTTGCCTTGTCGCTTTCAATGTCGACCAAGACCTCATCGGTCTCCACCCAGTCGCCGTCATGCTTATGCCATTGACCGAGCGTCACTTCAGTGATCGATTCGCCAGGACTCGGAACCATGATGTCCAACATGTCATTCTCCATGCGCGTTACGCGCGGTGTCATTCTTCCGAAACGAGCTGATTAGTGCGCGTTCCGGCCTTTGCCCGATGAGGGATTCTGCGTTGCCGCGGACGTGCTGCCCGCGCTGTCCTTGTTTCCAACCGTACCGCCTGCGGGAGCACCCACGGCGGCGGCCACAATCTTTGCCTGTTCCTTGGCATGGCGCTTCGTGCTGCCGACCGCCGAGCTCGATTGCGCCGGCCGTCCAACATACGAAGGGGTGCAGCCCAGATGCGTCAAGAACTTACCGAGCATTGCCTGCCATGCACCGCAATTTTCCGGCTCTTCTTGCGCCCACACGATTTCTGCGCCGCGGTACTTCGCCGCTTGCGCACGAATCTCCTCGGCAGGGAACGGAGTCAATTGCTCAACGCGCACAATCGCCACCGCGTTGTTGCCACTTTCAGTCCGCTGCGTATCAAGCTCGTAGAACAATTTGCCAGTGCAGAACACCAGCTTCTTCACGCGCGCTGGATCCGGCTTAGCGGGATCGCCAATGACCGTCTGGAACTGTCCGTGCGTGAACTCAGCCATCGGGCTCTGCGCACTCGGCAGTCGCAACATGCTCTTGGGAGTCATCACCACCAGTGGCTTGCGGAAGCTGCGCTTCATCTGCCGCCGTATCACATGGAACATCTGTGCAGTGGTGGATGGATACACCACTTGAATGTTCTCGTCGGTGGACTGTTGCAGGAATCGCTCCATGCGACCGCTGGAATGCTCAGGGCCCTGGCCTTCATAGCCGTGCGGCAAGAACATCGTGAGTCCGGACGAGCGGAACCACTTGGACTCCGCAGCGACTACGAACTGATCAAAGATCACCTGCGCGCCGTTAGCAAAATCTCCAAACTGCGCTTCCCAAATCACCAATGCATGCGGATCGACCAGGGAGTACCCGTATTCGAATCCAACGCACGCGCACTCGGTGAGCGGGGAGTTGAACATCTCAAAGCGCCCCTTGGCTCCCTTGAGGTGCTTGAGTGCCATCCACTCTTCGCCGGTCTCTTGATCAAAGATTGCCGCGTGTCGGTGGCTGAATGTGCCGCGCTTGACGTCTTGACCCGTGATGCGAATGGTGTCGCCTTCTTCAACCAACGAGCCGTAGGCCAGCAACTCCGCCAGCGCCCACTCCACGCCACCAGTCTCAACAGACGCACGCGATTGCACACCCTTGGCAACGGTCTTGTGCGCTGTAAATCCCTTTGGAATCACAGCAAGTTGCGCGGCAAGTCCTTTGAGTACGCGGGCGGAGACGCCAGTTTCCACTGGGTCATCGTTCCACGTGCCGGTCATTCCCTTCCATGCACCTTCGAACGGCGCATGCCCGGGCTCCATCGGCTTCGCCTTGGCGCGCTGTTGCGCAGCGTCCAGCGACGCAAAGAGCGCCTTGGTCTGATTATCCAATTCATCGGCACTGATCACGCCCTCGGCGACCAGTTGCTCGGCATAACGCGCCGCGACCGGCTTGGCGCTGCGCACTCGGCGGTACAAGGTTGGCTGCGTAAAGTTGGGCTCATCCGTCTCATTGTGCCCGTTCTTGCGCCAGCACCACACATCGATAAACACGTCTTCGCCGAATGTGCTGCGCCACTCCGAGGCAAGGCGCGCTACAAAGTCACATGCTTCGGCATCGCCACCATTGACGTGGAACACGGGCGCTTCAACCATCTTGGCAACGTTGGTGCAGTACGCACCCATGTACGAGTCACTGCTGTCGGTAGTAAATCCAACTTGATTGTTGATGACCACATGCACCGTGCCGCCGACGTCATAGCCAACCAGGCCAGCCATGTTGAGCGTCTCTGCGACCACGCCTTGGCCGGGCAGCGCCGCATCTCCATGGAGAAGAATCGGCAACACCTTGGCAATGCCATCAGCAAGCGAACGAGTCCGCTCTTGCCGCGCGCGAGTGCGTCCAGTAGCGACAGGTCCAACAAATTCCAAGTGACTGGGGTTCGGGCACAGCGAAACGCGCAATGAACCGCCATCAGCGGTTTGATACGCGCCCGAGAAACCTTGGTGGTACTTGACATCGCCGCCACCATGTTCAAAGTGTGGGCTCCATGCTTCTTCAAACTCAGTGAAGATCATTTCTGCAGGCTTGCCAGCAACATTGTGCAGCACGTTGACACGCCCGCGATGCGCCATACCGAGCACACACTCTTCGGCACCAGCGCGCACTGCTCCGGAGAGCACCGCATCAAGGACCACCAGCAGTGATTCGCCACCCTCCAGGCCAAATCGCTTCTTGCCGATGAACCGGGTTGCCAGAAAATTCTCTAGTCCGTCTGCGGCAACCAGTTTCTCCAAGATGCGCGTGCGTGCCGCAGTTCCGCCGGGCGGTGATCGCAACGCAAGCGTCTCCATGCGCTCAGCAATCCATGCGCGCTTGCGTGGGCAGGCGATGAATCCAAACTCCGCGCCGATGTTGCCGCAGTATGCGCTTTGTAGGAACTCAATGATCTCGGAAAGTGTGGCGCGCGGACCCATGGGCAGCGTGCCGGTATCGAGGGTCGTGGTCAGGTCATTGCCAGTGAGGCCAAATGCCGAAAGCGCCAACTCCTGCGGCTTGGGGCGCACGGTGCCCAGTGGGTCCAGCGTTGCGCCAAGATGACCAAGGCGGCGATACGCATCAATGAGCGCTTGCACCTTCGGCTGCGCGGGATGACTTGTGCCTGCGGTATCAGCGCCACTAGCGGTGCTTGCGCCCGCAGTGGACTTGGCTGGTCGGTCCAGGCCAAGCTCGAAACCCAGGAAGAACTGGTTCCATGAATCACCAACAGACCCGGCATCACGCAGCCACGCGGCGTGCATCTGCTCGATGTATTCCGGAGACCACGCGTTCACCGCGCGACCAGTGGAAGCGAGGGGCGAGTGGGGGGTTTGGCCGTGTCCCGAACTGTCTGACATGGTGTCGCGCGCTCCTAGATGTGCCATCGCAGCTCGCGATGCGCAAAGTCTAACGATTATAGGGGAAACGGCGCTTTCCCGGACGCCTAAATCGCCGTGCGTCTAGTCACATGAGCGCCACGGGATCCACATCCACGGCGTAGGTCTCGCCCGGGCGCAGGATCTTCGCATTTCGAGCCGCAGTCAGGAATCGACCAAGGCTGGCGGCATTTGGAGCCGTGATCTCCACCTGCATGCGCCAGCGGTCAGAAATCCGCGCAATGGGGCAGGGCATGGGCCCGACCACTTCAACGGCGCCGGCGCCTGTACCCGCACCCGCACCTGCACCGGTGCCCACGCCTGCGCCCGTACCCGCACCCTCGCCCGCATTCATCCGCGCCGCTTCGATCGCCAGCGCCCGCGCCAGCTCCTCCGCCATGACCCGCGCCTTCTCCTCGTCGCCATCGCGGATCACCACGCGCGCCATCCGCCGCCATGGCGGCAGTGCGAATCGTTCGCGCAACGCCAGCTCCTCGGTTGCAAACGCCTCATAGTCATGCGCCGCTGCAAGTTTGATGGCGGGCGAGTCTGGTTGGAATGTTTGCACGATGGCGCGCCCGGCCTCCGCGCTGCGCCCACAGCGCCCGGAGACCTGGCTCACCAATTGAAAGGTCCGCTCCGCTGCTCTGAAGTCCGGCAAGTTGAGTGCGGTGTCCGCATTGACCACGCCCACCAAGCGAACGCCTGGGAAGTCCAGTCCCTTGGCGATCATCTGCGTTCCCACCAAGAGCCGCACTTCGCCGGCACCGAAGCGCCCCAGTGCATCGTGGAAATCGTTGGCGTCCTGCATGGAATCTGCATCGATGCGCAGCATGGTTGTTCCTGGCACCAGCGCTGGATGGAGCCGCGCCAGTTCCTCTTCCACACGCTGCACACCCAGACCGAACACCGAAACTTGCTTGCCACACACCGGGCACGTGCGCGGCAGTTTCTGCTCGCCTTGGCAATGATGGCAGCGCACGTATTGCGTGGCAGTTCCGCCTGCCGCTGAGGGAAGTGTGTGGCAAATCATGCCGGCATCACAGCGTTCGCAGCGCATCAGCCATCCGCATCGGTGATCCGCGCAGGCGATCCAGTTTCCATAGCCGCGCCGATTCAACAGGATCAGTACTTGCCCATTGCTATCAAGTGTCTCTTGAATTGCACCTGCCAGCCGTGGCCCCAAGAGGTGCACGCGGCGATCAGGAAATTTCTTGCGCTCTTCAGCAAAGTCAACCACTTCGACATGCGGTAATCGCAGCCCTGGTGCGCGATCACGCAAGACATGCAACGCGCTGGTCTTTCGCTCGGTTGCGTTAAACCAACTCTCCAAGCTTGGCGTGGCGCTACCAAGAACAATGGGGCACTGCGCCATTTGCGCGCGGCGAATAGCAACATCACGCCCGTGATACCGCGGCATTTGATCTTGCTTATAGCTTGCGTCATGCTCTTCATCGACGACGATCAATCCAAGTTGTCCATCAGCAACCGGCGCAAACACTGCACTGCGCGCGCCCATCACCAATCGCACTTGCCCCGCCGACACCAGGTTCCAATGTTGATTTCGTTGCGCGGCAGTGAGTCCACTATGCAAGATGGCGACGCGCTCTTGCGGGAAGCGCGCCATCAATCGACCGCCGGTCTGCGGCGTCAGGCCGATCTCCGGCACCAACACCAACGCCGTGCGTCCCACCGCCAAGGTGCGCTCAATGAGCCGCATATACACCTCGGTCTTTCCGGCACCAGTGACACCAAACAGTAAGTGCTGAGAAAATCCCTGCCCGATCGTGGCACCGATCGATTCCACTACGCCGTGTTGCGCAGCAGTGAGTTGCGGCTTAACCCCAGACGCGGCGCGTTCGGCGCGCCACTCTGCTTCGACCTTGGTACGCCGTTGCGCCACAAGAATTCCCGCTGAAACCAGGCGTTTCACTGGCTCTGGGGTGCCCAATTCGGCGCGCTCGCATAGGTCACGAACATCCATCGGGCGTTCAATATCTGGTGCGGTTCGCAACGCTTCTACGGCGCGGCGTTGCTGCACGGTGACACGCTTTGCTGCAGCGATAGCCACTTCCCATCCGGGCGCAAGGTCAACCAACGTGCGCGTCACCGTGCCGACACCTTTCTTCACGGCCGCTGGCGTCATGGATGCCAGTGTCATTCCGATCGGGCACACGTAGTACGCAGAAATCCACTGCGCCAATTCCACCAGTTGCACCGGCATTGGTGGCGCTGCACTCGAGCGCGCTTCTACAAATTTGAGTTTCGATAGCGGTACGCCCGGCATGGCATCGGCAGCCATGGTGCGAACCACAATCCCCTCCACGGCCGAGTCGCCGCGTCCAAGTGGAACGCGCACGCGCTCACCTGCACGCACATCCGCAAGTTCTGGTGGCAGCGCGTACGTCAGTCCGTCGGGATAACGCTCGAGTGATCGCTCCACCGCCACCTGAGCAAGGAGCGAGACGGTACGGTCACCGGAAGCGAACAGGGACATGCAGTGCTCGTCACGCGGAAGCGAGCGCACGTTGCGCCGCTTCCATGTCAGCGGCGGTAATTGGACGCCTGCTGCCCATCATGGTGACGAAGCAGTCAAAGAGGTACGCGGAATCATGCGGGCCAGGTGAGGCCTCGGGGTGATATTGCACGCTGAAGATCGGCTTGGAAGTGTGTCGGAATCCAGCCAGCGTTCCGTCGTTGAGGTGCATATGCGTCGGCTCGCCGCCCACCGCGCGCAGTGATGCCTCATCAACGCAAAAGCCATGATTTTGACTAGTGATTTCCACTCGACCAGTGAGCAAATTCCGCACGGGCTGATTGGCTCCGCGATGCCCAAACTTCAATTTCCAAGTCTTGGCGCCCAATGCCAGTGCCAGCAACTGGTGACCAAGGCAAATGCCAAAGGTTGGCACTTCACCGGCGATTTCACGCAGTGTGGCGATCGTGCGCTCCACAGCCGCGGGATCTCCGGGTCCGTTGGAGATGAACAATCCATCGGGCTTGCGCGCGCGAATTTCTGCAGCGCTCAAATCGTGCGGGACCACTTCGATATCACAGCCGCGCTCCGCCAGGTTGCGATAGATGTTGTGCTTCGCACCGCAATCGAGCGCTACCACTTTGAAGGTTCGCCCGCCGTGCGATTGTCCGCGCAAGGTCCACTCGCCCAGACCTTCGCGCCATGTGCTGCTCTGCGTTGGGCTGACGCATCCGGCAAGATTCTGCCCCGCCATCGAAGGGAGCGCGCGCGCCATCGCAACCAGTTCATCATCGGATTTGCTGGCGCCTACAAAGAGCACGCCGCGGAGCGCACCCTTGGTCCGCAGAATTCGTACGAGGGCGCGCGTATCAATCCCGTCGATTCCAATAACGCCGTTCGCCGCAAGCCACGCGGAGAGGCTGCTGATGGAACGATGATTGCTCGGCTCCGCAATCGCCTCGCGCACTACAAATCCGCGCACGGCGGTGGAGCGGCTCTCGCCATCCTCATCGGAAATTCCGTAGTTGCCCATTTCCGTGGCCGTCATCGCCAAGATCTGCCCTGTATAGGAAGGGTCAGTGAGCGCCTCTTGGTATCCGCACATGGCGGTGTTGAACACCACCTCACCTCCAGCGGTCGAGCCATCCGTACAAAGACCAAACGAATGGCCGTGAAAGACCGTTCCGTCCTCAAGTGCGAGTCGGCAGATTGATGGTTGGTCGGGCTGGGCTGGGGGAACTCGCTGGTTCATGGGCGCGTGGGATTGTAACGAGTTCCGCTGGTACTTCTCTAGTTGACGGGTTGTCCCCGCATCTGAACCACCCCTTTGCAGAGCGTCGGAGGGCAGGGTAGCCTCGCCAAATCTCCGCCCTGATGTTCGGTCCGTGCCGAATCTTGGGATGTGGGGCGATCCTTTGGGCACCCGCGCCCGAAAGAGATGTTCGGCCGATACCGCCATGTGGCGGTGCTGGCGTTTGTCGTCTAGGAGCAGTCATGCCTCGTGAAGAGATTCGATTCGTTCGTCCGCTGAACTCGCTGTTTGCGCGTTCCTCCAGTGCGCTTCAGACGACGCTAGTGGTCAGCATGTTCGGCGTTACTGCCGTGATGCCCAACATGTTCACACGACATGCAACGGCAACGCCGGTCGCCCCCGTGCAGGATCCCAATTCTGAACCAAGTCAGGATCCTTCTGACACGCCAAGCGAAGAGCCAGGTCAGGATCCTGCCGACGAGCCCATGAACTCGGATCCGGGCGATCCTGCGGATGATCCGATTGATGATCCCGCCGCTGAGCCAGCCGCACCGGAACCAAAAAAGCCGGATGCCCCTGCGCCAAAGAAGCCAGCCGCACCTGCACCAAAGAAGTCTGACGCGCCTGCTCCAAAGAAGCCAGCGGCACCGGCACCCAAGGAGCCAGCACCATCAGAGCCAGCACCTGCTGAGGCTGCACCCGGCGATGTTGAACCCGCTGCCGACGATGCTCCGCTCACTGTTGATACCGAGCAAATCCGCGCTGCTGCGCAGGCTGCCATGAAGAAGGGCGAGTGGTCGCAGGCGGCCAATGGATGGGCAACGCTGCTGCAATTCCTCCCTGGTGATGAAGAAGCAACCCGTGAGCGCACGCGCGCACAGTCCATGCTTGAAGGCGGCACCGTCATCGGTAGCGTCTCCAGCGATCGCGAAGTCCGCCGCCAGCAGGCGACTGCGCAATTCAGTTCGGATATGAAGCGTTCGCAGAGCCTGCTTGCACAACAGGACTACGACCAAGCCAAGCTTGCAGCCGTCACGGCGCGCACGCGGCTTGACCTGGCGCGCAATGTTCTGAACGCAGCCGAATTTGAGCAGATGTCCGCCGACGCCGAGAAGTTGGTCGACCAAATTGGCGAAGAATCGCGTCAGCACAAGCTGACTGTTGATCAGAAGGCACGCACTACCCAAGGCGAGCAAAGCGCATCCTCGCAGCGCACGGAAGCAGAGAACCGCACCAAGCGCGTCAATGAAATTCTTCTCAACGTACGCAAGTTGCAAATGCAGCAGAAGTACACGGAAGCGCTGCAGGTTCTTGATAGCGCACTTGCACTCGACCCCAACAACTCCGCGGCACTCACGCTTCGTGATGCGCTGCACACCACCGAGATGTATGTTCGCTTTGCAGAAACGCAGAAGCGTCGCTCCTACGGATTCTCCCGTCTTGAGGACGAAGCGCTGGAGGCCACTGTGCCGCAGCGCGTCAATGTTTCCGGCCCCGGTCCGCGTTCAACCAATGCATTGGTGACCTACCCAGAGGATTGGCAGGAGCTCAGTGATCGCCGCGTTCGTGAGCCTGATTACGGCGCGAGCGGCTACCGCGAGGCCGAGGTGAATGTCCCAACGTGGAACAAGATCCAGACCACCTCTATTCCGGTGCCGTTCACTACCGGCCCAACTCTTGAGCAAGCATGCGACTATTTTAAGAATCAGACCAAGGTCGACTTCTTGATCGACTGGACGCAGTTGAAGGAAGTTGGACTTGAGCCTGAGCAAACCGCGGTCACCATTGACCTTGGTAGCACCAATATGGAATCGGCCATCAAGCGCGTGCTTGAGCGGGTGATCTCCAAGAACGGTGATCAGCCGCCAAGCGAGCCGCTCGCCTTTGATGTGCAGGACGGCATTGTGGTCATCACCACCAAGGCTGGCGTTCAGAAGAAGCAAGTCACTTTCGTTTACGACGTCCGCGACCTGTTGTTCCGTGCGCCCGACTTTGACAACGCCCCCGAATTCAACCTCAGCCAGTCGGTGCAAACCGGCGGCGGTGGTGGCGGTGGCGGTGGTGGCACCGGCGGCGGCGGTGGCGGATTCGGTGGCGGCGGCGGCGGCGGCGGTGGCGGCGGCGGTGGTGGCGGTGGTGGCGGCGGTGTGCCGTTTGGAACCCCCGGCGAACCACCAGAGCGCGGCGACCCCGGCGAACTGATCGACCAGCTCAAGCAACTCGTCTACGACCAGGTGGATGCCAACTGGGAAGAGCGTGGCGAAGGTACCGACCGCATTGCCGAGTTCAATCGCAACCTGATTGTCACGGCTTCGCCTTCGGCACACCGTGACATCGAAGGTCTCCTCCAGCAACTGCGCGCCATTCGTGCATTGCAGATCAATATTGAAGGCCGCGTTGTGCAGGTCTCCATGGACTGGTTCGAGCAGATCGGTATCGACTTCGACCTGTACTTTAACTCCAACGACCGTATCTGGTCGGCTGCTCGTGCGGTTGACCCGAACTTCCAGCTCCGTGACTTCTTCTATCAGAAGGGTGGCCCGGGAACGTCGGGCAGTGGAGCTCGGCAGACTGGTCGTCTCAAGAACCCCGTGATCTTCGGAAACGTTGTTCAGCCTGGAGTGAATACTCCGGTTGGTGGCACCGGCTTCCCGACCAATCAGGGTGATCTGCCGAACGGCTTCGGTCAGGACATCACCTACGGATCTTCGGTTCCGGTGCAGCCCGTGGGCGTGCAGAAGGGTGAAATCTCCACAGTCAACGTGCAGCAAGAAGGCTTGCCGCTCGTCAACACGTTGGCCGCAGCGGGTCTCAATCCGTTCGGTATTGCCGCTGTAGCAAACCCGGTGTTGACCACTGGTTTTACCTATCTCGACGATGTGCAGGTTGACCTGCTCATCACCGCAACGCAGGCCGACCAGCGCAACGTGGTACTCACTGCCCCGCGCTTGACGCTTTACAACTGCCAGCGTTCGTGGATCAGTGTTGCCAAGGTGATTGCGTACGTCTCCAACCTGGTGCCAGTTACCGGTGACAACTCGGGTGCATTCTCCCCAGTCATCAGCAACCTGTACGAAGGCTTTGTGCTGGATATCGAAGCATGCATCTCTGGTGACCGCCGATACGTCACCATGACCGTGCTCTTTGGTCTGAACCAAAACGCCAAGTTCACCTCGCAGACGGTCACCGGTGCAGCCGGCGGCGGTGGCGGTGGTGGTGGCGGCGGTGGTCGATCCTCAAACTTTGAAGGAACGATTCAGCTCCCTGAAGTCACCGGTACGCAGATTGACACCACGGTCACCGTGCCGGATAAGGGCACCATTCTGCTCGGCGGACAGCGCTTGGTGACGGAACTCGAAGTCGAGGTCGGCGTGCCGATGCTCTCCAAGATTCCGGTGGTCAATCGCTTCTTCACCAACCGCATCACTTCGAAGACAGAAACCACTCTGCTCCTGATGATCCGCCCAGAGATCATCATCCAGCAGGAGCAGGAAGATGCACTGTTCCCGGGTCTGCGTCAGCAGATGTCCCCGGGCGCCGGATACTGAGTAGCCGGATCTGATCCTTGACACCCCTCATCGGGAGCCCTCGGGCTCCCGATGTTACTTTTGCGACTCCTTCGCGCATGACAGGGGTACACTTCAACCATATGGCACAGCCACAGCAAAGCTTTATTCGGATTGTCAAGGACCCTGAGTGCACGCTCGTGGAGTTCACGGAGAAGCACATCATTGACGAAGTGGTCATTCGCCACATCGGCAATGAATTGACCAAGTTGGTTGATGACTCGCCGCGGCCGCGAATCGTGGTGACCTTTAAGGGCGTCGAGCATCTCTCCTCAGCTGCCCTCGGCACACTCCTCACTGTGATGAACCGAGTCAAGGCGAAGGACGGTCAATTGCGCCTCTGTGACATCAACGCGCAGATCCTGCAGATCTTCCAGATCACCAAGTTGAACAAGATTCTGCGTATCGAGAAGGACCTTGCATCCGCCAAGGCGAGTCTCGGCGGCAACAAGTGAAAGGGAGTCACTCCATGGCGCACCCCGCACCAGGACAGTCACACGATGGGCGCTTCGAGCGAAGCTGGGTGTTGCTTGAGCAACGCGATTCCATCGAAGGCTTACAGTCGGACGTCAATGATGCGTTGGCCGGCTGTGGCTACGGGGAGGCAGCTTCATTCGCCATCCGCCTAGCGCTGGAAGAAGCATTGGTGAATGGCTTCCGACACGGCAACAAGGGCAACCCATCCAAGCACGTCATCGTGGAGTGCAAGATCGATCCGCACGGTGTGGAGTTGGTGGTGATCGATGAAGGTGAAGGATTTGACCCCGGTTCGGTGCCTGATCCGACTGCCGAGGAGAACATCGACATTCCCTCTGGGCGCGGCATCATGTTGATGCGGGCGTACATGTCCTCTGTTGAGTACCTGCACCCTGGCAATCGACTGCGGATCTTCTATAGCAATCCCAACGCGGCGTCCTGACTTGGCGAGCGCATGCCGCGCATGCCGCGCATGCCCGCGCATTACTTCGCCGTACGTGCGCGAATGCTGTCGTAGATGCTGGCGAGCAGGCCGACCATTGGAAATTTCCCACCCATCGGGCTTGGACCCATGCGTCGCAACAGAGCGTGCGGGACATGCTCCGCCTTCGGTGCTGACTCGGCATCCTCAAGTGCCGCTGTTGGGCGCCAGAAGTCCGCGATGCACTGCTCAAGCGGCGGTAGTCCGCCGTTGTCCTCTTCCACCGTCGACGCGGTGGCATGCGCTTGCGATATGCCCGACGTCTGCAGGGTTCGCTGCTCTTGGAGCCGCTCCAGGAGCAACTCACCATCAAGGCCACGCAGTGCAAAGAGCACTACCGGGTCAACTTCAATACGTTCGCCCATGAGGTAGGCGGCCGCGGCGACATGCTTGCACGGTTGCTCAAGTCCGCAATCGCATTCGGTATGCAGTCCATCGCCGGGTGCCGGCAACAAATGCCGACCAACCACCGCGAAGCACTCCTCAATGGACTCCGGAATTTCTCCGGTCAGTAGCCGCGCCGCGTACACCGCTTCGCTGGCCATGCGCTCAATGACCTTGTCCCACTCTTCACGCGAGAGCGGCCGAACCGTGATCTTCGCTACATACGGTTTGACCCCGCGCCCCTGCACAGCGGTCTCCACGAGCCCGGGCGTGACGGTGTAGTTGGCCACCTGCCCAGCAAGCGCATACTCCATGCCGAGCATTCGAACATCCGGCGGCATGCCCGCTTCAACAGCTTGCACAAATGCCGCTGCGTGCCACGGAAGCCCTTCAATGCCAAGTTTTCTGCGGAATCGGATGCCATGGCGCACGCGGCGCGGCTGCTCTAATTTCTTCTGTGACGGACGAATGCTGAAACCTTCGCTACTCATGCGCCGTCCTCCAGTGTGCTGCCGCGGAGCGAGAGCAGGTCACGCAACTGCGAGGTGTTGAGCTCAGTGAGCCATTGCTCACCACTGCCGATGATCTGGCTGGCAAGCTCGGTCTTCTGTTCGATCATCTGGTCGATGCGCTCCTCGAGTGTGCCGACAGTGATCATCTTGTGAACATTCACGGTACGCAACTGACCAATGCGGAATGCACGATCGGTGGCCTGATTCTCAACGGCAGGATTCCACCAACGGTCGTAGTGGAACACGTGGTTGGCAGCAGTGAGGTTCAGTCCCACGCCACCGGCCTTGAGACTCAGGACGAAGAGCGGGCACGCTGGATCTTCGCTTTGGAACTTCTGTACCAACTGGTCGCGCTTTGCTTGTGGGGTGCCGCCGTGCAAGAACAACGCTTCGATGTCCAGCTCTTGCCGAATCATCTGCACCAACAAGTGACCCATCTGCCGGTACTGCGTGAAGATCAACGCGCGATCACCTGCCGCTGTCAACTCTTCAAGCATTTCCATGACGCGAAGACTCTTGCCACTGCGGGCGCTGAGCCGTGTGGCACGCACCACATTGGAAGGCACCACGATCTTCTTCGCCGGCGGCTCGGCAGCTTGTGCGCCTTCGGCCATATCTTCCTCGGATGGCTCGGCCACCGGAGCATTGGATGGCATGCCCTCGCGCAGGAAGTGCGCAGGATGATTGCAGATCTGTTTGAGCTTGACCAATGCACTGAGCACCAGTCCGCGACGGCGAATGCCTTCGGCCTGATCGACACGCTTGAGCATGTCGTTGACCACTTGCTCGTAGAGCGAGGCCTGTTCGGGCGTGAGCGGAATCTGCTGCCGGGTTTCCACCAACGGCGGAAGATCGCTGATGACTTTGGGGTCCGTCTTGAGGCGGCGAAGAATGAACGGTCGCACCAGCAGCCGAAGCCGCTCGGCTTGCCGCTTGTCGCGATGGCGTTCCACTGGCAACGCAAAGCGCTTGCGGAAATCGTTCTGAGTGCCCAGGTATCCCGGGCAGCAGAATTCCATGATCGACCACAGTTCGCTGAGTCGATTCTCAACCGGCGTACCGGTGAGGGCCACGCGGAACTTGGTGCGTAGCGCGCGAATAGCGGCGGTCTGCTTGGTGGGCGGGTTCTTGATGTGCTGCGCTTCGTCGAGCACCACACGGCGCCACTCCACCTCGTTGAGAAGGTCCTTGTCGCGCGTCACCAGGGCATAGGTACTCACCACCACATCCACGCGTTGTGTCAGTTGCACGAACCGCTCGCCTTGGGGGCGTTCCAATCCGTGATGCACATGCACCACCAACTCTGGTGCAAAGCGGGTGAGTTCACGATGCCAGTTGCCCAGCACGCTCATGGGGGCCACCAAGAGTGTTGGCCCGACGCGTTCGCCCTCAGGAGCCACTTGTCGTTCGGCCTGCAACAGGGCAATCAATTGGATGGTCTTACCGAGACCCATGTCGTCGGCAAGGCATGCGCCCATTCCATAACGCTCCAGGAACGCCAGCCAGCTGACGCCGGCGCGCTGGTACGGACGGAGGGTGCCTTGGAAGCGTTCCGGCTGCTCCAGGAGCGGCATCTTCTCGATGGAATCATCGGGTCCGAAGATCTCCGCTACCCATCCCTTGGTGTCGACGCCAATGACCGGCAGGCCACCATCGGAAGCATCAAGATGCGCCATGCGCAGGGCTTCGACAAGGGTTGCTTGGCCGTTGGCGTTCTGCTTTAAGAACTTGACGCCACGCTCTAGGTCTTCTGGGCGGATTTCCACCCAGCGACCGTTGATGCGCACCAGCGGCACGCCCTTCTTGGCCAGTGCCTGGAACTCCTCAAGGGTGAGTGGCGTATCGCCCAGCGCAATCTGCCAACTGTAATTCACCAAACTGTGCAGGCCGACGCCGCCGTTCGACTTGCCGCCTTCGCCGCCCTCACTTGGGGATGGGTCGCTGTCGATGAGCAGTCGTGCGCCCACTCGATTGGCGGTTTGGCCCCACCAATCCGGTGCGAGCACTTCAAAGCCAGCCTCTTGCAGCACCGGCTTAAAGTCACGGAGGAATTGATACGCCTCGGTGGTCTTGAGCTCCATACCCGTGGGGGCGCCTTCGTCAAGACTCTCTTCAATCTTTGGATACAGGCGACTGGCTCGGCCAAGTTCCCCTAGGAGCATGTCGCAGAGTTGTTGCGTTTCTTGCGGTGAATGGCCGCGACCGTTGCGACCACCCACAGCGCGGCTCCACAACGACTCGGCATCGACCACAATCGGCGGGCTGTCGTTGGAAACCAGCGAGAACACCAATCGCCACGGGTGATCATCTTCATGACCATCGGGCGAAGCTAAGAGTTCGGCGGGCGGCTCCAGAAGTTGCAGGAGCAGGCGCATCTCTCGGCCCTCGCCGATGTCTTCAAGGTTGGCAATCCATTGCCGAGCCGTGCGCACAATGCTTGATTCCACAGCGGAAGGCTGGCGCACCGCAACTTCGGCGCTCAAGAGTCCGGTCAGCCAGGCAACATGCGGGTCACGGTCTGGATCGCGGCCATCGAGCGCCTCGGAGTAATTCTCCAACTCCATGATGTCGCGCACGCTGGAGTCAACGAACGCCCCCATGGATTGCTCGAGCAGCGTGGTTGCCGCGCCGGCTCCTTCGGCAGCGCGCACTAACGCTGGGGCGCCGCGGACCAATGCAGTGAATTTGCTGTGGTTTGGTGCATCCTGCAACCAGGGACGCCACGCGGCAAACATCGACCCGTTGCGCTCCTGCACCACGGTTGGAATGATGCGTTGATCATTGATGAGGTGCTGCGTGAACTGCGAAACAGCGTTCCACCATCGGGCGTCATGTCCCCAAGCAACGGTGTCATCCGTCGATTCGGTATCGAGTATGCGCAGCAGAGCAAATGCAGTGCGCGGATCAAGGGCTACCGCTGGAACTTCGATGGGCGCAAGCGTCTCTTCTGGTTCGGCTGAAAAACCAGCGACTTCATCGCAGGCGCTCAGGCGATCACTCGGAAGTGGTAGTTGCCCAATCGCGGTGTCGGAGTGCGGCAACAGCAGCATGAGCGAACTGTCGGTGAGGGAACCTTCTGCTGCAACGCGGGCGTCGTCGCCACTTGCGGTGCGCGCGTGCTCAAGTGCAGTAGCCAGCGCTGCGCGCAATTCCGCGACGGTGGCTGCGTACGGGTGCTTCCCAGTTGGGATGGCGGTGTCACGCGCAGTGATGAATCGTTGGGAATGCTCACCCCAAACGCGCAACGATCCGTGAGACCAGTTCAGGTGCAGTACAAACATCCATGTTCCGATCGGCCCGCAGGTGGCGGGGCGCAAGGCGTGAGCGTGTGGCGTGGGGGGTGACGGTGCTGGCGAAGTGCAGTGATTGCGCTGGGATTCGAACCCAGGACCTAGCGGTTAAAAGCCGCTTGCTCTACCAACTGAGCTACGCAACCATGGTGGTGAAATTGAGGAAGATGAGGGCGATCAGGAAGGGGAGCGATTGTAGGAAAGTTCGGGCAACACTGATGCGGCGCTGATTTACGTCCAATAACCATTTGGTCAACCCCATTGAATCGGCGATTTTTGCCGGAAATGATATTTGGTCATCCACTTTGTCAAGGTCTGCGTAACACATCTGGACAACAGGTTTCCGGAATCGCACAATCGATCTGAGGAACGTCCGGATTTCGGTGTGTTTAACACGGGTTGGCTTCAGATTGAAGCGGCGTGTCTCCGATAAGAAGAATGGACAACAGATTCCGAACTGAGCAACACAGCACCGCGCAACAGACCGCGCGATTATGGAGGCGAAGGGCCATGAACGACACAACAACACTTGCACTTATCCAAAACTTCCTCAGTTACCTCACCGACGAGCGTCACTTCAGCCCATACACGGGTCGTTGTTACGGGCTCGACCTTCGTCAGTTCGTCGACTTCATTGAGACGAAGGCTGGCGTGAAAGTGGACCTTGAGAAGGAGCGCAAGGCGCTTGACTCCAAGAGCACTTCACCGGACACGATTACTGGTCGTGTGCTGAAGTGTGAAGTGGAGTTGATCCGCGAGTTCCTCTCCAAGCTCGGCGAGCAGAAGTATTCCGCGGCCACCATGGCTCGCAAGATTGCCACGCTGCGCAGCTTCCATAAGTGGATGGAACGCAAGGGTCTTGCTCCAACCAATCCGATGGTGTTGATTCGTACGCCGAAGCAGGCCAAGCGGCTTCCAAAGGCCATCTCTGTGGAGCAGATTGAGCGATTGCTTTCTGCGCCCGATGACACCGATATTCTGGGAGCGCGCGACCGCGCAATTCTGGAAACCTTGTATTCCACCGGTATCCGAGTTTCCGAGGTTGTTGCAATCAACCGTGGCGACCTGAATGACACCGGCGAAGAGATCATCATTCGCGGTAAGGGTCGGCGTGAGCGGCGCGTTCCGCTGGGAAGCCATGCGCTGAAGGCGTTGCGTCATTACTTGGCGATGGTCGATGCCGACCTGCAGAGTCGTGGCAAGCGCATGAATCCTGAGGAATCGCTGTTTGTCAATAAGAACGGCGGGCGTCTGTCCAGTCGCTCGGTGCGCCGTAAGGTTGCCAAGTACTTGGTGGAAGCGAATCTTGATCCGGATATCTCACCGCACACCATTCGCCACAGTTTCGCCACGCATCTCTTGGACAATGGTGCAGACTTGCGTGCCGTCCAGGAATTGTTGGGGCATCAGTCGCTGAGTTCAACACAGGTGTACACCCACTTGACCAGCGGTCGCATGCGCGACGGATATGACAAGGCGCACCCGCGCGCCGAAGCAAGCTGATAGTCACTATCACATCATCACCAATCGCACGTGACGCGGTGCTCTCCGAAGTGTGAGTGCCGCGTTCGTCGTTTTTGGAGTGGGCAGTGCCAAGTAGGAAGTGGGAGTCCGAATGGTGGGATTACCAACGTGAAATCCTCACATGAATTCCGGAACATAAATTTCAAAAATGAATTCGGGGACGCGGCTCCCACGCCTGAGGCCGCATCCCCGAGATTCGCCGTTGCGGAAACCGCAACGGTTTGGGCGTCAGTGTCCGAAGCCGACGCCCACCCTTTTCTGAACTCTGAGCAAAGAGCGGCAAAGCCGCTCTAGCACTCCGCCCCGAGTGTTTCGGTACACGAACACATGTCCGTTCGTGCACCTCGAGGCGTGGTCGAGTCGCGGCCAAAGGGTTTGAGGCCGCGGAATTCCAGGTTGTCACCTTTTCATACGGCACCGGTTTGCGATCAGATCGCTCCCATGTGCAAGTTCACGGATTATGCCACGCTTCAGGAGTTCTGCAAGGAAACGAGGGCTACACAGGCTAATTGTGTTGGATTATCGGGGGTCCCCCCGGCGTCGGTAGATTCTGAGGTATTTTGCAATAAACCAACTTAATATTGCGTGTTCTGCTCAAAAATTCAGCGACTGAGCGCGCGCTGGGGCTCGCCACGCGCGTCCGAGAAACACATCCCGCTCGTAGTATTCGGCCATGGATCCAGTTGGAGACGTGATTTCGCCCGCCGGAAACCCGCTCATTGGGGTGATCATGGGCAGTCAGTCTGATTGGGACACCATGCAGCACGCCGCTCGCACGCTCACCGGGATGGGCATTGCGCATGAGTGCCGCGTGGTCAGCGCCCATCGAACCCCTGATCAACTCTTTGAATACGCCGAAGCAGCCCGCGCGCGTGGACTACGCGCCATTATCGCTGGCGCCGGGGGCGCGGCGCACTTGCCAGGCATGTGTGCCAGCAAGACCGCAGTACCCGTGCTCGGGGTGCCAGTCTCTACCAAGACGCTGAATGGTCTCGACAGTTTGCTTTCGATTGTGCAGATGCCCGCGGGTATTCCCGTGGCAACCTTTGCGATCGGCCAAGCAGGGGCAACCAACGCCGCACTCTTTGCAGCATCGATCATCGCGGCGCATGACCCACTGGTGCGTGAACAGCTGGACGCATTTCGTGCAGCGCAAACCGCCAAAGTCATGGCGCACCCTGATCCGCGAATTGGCTTGATGCCGGGCGGGCATAGCTGATGTTGGTGGGCGTGGTTGGCGGTGGTCAGTTGGGCAGGATGCTGGCACTTGCTGGCATTCCTCTGGGTCATTCTTTTCGCTTTCTTGATCCAGATCCGCGGTGCCCAGCGGCCGCGGTTGGTGAAGTCATTGTTGGCGACTTTGACAATCACGCTGCGGTAGCGCGCTTTGTTGCGGGGATCGACGTGGCTACGTTCGAGTTCGAGAATGTGCCGGTGAGCACCATGAGTGCGATTGCGGAGCGTGTTCCAACGGCGCCTGGGGTGCGGAGTTTGGCAATTGCCCAAGACCGCATATCTGAGAAGGAGTTCTTTCAATCGTGCGGCATTGCCGTGCAGCCGTTTGCGGCCGTGAACACGGAAGTGGAATTGGCGGTAGCGTGCGGACGGATTGGCGTTCCGGCAGTGCTGAAATCGCGGCGCCTTGGGTACGACGGTAAGGGTCAATACGTGGTGCGTTCGCCGCGTGACTTTGCTGCGGCGTGGGCTGCGGTGGGCGGCGTGCCGGCTATCTATGAGGCGTTTGTTGACTTTACCGCTGAAATCAGCGTCATTGCCGTGCGCTCTCGTGACGGTGATGTGCGCACGTGGGCACTCAATAAGAATGAGCACCGCGCGGGAATTCTTCGACACACCCTTGCGCCAGCGCCGGGGATGAGTACGGATGTTTGCGTTGCAGCGGGTCATGCCGTACGCGCCGCGATGGATGCGCTTGGGCATGTCGGGGTATTGACGATCGAGTTCTTTGTGACCCCGCATGGGTTGATTGCAAACGAGATGGCGCCGCGGGTTCACAACTCGGGCCACTGGACCATTGATGGTGCGGTCACCAGTCAATTTGAGAACCATGTGCGCGCAGTCACGGACGAACCGCTTGGATCGACGGACGCGCGTGGATTGAGTGGAATGATCAACATCATTGGCGCGATGCCCGATCGTGGGGACCTTCTCTCGGTGCCCGGTGCGCGCTTGCACGACTATGGGAAATCGCCACGCCCGGGACGAAAATTGGCGCACGTGAATGTTTGCGCGGGCGACGAGCGAATCCGTGCAGCGCAATTGCGGGTCCTGGAGGACTTGGTCCGGCGCGCCACTCAGGATGCCCCGACAGGTGCGGCAGCTGAAGCTGAAAGAACCTGAAATTGTTGGGACGACTGCAGTGAGGAAGTACTTGTTGCACCGCTCCCTGCGATGATGCGCGCTCATGAGATTCACCACGATTCGCCTCCCGGACGGCCCGTCGCTGATGCGCGCGCTGGCGCAGCACGTGTGGTCCTCAACGACCGCCCGCGATGGGATTGTGGATCTGTCCGATGCACTGGTGATGGTTCCGGCGTCGCGGGCAGTTCGCGCGTTTGAGCACCATCTCATTGCACTCGCGCGTGAGGCGGGCCATGCGTTTGTTTCGCCACGCGTGGTGACTCCGGCGGGGCTTGCTTCGCGATTTGTGGTTCCGACCGCCAACGTACTTGGCTCGATTGGCATTCAGTTGGCATGGCGACACGCGATCATCAGCGCCGAAGCGCGCGTGATATCCGCGTTGTCGCCAGGTGGAATTGACGCCATTCCGGACGAAGCACTGGAGCCAGCCAGTATTGATGCACTTGCGGCTCGCATTGCCACATTGCACCGTGATGTGACCAGTGCTTGCACCGACTTCGCCAGCGTGGCCGCGGAACTGCGCGCCACCATGCCGGAGTTGGACCTCGATCGCTGGGACGCATTGCTGGCGCTTGAGAACAGCTGGCGTCAGGCGCTGGAGAGGGAGCAGTCGATTGATGAGCCGACTGCTACTCGCCGCGCTTCCAGTACCGGGGCACTGCACGCGGGCGGAGTGGCTCGCATCTATGTGCTACTTGCTGATCCGGAACGGATTCAGCGGGAACTACTGGGTGCGCTTGCGGCGCGCGGCATTGCTGTTTCGGTGTTGGTGCACGGCACGGATGCGGAGTTGCCAGCGCCACTCGATCATGACGGATTTCCTGAACACGCCGGGTGGGCGCGTGCCGCAGTGGTGGTTCCGCAAGACATCATCATGCTTGCAGATACACCTGCTGATCAGGCAGCGGCGGTCCTGGACGCGATGAATGCGATGCCGTTGCCGCGGCGCAGTTGTGACATGGCGGTGTCAGTTCCCGACGAGGGAGTTGCGGCGCAGGTTGCTTCGTTACTTCCGACATGCGGTGTTGCCGTGAACGCGTTGCCGTCACGCACGGCGGCGGATGGTCCATTAGGGAGGCTGCTTTCCGTGCTGGCGGACTACTTGCAAGTGCGCTCGTGTGCAACGCTCGGGGCATTGGTTCGTCATCCAGAAATGGAATCGTGGTTGGTGCGGCACGGGTGTGTTCGACCAGTGGCGAGTGTTTCAGAATTTGCGGTTTCCAGTGGAGCAGACATTCTGCCGGATCGCATCGACTTTGGAAACGGTTTGTACAGTCGTGTATCGGCGACTGTTGAACATATTGATGCGTTGCTTGAGTCGCTGCGGAAATCAAAGTCGGTACTGCAGACAATTGCTGCGCTCCGAGAGGTGCTCGGAGCGGTAGCAGAGGATGCGTCGTTGGCCGGCCGGGAATCTGCCAAGGCATTCCATTCAGCAGCCGAAGAGCTGTTGGTGGTGCCAACGCGATTCACGGACGGACTCACGGCTGCGCAAGTTCTGCTGCTGCTTGGTGAGGCAATGTCGGCTTCCATGCTTGCTACGGAAGGAACTGCTGACGGGGTGGAGTTGATGCAATGGCTTGATGCAGGCATTGACGATGCACCAAATATGGTGTTGACCGGGATGAACGACGGGATTGTTCCCGGTGGAATGGAAGTCGATCCCTGGCTCCCGGATTCAGTGCGGGCGCGACTTGGCTTACCGTGCGCGATGCGACGTCAGGCGCGTGATGCGTGGATTCTCCATGCGCTGCTTTCCAGGAAGCGATTCGTTCGCTTAGTGACTGGGCGGACGCAGATGGCGGGTGATCCGCTGCAGCCTTCGCGTTTACTCTTGGGGCTACAGGGTGAGGAACTCGCGCGCCGTATGGCGTGGATTGGCGATCCGAAATCGCCGCGCTCATCGGCGACGCGCTGGGCCGCGGTAGCAGCATCGGAAGGGCAATTTTCAGTGAATGTGCTGCCAGTCGGTCCCAGCAAGTTTGTCTCCGTGAGCGTGACAGCGTTTCGCGACTACTTGAAATGTCCATCGCTCTTCCAGTTGAAGCGAGATCCACGCTTGTTGCTTGACGGTGCTGATGATGGCGCGGTGGAGCTTGATTCCATGGGGTTTGGAAATTTGGTGCATGCCGCGCTGCAGGCGTGGGGTCGCGATGAAGCGCAGCGCACCGCAGCGGGTGAGCCCGCAACGATTGACGCCGCCGTCATTGAGCAGCGTGTGCATGCCGCGCTTGATGAAATGCGAGATCGCGACTACCCAGAGTCAATCCGTGGCGCATACGTTGTGCAGTTTGCACTTGCGCGTGAACGGCTCACGGCGTTTGCGCATGTGCAGGCGGCGTGGGCGGCTGATGGTTGGCAGGTGGTGCATTCTGAACTTTCATTTGCCACGCGACTGCGCGATGAATACGTTCGACCGGCGCCAGTGATTGGTGAGACGGGTCTCCTCTTGCAGGGCCGGATCGATCGCGTGGACGTGCACCCGGAACGTGGATTTGCAGCGCTTGACTACAAGACGTCGGCAAAGCCGAACGATCCGGAAGGTGAGCATCGCAAGCCGAAGGGGCGCTGGTTGGATTTGCAATTGCCGCTCTATGCGGTGTTGCTTCGTTCCATTGGTATCACAGTTCCGCCGACGAATTTGGGCTACTTTGCGCTTCCATCGAACCCCGCTGATACAGCGGTGCTGCTTGCGGGCAAGTGGGATGATGCGTTCCTTGGCGAAGCAGAAGCCGAGGCCACGCGGATTGCACGGCTGATTGTTGCCGGGCAATTCATACGCGCGCCCGACTATGAGCCAAACGCTGATGATCCGTTGGCGCCGGTGTACGGAGTAGGAATGCGTGGATTGCGCGGGGAGGTGCTGTCATGATTACTCGATCCGTGGTCATTGCAAACGCGGGCAGTGGCAAGACCTACTTGCTTGCCAATCGACTGATTCGATGGATGATTGAGGAGCGCCGCGCCACCAATACAGCGTCGCCGGATCGAATGTTGGCGGTGACATTTACCCGCAAGGCAGCGGGCGAGATCTTGGAGCGAGTGCTTCGACACCTCGCGCTTGGCAGCCTTGATGCTGCGAAGCGTGAGGAATTTTCGACGCCGTCGCAGATTGGCCCCGCTTCGGCGGAGGAATACTCAGCGGTGCTACGCGAAGTGGTTGACGCGCTGCATCGGATGTCGATTTCCACGATCGATGGATTCTTTATGCAAATGGCCGGCGCTTTTGGCCCGGAGTTGGGCCTGCCGGAAGGATGGCGGATTGCCGAAGACGATGAGCAACGGGCCATGCGCATGGACGCGATCGGCGCGGTCATTGCCGCTGACCCCATGCGGGCGGTTGATCTAGCGCGACAGATGTCTGACGGCGAGCCAAAAGTGGAAATTCAAGCTGGAATTGACGCGGCGCTGGGTGGTGCGTTCACCATTTGGGACCGATGCGCGCTGGGTACTGAACCTGGAAAGCCGTGGTTGGCGTTGGCATCGGAGAGTGTGCAATTGTTCCCCAAGGCGCGCCGCGCCGATACGAAGGCGCGTGCTGCGGTCATTGAGGCCATGCGTCACGCCGCAGTTCCGCAAACCAAGAGTGGGACCCCCAACAAGCATTGGACGAACGCCATTCCCCGGGTCATTCGCTTGGCGGAAGATGGTCATTGGTTTGACTTGTTGGAGGACTCGCTGGTGAGCGCATTGCGGGACACTGGGGTGTTCAGCAGCGTTGCGCCGGAACCAGCATTTGCACGCGGGCTTGAAAAACTGGTCGGCCACGCATGTGCCGAGGTGCAGGACGTCATCCGTGCACGTCTGCGGGCAACCGAAGAACTGGTTCACAGTGTTGATCGCGAGTTGGTCCGCATGCGCCGCGCTGAAGGTGCGTATGGATTTCAGGACATCACCACCCTGATTGCGCGCGCTCATTGCCTCGGCGGTGAAGGAACAGAAGCGATGCGCGAGCGCCTTGATCGCGCGATCCACGATTTGGCACTTGATGAATTTCAAGACACATCGCCGGCGCAGTGGACGGCATTGGTGCCACTCATCGATGAGATCATGGCAACCGGTGGGCGACGATTCTTAGTGGTTGGCGATCCGAAACAGTCAATTTATGCGTGGCGCGGCGGAACTCCGGAATTGCTCGCGCAAGTGGGCGCACGCCCGGGTCTTGAGGATGACGCATCGCTCAACACCAGTTTCCGATCGAGTCCGGTGATTCTTGACTTTGTGAATACGGTGTTTGGCGATATTGCGGGTTTGGTCAGCGGTACACCGCTTGCTGCGAGTACGCCTGACGCGGAGCGCACCTTTACCGATGCTGGATTGGCGGCACCGCGTGATGTTGACCGTAGCCCTCTCTTGCGTGCGCTTGCTGGGTGGACATTTGTGGAACACTTGGCCGCGCCGCGCAACAATGATATGCCGGGATTCGTTCGCGCATTCCGTGCAGCTGGACAAAGTGCTGATGCAATCGCTGCCACCGTTGCGGCCATTGTTGTTGATCGTCATGCGCGTCGACCCGATGCAACCATCGCTGTGTTGGTCAGCAAAAACGATGAGATCACTGCGTGCGTTGCGGCGCTGCGGCGCGCTGGCGTGGCAGCCAGCGACGAGGGGCGATCGCAGTTACTTGACTCGCCGGCGGTCACCGCCATCATGGCCATGCTGCGGCTTGCAGATCAGCCCGATGATCGTGCTTCGCATTGGATAGTCAGCCGCGAACCAGTTGCTTCGATCTTTGGTTGCGCACCTATGGAGACGTTTGCGGGCGGTGCTGCGCAGCGAACGGAAGCGGATCGAATTTCTGCACACGTGCGTCGCGCCTTGCATTCGGAGGGGTTGCCGGCCTGGATTGATCGGACCATCGATCGTTTCCGACCGGTGTGCTCTGCGCGTGATATGCAGCGATTGCATCAACTGTCTGTCATGGCCCATGATGCTGATCAAGCAGATGTTGCGCGGCCAGGTCACTTTGTCACCAGCGTTGAATCGCGTGGGGTCCGCGCCGCGGCGGGAGAGCGCGTGCGTGTCATGACCGTCCACGCCAGTAAGGGCCTGGAGTTTGATGAAGTAGTCCTTGGCAGTCTTGATCGCGCCATGGGATCGATTGATGGTGGTGCAGGCAATTGGTCGGTCCTTGCGCCGGATCCAACCAAGCCACCGATCGCCGTTGCTCCGGTATTGGCAAGCGCGATCATGGAGTATTCGCCGCTTCTGGAGGCGTTCCGCCGTGAGGCGCAGGTCGGGCGCATCTTTGATGACGTGTCCGGCTTCTACGTGGGCGTGACCCGTGCGCGTGAGGCGTTGCACTTGGTGTGTGCGCCGCCGACGGCGGTGGACACGTTGCGTCTCAGCGGGACTCGGATCTTGCGCATGGCGTTCCCGGAATTTGAGAAAGCGCTGCTCGCAAACAAAGTAGTCAACGAACGATTCTGGGAGTGTGGGGCGGATGCCATGCCGAACGAAGGCAATCCGTTGCCAACGCATGTGGAACCGGCGGGACTGACGCTGACACCGTCGCCCACGCTCACGCCGGCAGGACTGACGCCAGTGCAGGTGCCGATGCTCGCACCAGTAGTGGAGCGCATTGCGCGGCCCGATGCGCGCGGTGGCGTAGCGCCCAGTTCGCATGAGCGGCTTGGGATTGGTGGTGTTCCGCTGTTCACGGCGGAGTTCACGGGCGCGGATGACGGCGCACGCGGTTCGCTGGCGCACGCGTGGTTTGAGCACGTGGAATGGCTGAATTCCGAGGGGATTGATGCAGCATCGGAACCGCAGGTGTTGCGCGCAGTGGCAGTAGAGATTGGTCGACCGGTTGATTCAGCGCTGCGTGAATCGGTGCGCACATTGGTCATGGCTGCCGCACGGGGTCGGCTTGGGGAGTGTTTGCGTCCGGCGCGTTACACCGCGTGGAAGTGCGACACACTTCAGGTACGAAGTGAAATGCCATTCGTAGTGCAGATTGATGGACGTACGCAGCGCGGTCGAATGGATCGCGTGGTGCTGGGTATGCGCGCAGGGCGCGTGGTACGTGCGGAAGTGCTGGACTGGAAGACTGGCGCTCGTGACTTACATGGTGCGGAGTTCGAAGATCGAATCGCTAAGTATCACTTGCAGATGAATGGATACCGCCGTGCGCTTGCGGCAATGTTTGACATTGCTCCAGAATCGGTGAGCGCTGTGCTGGCGTTCGTTGATCGTGGTGAGATCCGCGAAGCATGAATGCAAGCGGCGGTGCAACGCGTGTCTCTTCAGTAACTGATCGTCACAAATACACCCAAGAGTGCGTTGGGATCAACCGTGGTACTGCGTGTGTTGGAACCGTTTGATGCTTGGAGCTGCAGTTGCTCGTAGAACGTTGTTCCCACCAGCATGTCCAGGCGGCAGGTTGGAGTGAAGTCGTAGCCAACGCTCACAAATGCGGCCCAGCTTTGATCTTCGCCGACGCCGTTATTGATGGTGGGATCGTTGTTGGTTCCGAGGCGGAATCGGTGTAATTGCCAGCCAATTCCGAAGGCGACATCCACTTTGGATCCTTCGGGTTCCCACGCGACATCGACGCCAACGAATGGACTTGCTGGCGGCCTGCGGATGGTGGAAAGTAGCCAATCGTCAGCAAAGTGCCAGTGCAACACGGGGATCGGGATGATGATCGGATCGTTCTCGATTTGTGTTACGCCGAGGACACCGATGCCCAGCATCATGTTGGCGGTGGGAGTCCAAGCAATGCTGCCGATTCCGCCGCCGTACAAACTGTCTCCGGCATCCGCATCCGATTCACCCGCGATCGCAAAGATGCCACCGAGCGAAGCGGTCCATCCATCAGCCACTTTGAAGCTGCCGCGCGCCTGCAGTCCGAACAGGTTCACGCTGCCGAACGGATCAGCGACGCCAAGTTCGGAGACGCCGCTCCAGTGGTACCAGTCAAACTCATAGCCCATGGCGACGGTAACGTTGAGGTCATTGGAGCTGTACACGCGCGCTGAATAGCTCCCGTAGAAACGATCGGCGCCCATGCTGGCGTCGTCACCGATGTCGGCACTGAACTGATGGATGTAGCCAGCGCCGGCAGAGCGTGCGGGCTGCTCATCACCGCGCTCGGTGACTACTGGCAATGGGGCAGTGGCATCGGCGGTGGTGGTGGGCGCGGGTGCGGCGGGCGCAACTGGCGCAACTGTTGCCGGTGGCGCCGCAGCAGGCGCGGGCTTGGCCGCCGCTGCCGCGGCTGGTGTTGCGGCGGCTGGCGCGGGTGTCCGCGGTTCAGCCGCGTTCGGTGGTGTTAGTGAAGGATCCTGGCACCAGGCCGGGGATGTTGCCGAAAGTCCGATCATCAGGGTGACGGCAGCAATGCTTGGATTGCAAAATCGGGTGGCGAAGGCGTCACTGAGCATGGTCGCATCGTAAGTTCCCCCCGGATTACTGCATGTGGGTGGCGGAGTGGTGCATTTGGCGGCGAGATCTGCCCGGACGGGTGCATGTTGCGCGCCCCGATCGCCGATGTAGCCCCGGACGCGGACTATGATTCCCGTCCCCCGCGGATTCCCTCGGGTTCCATATTGAGGATCGCATGCAACTGAACCTCCCGACCGGCCACTACCCAAACGGCATCCATGGCGGAATGATGGCGACACCGAACACGCTGGCAGCAGCTGGTATCGGTCGAGACATGATTCGCCCCGAGACCCTCGCTAGCACTTCCTACCAGCGCACCCGCGAGATGACCATCGATGAGCTCCTCCTGGAGAATCGGGTGGTCTTCCTCATTGGCGAAATCAACCACGCCTCCGCGGCGCGTGTGATGATGCAAATGCTGTACCTGGAAAGCCAGAAGCGTGGTCAAGACATCAACTTCTATATCAATAGCCCCGGCGGGGCTGTGGATGACACGCTGGCCGTTTACGACACCATGCAGTTCATCTCCAGTGAGGTGGGCACCTACTGCATCGGTCGTGCATATTCCGGCGGAGCGGTGCTCTTGGCCGTGGGTCAGAAGGGCAAACGCATCATTCTGCCGCATGCCAAGGTGATGATTCACCAGCCGCACGGCGGCGTGTATGGCCAGACCTCGGACATCCAGATCCAGGCCGAGATGATCCTCAAGATGAAGCGCCAGCTGAACGAGATCCTTGCCAAGCACACGGGTCAGCCCGTGGAAACGGTCACCAAGGATGCCGAGCGCGATAAGTATTTCAATGCAGAAGAGGCCAAGGCCTACGGTCTTGTTGACGAAGTGGCCACCTTCCCAGAGAAGGGCAAGCGTTGACGCGAGCGGAGTTGCTCAACTTGATGTCTGCCATGCCCATGGTGGCAAGCCCGATTTCTTCGAGCGCGCAGTCGCTCGCCGACGTCTGGTCGATTTCGTCCGATTCAGCGGCGCCGGGTGCTGACCCACGCCGTGATGAAGATGACGATGATGAGCCGCGCTGGATTTCGGTTCCGCTGGTGGTTGACAAGCGCGGTAAGAGTGAGGAGTTGGTTGACCTCTACAGCCGCTTGCTCCGTGACCGGGTGATCTTTGTTGGCGCGCCGATTTCTCGCCCGCTTGCACAAGTCGTCACCGCT
>JBBAOD010000002.1:40639-41288 GCA_040401635.1 Phycisphaerales bacterium
CAGCTCTTGTTCCTGTGGAACGAAGATCCGACTGCCGAGATCAGCATGTACATCAATAGTCCGGGCGGATCAATTTCCGACGGCCTTGCCATCATTGACACCATGCGATCAGTGACTTGCCCGATCGCCACCTACATCGTTGGTCAAGCCGCCAGTATGGCGAGCGTGATCGCCTGTTGTGGAGCCAAGGGTCATCGCTTTGCTCTGCGCCACGCAGAGAACTTGGTGCACCAAGGGCGTATTGGTGGATTTGAAGGGCAGGCCACTGACTTGGAGATCTTTGCGCGGCAAATGCAGCGTATTGAAGATGTCTGCAACAACCTCTATGCCGAGGCCACTGGCCACTCCATGGAGAAGATCGCTGCCGACTGCGAGCGTGACCTGTGGCTGAATGCCCAGGAAATGCTTGAGTACGGACTCATTGACCGAATCATCGAACGCATGCCTGTGGCGCCGCATCCGGCGCAGTGAGATAGGAACACGAACACCATGACACTGATCCCCATCGTCATCGAAAAGACTGGTCGCGGCGAGCGCGCCTACGACATCTACAGCCGTCTGTTGAACGACCGCATCATCTTCCTAGGCGGTGGCGTCTCGGACACGATGGCCAACCTGGTGGTCGCACAGCTTCTGTTCCTTGCCAACG
>JBBAOD010000002.1:41298-45883 GCA_040401635.1 Phycisphaerales bacterium
TCAGTATGTACGTCAACAGCCCAGGTGGCAGCGTGAGTGCTGGACTTGGCATTGTTGACACCATGCGATTTGTGCCGTGCCCAGTGGCGACGTACATCATTGGTCAGGCTGCCAGCATGGGTAGTGTGATCGCTTGCAGCGGCACCAAGGGCCGTCGCTTCGCGCTGCCGCACGCTGAGAATCTGATGCACCAGCCGTTGATCGGCGGAGTGATTGAAGGTCAGGCGACGGATCTTGAGATTCACGCCAAGCACATTCTACGCCTGCGCGACAAGTTGTATGCGCTGTACAGCGACAACACCGGCCAGACGCGGGCGCCGATTCACAACGACTGCGATCGCGACAAGTGGCTGAATGCACCAGAAATGCTGGCGTATGGACTGATCGACAAGGTCCTCGACCGCTTGCCTGGCAAGTAAATCCGTTCGTTCGCAGATATCAGTAAACATCGCCCGCGCCGTCAATGACGGCGCGGGCGATTCATTTTGAAATACGTGAAGTAAGCGACCGGTTGCAGCACCGTGCACTTCGCAGCCACGCCCTTAGCGGCGACCGCGGCGATGCAGCATCGTCAATGCAAACAGGGCCAATCCAGGCGCGGGCACGGATTGCGGCGCATCACCGGAGCCGAACACCCACGCATCGGCGCTGCCGTTACTGAGCATGCGGTCGCTAGCGCCAAACATGGCCATCTCCCATGCGCCATCCACTTTGGTCCAGTAGTGCCAGTAGTTTTCGATCGGCCACAGATCGCCGTTGCCGTATTGGTAGTCAGTACCAAGACCGATGCCGGTGACGAAATTACCAAAGGTGTACGTGTCATATACCAGCGCGGCACCACTGATTGAGGCAGTACTCAATTGCAGCGCATCGAACCCGTTCATTGGTGCGTCCCAGCGCAGGGTGATTTGGTAGGCATTGCCGTTGGTGAAGTCCACCTGGATCACGGACGCGTTCGCCCCGGTGCCAGTCTCGTACTGAGCAACCAGGCCAGCAAAGGATTGCGAGTGGGGGAGAACGATGGCTGCGAGTGATGCAGCGGCGGACCATGTCCGAATATGAGCGAGCATGCGAGATCCTCATTCCTGATGTGCGCAGGAAATCGACGGTTACCTTGGACTTCGGTCGACCCGGCTCGCACGTACCCACGCGGGTACGGCCTACGGTGACGCATTCGCTGCGGAGTTTGACCGCATTCCTCCGAAGTCCAACGAGCCGCGCACGGAGCGGCTTGGCGGAGATGGTAGTTGCACGGCAGCGGACCATTCGCGATTTACCGACAAATTCAGCGAAAGTTCCGCGTTCGCCCGCAGCGGCTTACGATGCCTACGCTGGAGAGAAACCTATGGCCGACCCACAACAAACCGAAGCTCTCATTGCCACTTTCCGCGCCGACCATGATCGCGTCAAAAAAGAGGTGCAGAAAGCGGTCGTTGGTCACGAAGAAATCATTGACGGCATCCTGGTGTGCCTCTTCGCAGGTGGTCATGCGCTCTTGGAGGGGGTGCCGGGGCTTGGCAAGACCTTGTTGATTCGCAGTCTCGCACAAGCGCTGCAGTTGAAATTTGGGCGCATCCAGTTCACGCCGGATCTCATGCCGGCCGATGTCACCGGCACCACCATTGTGGTGGAGACGCCATCCGGTCGCGACTTTCAGTTCCGCAAGGGACCGCTCTTTGCGCAGATTGTGCTTGCCGACGAAATTAATCGTGCAACACCAAAGACGCAGAGCGCCATGCTTGAAGCAATGCAAGAACGCAGCGTGACCGTGGGCGGCACGACGCATCAGCTTGATAAGCCATTCTTTGTAATGGCAACCCAGAATCCGATTGAGCAAGAGGGCACCTATCCGTTGCCAGAAGCGCAATTGGATCGATTCTTCTTCAAACTTGAGGTTGGCTATTCAACACGCGCTGATTTGCGCGAAATTCTTGCGCGCACCACTGCCGGAACGATTGACGAACCGCAGAAAGTCATTGACGCAGAAACCATCATTCGCCACCAGAAACTGGTGCGAGCAGTGCGGATTTCAGATGCCGTGCAGGATTACGCAGTACGCGTGGTCTTGGCGACGCATCCGCGTGGGCAGTTTGCCACACCGCTGGTAAATCAATTTCTGCGCTTTGGCGCAAGCCCGCGTGCTGCGCAGACCATGGTGCTTGGCGCAAAAGTCAAAGCGTTACTTGCTGGTCGCGCCACCGTTTCCGTGGAAGACATCAAGGCAGTGGCGCTTCCGGCGCTGCGGCATCGCGTGTTGCTCAACTTTGAAGCGGAGGCGGAGGGCCGCGGCGCGGATGAGATTGTCATGAACATCTTGGAGACGGTGCCGACCGCGGCTGCCGACTTCGCAAGTCGGTGAGGTAATCGCCGATCACTGAGCGCAGCCAGTTCACTTGTCCCGGTGCTTGAACTGCTTACTGAATGACGGCGTCCCACTCGGTGTCCGGCTCGCGGCTCGGCAGCGGTCCACGGGTTCGATCCGAGTCTGGATCGCCACGGTCTGCTGGGAATTCTGCGCGCATCTGCGTTCCGTGCGGTGCGAGCCCCGCGAACGTCAGAGTTCCGCCGTGTCGCTCAACCAGTGCGCGCGCCACCGCCAGCCCGAGCCCCGTTCCGCGCTGACCTTTGGTGCTTGCAAATGCCTCAAATAGACGGCTTTGCTGCTCAATCGGTACCCCCGCGCCATTGTCGCTCACATCAATGCGGAACACTCCGTGTGGCGCATCGAATTCACAATTCACCGTCACCCGACCACTGCGGTCCGGCGCCGCCTCCACTGCATTTGCAAGCAGATTGAGAAGCACCTGATGAACGGCGTTCGCATCGACCGGTGCAGGCGGCAGTGACTGATCGACGTTCGTGAGCAACTGAACGCCGCGGCGTTCCGCCGTTGATTTCATCAACTCACATGCTTCCAGTACCACCGCTCCGATATCTGACTCTTCAATCTCCAGAGGGCGGTCCTTTGCATACGCAAGCATGTTCATCACCAGCCAGGAGATGCGATCAAGGTTGCGTGCAACGATCGGCCAGCCTTCGCGCGCCATTTCCAGATCGCCGCGGCGCAGTGCGAGTTCCACGGCATCAGCTCCGCCGCGAAGCCCTTGCAGGATGTTCTTCACACTATGGCTGATAGTGGCAACGGTCTCACCCATGGCCTGCAGTCGCGCGGGGTCTGACTCCGGCACCGGCGTCGCTGCTACGCCTGGATTCAGTGCTTGAACACGCATCTCTGTATCGCCGCAGCGGATCACATCTCCGGCTCGCAGTTGCACTCGAGACTCAATGCGTTGTCCGTTTACCCAGGTGCCGTGCGTGCTCCGTAGATCGCCGAGGTACCACTCGCCGGTGGACGGTGTGAGTTCCGCATGGCGCCTGCTCACACTGGAATCAGTGGAACCAAGGGCTTCCGTACTGCGGCCGATCAGTTGTGGCTCGGTGTCGGGCAGCACGTGTTGCTTACCGCTGTCTGGCCCTGAGATCACATGCAGCACGATCATCCAGTCATTCCTCAGATATGAGCTTGCGTAGATCCGCCGCGCGTTCCGCATCGAGCAGGGTGAGTTGATACTCCTGCTCCCCCGCGCCTTTGCGGTCTCCCAGCGCGAAGCACGCAAGTCCCAGCACGTAGCGCGCTTGCACAGACTTGGGATCCGCGGCGATGGCGGCCTCGGCCAAGGTGCGCGCGTCAGCCCAACGCTTGTCCTTGTATGCAACCACAGCCAGCTTCATCTGCGATGCCGCAACACTTTCAGAAGAGCCGCTCTTCGCGGCAATTTCATAGGCGAGACGCGCACGTTCAACATCGCCCGTAGCCTCGAGGGCCGCGCCGCGTTGTGCATGCGCCGACGGATGCGCGGGCGCCAAGGCGATGGCACGATCAAATGCCGCAATCGCGTCTTGGTGCCGCCCCAACTTGTCGTAGGCGAATCCGAGTGCTGCTTGCAGATCAGCGTCATTCGGCCGCGCGCGCACGACTTCGTCGATCCGCTGTGCAGCATCTCCCCAACGTTGCTGTGCCAAGCAGCACCAACCAAGCACCGCCTTCGCTTCAATTTCGTTGGGATCGATGCGCAGTGCGTCGTTAGCGTTGCTTTGTGCCTTGGCAATGTCGCCAGCGTTCCACCAGTGAATGGCGAGCGCGGTATAAATGGCAGCGCTTTCCGCGCCGGCTTCCTTGGCAACTACCAGCGCGGCAAGCGCTTTTTCAGGCTTTCCTTCGTTATTCCAAAGTGCTGCGAGTTCAAGAGCCGCAGCAGCCTGCCGCGCATCGGCGCGCAGGGCTTCCTCAAAGGCGGCAACGGCTTCATCGCGCGCGCCCGTTTTGAGAGCCAGGTGGCCAACAGTGTGCATCGCGTGCGCACGTCGCTTGGCGTCCTTCATGGCTGGCAACGAAACCGCTTTGCGCGCAGCCTCAAGACCCTCGGCAGTGTTTCCAGTGGCGTCCAGCGCCAGCGCCAAGTTGGTCCATGCTCCCGCCATCCCGGCATCAATGGTGAGTGCCTCACGGTACGCAGCGATGGCCACGGCATGATCGCCAGATTTTTGTGCTGCGATGCCGCGTGCGAATGCATCGCGCGACTTT
>JBBAOD010000003.1:0-44520 GCA_040401635.1 Phycisphaerales bacterium
GCAGGCGATGAGCGGATTGCGTTGTTTCTTCCGGACGGAAGTGCTGCGGCAGTGCGTGAATTGTGGATTCAAGCGGGGGCGCGGTCGACTCGGGTTTCGATCGACCCGCTCTTTGGTGAAGTGCGTCGTATTGATAGCTCTGCGCCGGTCACCCGAACCGGACCAGTCAGTCGCTCGCGCGATGGTGGCGCAAAGCCGCGGAGGAGTGCGCCATGAAGCAACGAGGCTCCGTGCTGTTAGAGGTGCTACTTGCCACGGCAGTTTTTTCGTTTGCGGGCATTGTGGTACTTGGTGTTGTTGATGGCGCTGTCGCTGACGGCGCGCGCGCAGCACGAAGGTCACTGGCGATGGACGTTGCTCGATCACAGTTGGCGCGCATGGAGGCAGGAATTTCTGACGACTCACAAGATGATCGCGCGGTACCTGGACTGCGAGTGGAATCACGCATGGAGCCTTCCGACTTCCCTGGATTGGCGCTCGCCGTGGTAGAGGTCTATGACGAACAGCCTGATGGGCGTAATGACGAGGCGACCAATGATCCACCGCGCTTGGCGGTACTTCGGCAATTGATGCGCGGCGATGGCGGCGGCGGTACGGAACGCCCGGAGGTTTCCCGATGAATCGCCGCCGAAATGCACGTGGATTCACGCTGTTGGAAGCGCTGATTGCTGTGGGCATGCTGATGTTGCTGCTCGGTGCGCTGGCGATGTTTGTTGAGGATCTCACCCGTACTCGGCAATTCTCGGCGCGCACGGCAGCGCAGACTCGGTCAGCGGATGCCCTGTACAGCGTGCTTGAGGCAGCATTGCAAACAGCAGTTGTTGATGGCGGTCCGCTGGGTTCGGGAGTCACTGGAACAGATCGGTCAGTGCGGGTTCTTTCGTCGCGGACCGATGCGGGCAGCGGCAGCGTGCGCGAACTGGCGCGGGCCGCGTTTGCTGCGCTATCTGCAACAGAGATCGGTGAGTCGTCTGGAAACATCACCATCACTCGCGGCGGATCTTCCAGCGTGCTTCCTGCCACGGTGCGCGCCATGCGCGTGCGCTACTGGACACAGGGTGGATGGGCGGATTCGTTCGACTCACTCTCCGCGGGTTCGCTGCCGCATGCAGTTGAAGTGGCGCTGTGGTTTGGAGTGGCGGCCGCTCAATCGGAGGAAGAGAACTTTGGAACGCCGGATCGGGTTCGAACGATCGCGGTTCCTGATGCAGCGGGCGCTGATGGCGCGAACTTCATACCGGAGGCTGGGCAGTGAACTTGTACCCACGCATCCGAAGGCAGAGCGCGCGCGCCGCCGGACGCGGTGTGGTGATGCTGGCCGTGTTGGTAGTACTTGCAGTTGCGGCGCTGGTTGCAGGTGGACTACTCGCCGCAGCGGAGGCAGAACATGCTGGATTGGCAGCGATGCGTGATCGAACGCAACAACGCGCCATTGCCTGGAGCGGATGCCAAGCAGTTGCCGCGCTCCTTTCGGCGCAGCGGCAAACCATCGCGGACGGGGAGACTCCGGAATTGCCTGATGAAGTGTTGCTTTATGAAGCAGACGGCGCACAGGCAGTGGCTCGGATATTGCCAGTTGGTCCGTCTGGCGAGCGATTGGTTTCCGAGTGCGCGAAGTTTGCGCTTGCAGGTCTTGACCCTGCAGTGCTCGCCGCCACTGGAGTAATTGATGCCAAAGCTGCGGCGGCCGCGGTGGCGCGCGGTGGAACTGCGGACGCGATTGAATCCATCGTGCAACCGGAAGTCGGGTTGACCGCCGACCGGGTGATCGGTCCAGTGGCTGCGGGAATTGCTGCGGGCGTTCGTCGATTGCAGGACAGCAGTTCCGGGTCCGGTGCGCGCGGCACCATTCCGGCGCGGGTTCGAACGTTGGCGGTGGCGGATGTTGCAACGCCATTTTCTGCACAGCGTGCACTTGGTAGTGGTGTGGCAGGCGCCATCATTGAGCGGCAGCCACTTGGTGCATGGAGTAGTGAAGGAATGGCCGCGATCGACGCACAGTCAGTGGGCGGTGCCGCGGAGCGCATGCGCAGCGCGCTTGCTGGAGAAACCCCTAAAAATCAGGGCGACCTAGTGCGCGCGATGCGCCTTTCGCAACTTCCAGTTGATAAGTGGAGCGCGGTTCTTGATGCAGTGATCGCGGGAGATTCAGCAGTCGAACGTCGGCAGATTGATATCGCAAATGCGCCTGAAGAGGTGCTGCGTGCCATTCCATCGGTTGGTACGGAACTAGCAGCCAAGATGATTCAAGCGCGTGCATCGCTTGGGGCGGGTGAGCGCGCGCAATTGGCATGGCCAGTGACTTCGGGCGCATTAACACCGGAGGAATTTGAAGCGATTGCTCCGTTTATATGTGCGCGTAGTTGGTTGTGGCGAACGCGCGTTGCCACTGGCGTTGTTGATGGGATGCAAGAGGGCAGTGCCATGCGCGGTATTGAAGTGTGGGAAGTGGTCATTGACCTTGCAGAAGATCCGCCACGCTTTGCCAGTATCCGTGATTGCACGTTGCTCCCCATTGCCTCTGCATTGGCAGAGCAGGAACGAACTGAACAAGCGACGCGCGGCGAGCGCGGCAGTGTCGCTACGGACGCAATGGTTGATGACGAACTTGAGAATGAAGTTGCGATCACCAGTGGCGCCATGCAATTAGACCGAGAAAGTCAGGCAATTGCCGACTCTGATAGCGACCCCATGATTGATAGTGCTGCCGATCAATTGGCCGATGGCGGAGCGGGCGCAGGTTCAGCAGGAGACGCGGTTGAGACACCAGCGCAGCGTCCGTGGCGATCACCTGCGGCGGATGCGGTGCGTGACGCCGATGCGGCGCGTCGAGCGGAGAACGATCAGCGCCAAGCCGCGCAGCGCGAGCGTGATGCACAGGGTGCGTGGAAACCAGCCCGCGAGTCAGCGCCGGAGGCGCGGCAATGGGCGACGTTGGCCGATCGTGAGAAACAGTCACGTGAGGCGAATTCGCGAAGTTGGAGCACGCTTGCCGATCGCGAGCGCGCCGATCGCGAAGATCGTTCTGGGAAGTGGAAAACACTCTCCGACCGCGAACGGGACGACCGAGAAGCTCGATCGAACGAATGGAAGTCGCTCGGCGAGCAAGAACGCGAACGACGCGAAGCGCGCGACGCTGAAGAGCGCGCGCGTCGTAAGGAGCAATGGGCGTCCACGCCACAGCGATTCCGCACCATGCGGTGGGACGACAAAGATGTACCGCCAGATCCCGCCGGAGTTGCATCCCGTGCGCAGGAATCCGGTAAGGACGAGGAGCAGGCGACGGCATCGGGTTCTTCGACAGGTGGGCTGTCGGGACGATGGCGCCGCCGTAGCGATTCGAGTCCGTAAATACTAGTGAAATCACAGGTAGCGATCGATCTTGGCCACCGGCGCCTCCGCGCGGTGGAGGCAGTCGTAGAGCGCGGCCGTGCCACTGTGGCGCGGTGCGTGGATATCGAATTGCCAACGGAAGTTATTGACGGCACCGATGCGGTTCGTGGCGCGTTTGTGTCGCTCGCACTCCGCAACGCGGGTATTGCCACGGACCGTGCTACCTGGACAATTGTTCGCGATCGATTGTCGTTCAAGCGATTGGTGTTGCCTGGTGCCGAGCGCGACGAAATTGCCGCAATGGTTCGCCTGGCCATGTTGCGCGAAGCGGCGGTGTCTGCTGATGCAGTGGTTGACTTCGTTCCGATTGGCGCGGAGGCATGGGCTGTGGCAGCTTCGGCGAAAGAAATTGCCGCAGTGCGAGCGATGGCCGTTGCCGCTGGAATCTCTGTTGAGCGGATTGCGCCGCGCACATTCGGAACCGCGTACTTGTTGGAAAATCTGACTGCAGTTGATGCGCGCGCCGATGACAACGATGCTCCTGATGCAGCCATCGATCTGTGCGGCGATGCAGTTGAACTGGTAGTTGCGGGCCGTGATGGACTGCGCGCAACGCGCGGTGCAACGGTTGTTGATCCGGATACGGATGCAAGCGTGACCGAAGCACGTCGCTCCTGGAGTGGATTTCGCTTGCAGCAGCCCGATCAGCGACCAGCGGCAATTGACGTGATTGGCCCAACAAACGTGGCCGCGCGCGTGGTGGTGGCGCTGGCGGGTGACACCGGCCTGCCGGTTTCGCACTTGGCTGCACATCCAGACGTGACATGCACAGTGGATCCGGGCGCCGCATGGCCGCTGGTTGGACTACTCCTTGAGGGCGCGCGCAAGCGTGAGCGCATTGACTTGGCAAATCCACGTCGCGCGCCCGACTTGGCGGCGCGTCGGCGGATGCAACTGTACGCAGTGGTTGCGATCATTGGAATTGCGTACGCCATGGGTTGGACCATTGGTCGCAAGGAGCGTGGCACCATCGAGGCGCGCCGCACCGAGTTGCGCGCCAAGGCTGAAGGTGCGCTTCTTGAGCATCGGCAGTTCAAGCGCGATGAACTGCGCGCGCGGCATATTGAGGCGTGGACCAGTGCGGACCTTCCGTGGCTTGACTCGTTGGCATACATCGCTGGTTTCGCACCGGATGCATCGCGCGTGGTGCTGACTGGTTGGAATGGTCAGGCGCTCTCCGACGAGGCCACCGTTGCCAAGGACGGGACGATGAAGATCCCATCGGAAGTTCGGATTGCGATTGATGCCGAAGCGGCCGATCGTGCCACAGCGGATGCGTTGCGGGAGTCATTGGTTTCGAAGCGTGACTTCAATGTTCGTCCCACCAGCGCAGAGGGAAAAGCTGGGCGCCGTCTGCCAGTGGCTGTGGAAATGGTGATCGATTCGTTGGACGGCCCACCCGTGCAGCGACCCGCCAGTGCCGCAGTATCAAGCCGCCGAGGTGTGCGATGAGTAGCACGGAAACTTCCAAGTCAACAGTAGCGGCGTGGGGTGAGCGCATGACCGCGCTTGTGCCGGTGCGTCTGCGCGTGCCGCTTTCATGGACCGGTGCGGCGCTGATCGCCGGAGCGCTGGGTTGGATGATTCACGGCGGGCGTTTGACATCATTCTCTGGATTTGATCGTGCCGGCGCCGAGGCCGACATTGCCCGCACCAGTGAGTTCTTGCGCAGCGTTCGTGAAGAGCGAGATCGACGTCCGGAGATTGACCGGCGGATCGCCGCCGCAGTGAGTCGATCACTTGGTGAGCGAACGGATGCGGTTGACACTGCGTTGCGAGCACGGCTGAATCGTATTGCCGAGGAGACCGGTGTTCGTGATCTGATGGTTGCCACCGGCGCTGCAGTGGAGCGCAAGTCACCGGCTCGCCAAGAATTTGTGCGCCTGGCTCTTCCGCGATCCATGCGTGACGAGCCTGACTTTGTGGAGTTGCGCGCAACTATTTCCGGCGAAGGCGCTGTTGATCAAGTGCTTCGTTTGGTGTACCGAATCACGGTAGACCCAATGTTGAAGCGCGTGGAAGCCATCAAGTTTGACCCGATCAAAGATGGCGGTCGCATGCGAGTGACCATTCGCCTGAGCACCGCGTTTGTTCCTGGCTATGAGCCCGCTTCGTTGCCCGGTGCTCCAACCGCGGAAGCACTCGCTGGCTTTTCAAAGTACGCCGCGCTGGCTGCACGCAACCCCTTCCGTGTTCCATCAGCAACCGGCCCCGGAGCGAACACGCTGGTGACGGCGCCAGCAACGTCCCTTGGAGCGGCTGCGGCCACCACCGAAGTTGCCGGCGCAACCACAGCAACTGAGCCGGAGATTCCCGGCGGATTTCCATACGGACTATGGCTTCTCACCGGTGTGGTTGATGGACCCGCCGGTACCGAGGCGTATTTCAAGAACGCCGGCAACGGCGAGACACGCGTGCTGCGTGTCAACGAATCGATTGCGGAGTTTTCGTTCATTGGCCTTGATGCCGATGCAGCGCGGATAGTGGCGGGCGGCGCGACGTATCGCGTGCGCGTTGGAGAAAGTCTGGAGGCCCGCGCGCTTGAAGCGCCGTGAGCAGGACACGACACATGAATACGAAGATATCGAACGCCAGCCGAATGATTCCAGAGGTTCTTGCAGTCTTTGCAGTCTCTGTCACCGCGCTCACTACGCCGGTTATTGCAGCGCACACCAGCAACGTGGCCAACACCGCAGCAGATCCAGCGGCGTCCATCATGCAAGATCCGCCAGCACCAACATCTGGCGGCATTCGCTTTGCGTTCAAAGGTCAGTCATGGGACCAGATTCTTGACTACTTCAGCCGCACGACCAGTTTGCCAATTGTTCGCGAAACTGAAGTACCCAAGGGATCCGTGGACTACATCAGCGCGCGCGCTTACACGCTGCCAGAAGCGCTCTCCACACTCAATCAACTTCTGCAAACACAGAATGTGATGTTGCGAGTTGAGAAGGACAAGCTGTACTTGCAGAAGCTGGCGGATATGAAGCGGGAGAACATCCCGACGTTTGTGAATGAACTTCCCGCCACCGTGACTGATGACACCATCGTCACACTGATGCTGCCGTTGAAGACCGCGCGGGTTGGACCGATTTCCACGCAGCTGGCCAATCTGGTTGGCACGTACGGATCAGTCACCGCGCTTGAAGCACAAAACTCCTTGATTCTTGTGGAAACAGCGGGTCAAGTGCGACGCATGCTTAAGATGATCGAATCGATTGATCATGCTGAGCCAGACAATGAAGTACGATTCTACCCACTCCGTCACGCCAAGGCGAACACACTGATCGCCAGCCTCTCATCTCTCATTGGGCAACGGCAGATTGAGTATGTGATTGGTGCAGATGGCAAGAAGACCAAGATCGAAGAGAGCAAGATGGAAGGCCTCTCGATGACCGCTGACGAGCGCACGAACGCGATCGTTGCGCGCGGGGTTCGGTCGCGCTTGTTGCAGCTTGCGGATGTGATTGAATTGCTCGACGTTCCTTCTGAGGGATCGGCTGGTGCTGGTATCCCCGGTGCGCCCGCAGCGGTCACGCGTAGTGTGCGAACTGTCATGCTCCGCGGCGTTACCCCTTCCGAGGCCAAGTTGCGCCTTGATGAGCTGTACGCAACGCTTCCCAAGGAATTGAAGCCCACGGTGTTGGCGATGGATGAGGTTGGCAAGCTAGCCATTGTTGGACCGTCGCAGAGCGTTGCTGAAGGCGCTGCGCTGATCGAAGCGCTTGATGGCGATCGCCGCGTCCCGGGCAGCGCGCGCGTTGATGACATTGATCCGCAGACCGTCACGCTCATTCCGCTTCGCAATGCCGACGCCACCAGCATTATTCCGCAAATCCGTGATCTGCAAACCGCCGCGCAGCGCAAAGTGGTGACGATTGCCGCTGGTCCTGACGGCCGCAGCGTCATTGTCAGCGCACTTTCCAGCGAGAGCGACCAAGTGCGCCGCATCGTTGAGATTCTTGACCAAGCCGGTCGTATTGAACGTCGCACGCAGGTGCTGAAGGTTCAGGCAGTCAAGCCCGCTGACGCTATCGCCGCCGCCAAGCGCATTCTTGCTTCGGAGCGCGATCCTCGGAGTCCGGAAGGCGAGCTTGACATTGGTATTGCAAGCGATGGCCGCACCTTGACCGTTGCTGGAACCCAAGCAGCGATCGCCCGATTTGAACAGGCGCTGAAATTGGCGGAGCAAGCCACGGTGGTCGAACGTTCCACTCGCGTCTTTGAACTGAAGTATGCGCAGGCGACCAAGGTTGCACCGGCACTGCAGCAGATGGCGAAGCAGATCCTGACTCCCAAGGACGGCACGCAGTATTCCGAGCCGCAGATTGAAGGCATCGACACGCTTCATCAGTTGAGTGTTACTGGCACTGAAGAGCAATTGAAATCCATTGCCACGCTGGTTGCCACGCTTGACCGCGCGGACCGCACCGGTCGCATGGTGGCAGTGCGTCAGGCAAAGGCGTCTGAACTGGCAACATCGGTTCGTGACCTGGTTGCCCGGACGCAGGTGGACGATCCATCGCATCCGTTCACTGCGCCGACCATTGAACCGATCGAACAGACCAATTCACTATGGATTGTGGGCGAACCGGCGCAACTTGCAGCGGTCGAAGAAGTGGTCCGGCAGCTTGACACAGTGACTCCTGGCCAACTCCCGCCGCTGCGACTACTGCAGGTCCGTGCCGCTGATGCAAGCCAAATGGCTCAATTGTTGACGGCACGTTACGACCAACGCCCGGCAGACCTGCGCCGCGAGAAGCCAGTCCGTGTTGATGCGGATACGGCTACCAACACACTGATCGTGACTGCTCATGAAGAGGTGTTCCCGGAAATTCGCGAATTTATCGAGAGCGTCAATCGCAGCGGCGAGAAGGATGGCCAGCGCGAGACGGTGATTATTCCGTTGCGCGTGGGTCGTGCAGTGGAAGTAGCGGCTGCACTCGACAAGCTTTATCCACAACCACCCATGCCGCTGGATGCACGCGGTCGTCCGCTTCCGCACTTGCAGAAGCAGAAGGACATCTTCATCAGCGCCGATGCCGCTACTAACACAGTGATTGTTGAGTGCCCAGGCGAACGCAAAGCGCAGTTTGAAGCAATCGTTGCACAACTTGACCGCATTGAAGCGCCGCCGCAAGCGGGTGTGCGGACTTGGCGGATCGATCGCGGCGACCTCGACAAGATTGCCGCGAGTATTCGCGGACTGGCGCAGAGTGGTGCGTTGGCGGCACCATCGGTTGCCGGTCGTAAGAGCCCAGAAGTCACCGTGCAAGTGGAGTCTGCCAGTCGAACGCTGATTGTCACTGGCGATGAAGCAGCATTCTCCAAGGTGGATGCAGTGGTCAAGGAATTGCAGGGTGTGCCCGCTGCAGGCTTCAAGACGTACGTTCTGAAGAGTGGCCGTACTGACCAGGTCAGCTCGCTCCTCAAGCAAGTGCTCACGACCCGTGCTCGACGCGACATTCCTGGTGGCGAGAGCCAAGTAGAAGTGACCAGCGATCGTCGAACCGGAACATTGATTGTCAGTGCACCGGATTCATTGATTGCGGTTGCCGACCAGCTGGTGGCACAACTGGACGCGGCTCCGGCGGTCGCTGGCGCCGACACGCAACAAGTCCGCGTACATGCGCTGACATTCGCGGATGCCAATCAATTGGCACCTGCGTTGCAGCAGGCATCTGCTGCGATGCCAAGTCCCGCAACACAAGATCCGATGAAGGTGTCCATTGTTCCTGCGACTGGCTCCAATGCGTTGATTCTCACGGGAATCGCCCCTGATCTTGACGCCATCGAGAAACTGATCGACCCGCTTGATAAGAATGGCACAGCGGATACTGCGCAAGTAAAGACGGTCATGCTGAAGCATGCGCGCGCAGAAACGCTTGCGCCACTGGTGGAGAAACTGCTCTCCGACCGCGCCATGATGAGCCTGCGGGACATGCCACAAAGTCTTCGCCAGGAATACTTGCGCCGCGGCATTGATCGGGCTCCCGTACGTGTTGCAGCTGACACTCGACTGAATGCGGTGATCATCAGCGGTCCACCCGCAGTATTGGAAACCGCCGATCAAATGGTGGCACAACTTGACGCAGAATCAGTACCGCAAGGTGGCGCGCAAGAAGTGCGCGTAGTCACACTTCGAAATGCAGAAGCATCAGAAATTGCCCAGACTATCACGCAGATGTTCGCCAACGATCCATCCGGCGCTGCTGCGCCATTGGTCACGGTCAATGCCAGTTCGAACAGCTTGATTGTCCGTGCCACCGAGGCGCAACACACGCAAATTGAAGGTGTGATTGAGCAAGTGGACGCTGCCGCAGGTGTATCTGGCCGAGAAATGCGCACGGTCGCGATCGATCCATCACGTGGTGACGCCTCAGAGCTCGCACGCATGTTGGAGCGATCATTGAATCGCGAAGGCGGCGGCGGTGCCGAAGTCGTAACGATGGAAGAATTGATGAAGCGCGCACAGCAGGCCAAGCCCGCTTCACCAAGTGCACCAGCGCCTTCGCCCAGTGCAAAGCCGGTTACCCCCGCTGTCGTGCCCGCAGCTGCCCCTTCCCCTGCAACTACGAATCCAAGCACTCCAGCACCGCGCGCCGCTCCGCTTCCACAGCCGAACGCACGCTCGCAAGCCACTCCGCGCGCGCCGCACTTTGCAGCCGCACTTCTTGCCACCGCGCTTGCGCAGTCGAGCGGCGGAATGAATCAGGCGGCAACGATCAACCAAGATGATGACACGCGCGTCACCATTACCGTTGATCCAAAGACCAACAGTTTGGTGATCGTTGGTTCAAAGCGCGCAGTGGAGCGCGCGCAGCGACTTGCTCAGCAAGCGCAGCAGTCCATCGCGCCGGCTGGAAGCGTGGTCCGCGTGGTGCAGCTTCCTGCTGGTGCCGATACCGCCGCGCTCCGTGAGGTGGTTCTGCAGACGGTGGCAGTGATGACCCCAGCGGGCGGGCGTATTGGTGACATTGCCCGTCGCTCATCGGTAGTTGCTGATCCACAAGGTGGAACACTGGTAATTTCGGCGCCCGAGCGCGACATCGATCAGATTCTTGATGCCACCGCAAAGATCGTTGCCGGTGCAAAGGGCACCGAGCCCACTAACAAGCCCGTACTCCGGACGTTCACACTTTCGCAAGCGCGGGCGGTGAAGTTAGCGAACACGCTGCAGCAATTGTTCGGCAGCCGCCGCGGCGCCAACCCGCTCGCCGCGCCGCAATTTAGTGCCGACGAACGCACCAACACGCTCATGGTCACTGCTTCGCCAGCGGCACTTCTAGAGGTAGAAGAGTTGGTTGCCAAGCTTGACACCGGTTCGCCCGCCGCGGACGTTCAGGTGAAGACCTTCGTCCTTGTGCACGCGCAAGCGGATGAATTGGTGTGGACACTTCGGCAGCTGTTGTCGGCCCGAACCGACTCACAGGGAATTCGTCTTGATGCTGACCGCGCCAGCAACCGCTTGATTGTCGCGGGAAGTGCAGATCAGATTGCCAGCGCAACACAACTCTTGGCGGAACTCGACCGTCCATCAGATGTGGTTCGCACTACTGAGTTCCTGACTTTGAAGCACGCGGAAGCACAAAAGGTTCGCGAGGCACTCGGCTACTTCTATGGTCCTGATGCGGTTGATGCCGAGACCCCAGGTCGCCGCGCGGTGCGGATTGTCACTGACCCCGCCACTAACTCGCTGGTAGTCAGTGCCCCGAAAGAGGAATGGGACGGCTTGCGTTCCATGATCAACAAGCTTGATAGCGAAGATTATGACTCCAACTTGCAGCTGCGGGTCTTTTCGTTGCGGAACGCGCAGGCAACTAGCGTCGCCACCGCCATCAACACAGCGTTCAAGGGCGACCAGCAAGAGCGGCAGCAGGTAGCGCCCGCTGGCCCCGATGGTCGACCAACGCGGCAAGCCCCTGCGTATCTCGTCAAAGGCGAGAGTTGGGTGAGCGCCGTGGCGGATCCAGTGACTAATTCCGTGATTGTGAGTGCAAACCGCAAGAACCTTGGCAAGATTGAGGTGATCGTTCAGCAGTTGGATGCAGAGCGCGTGGCCGGCCTACCCGCGCCGCGTCTCATTCCTGTACTTGAAGGTCACAGCCCCACGCAAATTGCCGCAGCGCTTCGCACAGTGTTTGCGCCAGCGGAGGGCCAGCCACGCGGACTCAATTCGCCGCGCATCGTGCCGGATGAGACGGCTGGAACCATCATCATTCGCGCGGAAGACAAGGACTACGAAGACATGGCAGCACTGGCCGCGACGCTGCAGGGCATGCGCCCGGAGGCAAGTGGTTCGCTGTTCATGGTGGAGTTGAAGCACCTTTCTGCCGATGCTGCTGCGCAGACCGTCAATGGTCTTGGGCTGACGTCCGCAGGTGCCACCGATCCGAAAGGTCGAGTTGTTCGTGGCCCAGTAAAGGTCTTTGCGGTGCCGGGGCGGAACTCGTTGGCGATTGCCGCGCTGCCAGAAGATCGCGCACTGATTGCCGATCTGGTCGCCGGCATCGACACCGAGCCAACTTGGGCACAGAGCGAAGGCGAATTGGTGCGCCTCAGTAAGGCGGCAGCGCCTGCCGTGGCAGCTTCGCTGCAGAAGATGATTGATGCCGCTGCAACGCCTGGAGCCAATAGCCTTGCCAAAGCGCTGCAGGAACAAGTGCGGCGTTTGCGAATTCGTCGCAGCGGCGTACTGACCGCGGATTTGATGTTGGACCTCACCAAGCCGCTCAAACTGGTGGCTGACGAGAAGACCAATTCGATCATGGTGACGGGCGCCAAGGAAAATGTAGAAGCGGCACGCGAACTGATTGCCATGCTTGATGACGTGCCGATGACCGGCTCAGTCACCATGCGCATTCTGCCGATGCGGAACATTGACGCGCAAGAGTTTGCCACGGTGGTTCGTGAACTGTTCACGCAGGGCAAGGCGCTTGGCAAGATTCCTGGCACAACGCTCACTGGCGCACCCCAGGGTGATGTTGGAACCGCGCTCGCTGATGACTTTGCGCTCACCGTAGTGGAGCGCACCAATACCGTGATCGTTGCTGGTCGCGACGAAGCAGTGGCACTGGTGGAAGCCATGCAACAGCGGCTCGACACCACCGATGCGTCGGCCGCTTCAGCGGTTCGTAGTTATCCATTGAATCGCGCGGGCGCCACGGCGGTCTCGCAGCGACTGGAACAGTTCTTCAATGCCCAAGCCCAACAGAAGAACTTCCGCCCCGAAGACAAGGTGCGTATGGTGGCTGATGACCGCACCAACACGTTGGTGGTGAGTACTTCACAGCGAAGTTTCTCAGTGCTTGAGGAACTCTTGAAGCAACTCGACCGGGAAATCCCCGCTGATCTGCGCGAACTCAAGCTGGTGCAATTGACTCACGCGAGCGCCACACGCTTGGCCCCGCTCATCCAGCAACTCATGGATTCGCGCCTGGAACGCGTGCGTGCTGCGGAGCCACGCGCCGCTGACTTACAGAAAGTGACCATTCTGGCTGACGAACAAGCCAATACGCTCCTGGTATCCGGCGGCGCCGATGCGTTTGATGTCATCAAGGGAATTGTTGCGCAGCTTGACACCTTGGAGCGGACTGATGTCGCCCCGCTCCATGTATTGCCGATGAAGCGCGGCAACCTTGATCGCGTTGCGACCGCCGTCAATCAAATCATGGACCGCCGTTACGCAGACATGCCACAGACCGTGGCCAAGCGCGCACGTCCCTTGGTGATGACCGACCCGCGTTCCAACTGCTTGCTGATTGCCGCAACGGAACCCGATTTCAAGGACATCGAAAGCCTGGTGGCGCGTATCGAGGAGCAGCCAACGGATCCAGCGGTCGCCCTGCATGTCATCCCGGTCCAAGGTGTTCGTGTGGAAACTATTGCCCCACGCTTGCAGACGGTGATGCGTGAACGCATGGCCACTCTCGGAGACACGGCCCGTCCCTCGGACCGAATCTCCATCGAGAGCGACCTTGCCACCACTACGTTGATCGTTGCTTCGAGCCAAGAAAACGCAGAGATCATCAAACAGTTGATTGATAGCCTGAAATCAGTGGGAAATGACAGCGCACTGACGCGTGACTTCCAGACAATCCAGCTGAAGAAGAGCCGAGCCACCGACATTGTCCAGTTGCTCGACAACATGTACATCCGCGAGGAAAACCGTCGCCGCGGCAACGACAGCGTGCGCGCCATTGTTGATAGCCGAACCAATGCCGTGATTCTCTCGGGTGCGGCTTCTGACATCACCACCATGAGCAAGATTGTTGGCGAACTGGAAGCCACCAAGCCGCTGGAAGTGGTGGAGATTAAGTACATCCGCCTCAAGAGCGCCAACGTGCTGGAACTGATCAGTCTGATTGACAGCGTTCTCTCCGGAAATTCGCTGGCATCACGCGGTACTCAGCAGGCCACTATTGTGCGCTATCTCAAGCAAATGCCCGGCGTCGATACCGAGAGCGCGGAAATGGAAATCAACGCCGCGGTGCGGCAGTCCATCAGCCTGACTCCGGACATTCGCTCCAACACGGTGATCGTGCGTGCGCCCAAGGACTCCATGGACTTGGTTGAGAAGATGATCGAAGACCTTGATCACGACGACAGTTCCGCCCAGAATGTGCGGGTGATCCGCATGGCTCACGCCGAAGCAGAGAGCGTCTTGGAGATTCTGAACGAACTGTTCCGCTTGAAAAAGCAGGGGAATTTGTATGTTCTGAAGCCGCGCGATGGCGGAACCCCACCGTCTGCCGATGGTGCAACGCCCGGGACTGCCCCAGAGAACGCCGGACGATCCACCACGATTGCTGGTCTTGAACTGAACATGGTGCCTGATGAGCGCCAAGAGCTTTCCATTACTGTTGACCCGCGCACGAATAGTTTGCTAGTGAGCGGCACCCCGAACTATCTGAGTGCAGTAGAGAAGGTAGTGAAGGAGCTGGACACAGATCAATTTGGCAATCGCGATCAGCATATTGTTCATCTGAAGAACGCAACCGCTATTGAGGTGGCAGAGACGCTCACTAAATTCGCGGACGGCGAGCGCAACAAACTACTAGAGGTGTACGGAAACAATCGGCAAGCTGCCTCCAGCCGTCTGCTTGACGCACAGGTCACCGTTGTTGGCGATCAGAAGTCAAACTCTGTGCTGCTTACCGGCAGCCCGCGCTACGTGGAGAAGCTGAAGGGTGTCATCAAGGAGCTTGACGTTGACCCGCCGCAAGTGTTGATTCAGGTGATGTTGGCCGAAGTGACCTTGGTCGACAATGAGGACATTGGTATTGAATTCTCACGTATCGACTATGGCGATGGCTATTACTCTGCGGGCGGATTTGGCCTGAATAAGACCGGATTTGGCACGTTGCAGCCCAAGGCTCCCGGTCTGGTTGGTCTTGCACCAGCACTGTTCTCGGGTATCGGCATTCCCAACATTGCCGTGGGCGGACCCGACTTTGATTTGTTGATCAACGCATTGGCATCACAGAACCGCGTGCAGATGCTTTCCAATCCAAGCGTCATGGTGGCGAACAACACACGTGGTCGGATTCAGGTTGGTGAAACCATTCGAGTTCCTGATGCAGTCACCGTCAGCGCCGCCGGACAGCAAAGCGCAGTCAGTGCAGAAGAAGTGGGTGTGATTCTGGAAGTCACGCCATCAATTAACCCCGATGGATTTGTGAAGATGGCAGTGGAGCCAGAAATCAGTCGACTCAGTAAGCAGACAGTGGACATTTCGGAAAACTTCCGTAGTCCAATCATTGAGCGACGGCGTGCCAACACCACCGTCACGGTCCGTGACGGAGAAACCGTAGTGATCGGCGGTCTCATCAATGATCGCTACGAACGCTCCGACCGCAAGATTCCAATTCTGGGCGACATTCCCATCATTGGCTTGGCGTTCCGGCAAAAGACCGAGACCACCGCCAAGACAGAACTGCTGATCGTCTTGCGGCCGCACGTGGTGCGCACGCCGCAGCGCATGCAGCAGATCACCGAGGAGTCGGTCGGTCGCATGTCCTTGCAGCCTGGTCTCAAGGAACAGATTCGTAAGGCTGAACTCAAGGGCACACAGGGCCGGTACAACGACAAGGGTGAGTGGGTTGACCCGATCGGCGCGCCTTCCGAGGCTCCAGCCGCCGACGGCGACGCACCAATGCCAAGAAAGGGCGACTCAACGCTGATCATGCCCGTCACGTCAGAGCCTGGCGATCAAGTGACCACCAAGCAAGCAAACGGCAGCATCACCATTGGCCCTAAGTTGCCAGCGCCAAGCGCAGAACCTTCGCCACCGACCGCCCCGCTTACACCAAAGGCACCATGAATTTCCCGCCATCCATCTGCCTTGCGCTCGGTGCGTTGCTGAGCCTCACTGGTTGTGAGACCGTTTCCAAGGAAACATCAGACGGTCGTCCCATGCCTCCACATGCGCGTGTGCCGCAGGCGGCCCCGGATGGCGTAGCAGTCAACGCGATGAGTGTCTTGTATGCGCCGAAACCCACCGATAGCGATGCCAATGGTCGCCCCGATCGGCTCAGTATTGAGCTCTACCTCTTTGCGCGGCCGTACCCAACGCCGATTTGGCGCGACGGCACATTGAACGTCGCTGCGTACCGCATGGGCACCGCGGGATCGGCAACGGTACCGGGCGATCATCCCATTCATGTCTGGAGTATTCCCACGCGCGACCTTGATCTTGGCAGATTTCGCAGCCTGATCGGTGAGGGATATCGCTTCCAGGTATCGCTCTTGGATGATGGAGGCAACGATCGCATCGATGGAACGGCCATCGACTTCGTGACATGGTTTCGTCCATCGTCTGGCGCTTCGCCTATCTGGTCGGACGGTGTTCGATCCATTGCCTTTGAACCAATGGCATCAGGCGAAGTTCATCAGTAAAAACGAAATCGCCCGGCGATGAACCGGGCGTTCTGTGTGCAATCAAAGACCGTCAAACTGGGAATCTAGGATTCGAACCTAGACAAACTGAGTCAGAGTCAGTTGTGCTACCGTTACACCAATTCCCAAATCGTGAACTGAAGATTCTAGCGCGGGCATGTCGCAGGGGGAAGTCGCTGTTCGATGCCGATAAGGCCAATATGGACGCTCTTGCAGCGTCCGCCGCGCTGCATTCCCTCGCGATCGATGAGCCGATTCAGGGGGCAGCCGCAGCCGGCGCCGCGCCTGCCGCACCTGCACCTGCACCCTCCGCACCTGAGGCAGGCTTCGCGTCCGAACCTGCAGGCGTAGCGCCACTGGTTGGTGCCGGCATTGGTTGCGGTCGAATGGCGCGGCGTACCGCTTCGTCAGCTTGCATTCGTCGCTCGAGGTCAGTGATGCGTGCGCGCGCCCTCGACAATTCATCTTGCGTCGCCGGATCTGCAGCCGCCGCCGCTTTCGCCGCAGCGGCACTGCTTGCAGCGTTCGCGGATGCCTTGGCTGCCGCAGCCGTCGCTGCTGCACTTGCCGCTGCTGCAGCGGAGTTCGGTGCCGGCGCACTTGATGCACTTGCGGGAGCAACCGCGTCCACTTGTCCAACGGCGCGCAACATGTGCTTTGCTTCCCAAGGAATGAGCGTGACATCTGCTTCGCGCGTTTGACCAGCGCGAACGACCATGAACTTCACATGTTCACCGGGAGCAGCGGCGCGAACCACCGCGCGAATGGCGTCCGGTGAAGCGTTGCTTGATCCATTGATCGCCACGATGACATCGTGCGGCATAACGCCGGCTTGCTCAAGCGCGAGGCCAGGGATGACTTGCGCCACATAGGCGCAGTCCGCGCCGGAAGCGGTGGTGTGTTCAGCATGAAGATGCGCAAGGGCTGCCGGCGGTACTGCTTCGAGTCGACCACCAAGCATGGCCTTGGGTGCCGTCAGGGTGGCACCATCGCGCGTACGGTAGACGCCCGGCGCATCAACTTTCGTTCCGTGTTCTGGTGTCCAGGTATCTGGAATATCAAGGCGTTCAATCACTGTGCCTTGATCATTGATCACGGCCACATGATTTCCCTTGCGCACCACGTGGTCCGGCGGAACGGGCTGCGAATCCATGAAGACCTCAATGCGGTCGCCACTGAACGCCCGCAATTCCCAGCGATGCGCTTGTCCGTCGCGGGTTGGGCGTGTGTCGGTTGGGCTCTGCGCAACGGCGGTCGGTGTGTCGGCGGTCATCTGCTTCGGCGCGGCGGCAGGTCGTTCCACGGCCGTAGCGAGCTCATCCGCTGGCTCTGCGGCCGCAGTGGCAGCACCAGACTCACCGGGCACGCCAGAAACCGACGCAGCGCCTGATGTTTCCGCGCTTTCGGTGGCCACCGACGGCTCAGTTGGCTGCTCGGTGCTTGCGCAACCGGCGAGTGCGAGGGCAATGCAGCACGTTGAGATCAGGGGGGCGCGCATAAGGAATCATGATACAAGCATCATCGCAGCGACTATCTTCCTCCCTCGCTGAACCCCATGGATCCCATGCTCCCCACGCTCTCCACGTCCTCCGCGCCTCTGAGGCTCCCCATGCTGCTTGCTGTTGCGACCCTCATGCTCAGTGCATGCGGCGAACACGCCGGTCAGGACGTTGCAAGTGCTGGCGCCGGGGCCACCTGGCGCTGGCGCGCGGAGAAGATGGAAGTCAGTGCGCTCTCCACGCCCATGGTGGCTCGTACCGGGCGCGGATCCATGATCGACGCGCGCGTTGAGTTCTTCGACAGCGACCGCGACGAGACCAAGGCCGTTGGCCAACTCACCGTGGTGGTGCGCTTTGATAGCAAGGAAATTGGGCGCCAGTCCGCCGACCTGGCCGGAGTGGGCGGGCACGCCCGTGCCTGGGATTCAGTGACCGAGACCTACTCAATGCACATTCCGCTCACCATTGATCCGCTGCCCGGGCGCGTGGTGTTGTTGCAGGCGACGTTTGAAGGCGTTGATGGATCGCGGATGACGGCTTCGCGCGAGGTGCGCTGGCCGGAGACCGCGCGATGACCAACGGTGCATCCTCGTCGGCTCCGCGCCGACTGGGGATATTCGCCGCTGATTCGCTCCTTCTGACGGCAGCATTGATCTGGGGCGTTACCTTTGTTGCGCAAAAATTTGCCACCGAACACATGGGGCCACTGCTCTTCACGGGCATTCGCTTTTCGATCGGCGCGGCCATACTTCTACCAATCGCACTGCCGCGCTTTCGACGCATTGCCGCCGGGCGGGCCCGTCGCAGCGCACTGCTTGGGGGTTGCCTCGCCGGATTGGCCATGGCGCTCGGCAGCACCTTGCAACAAGTGGGGATGCATTCCACCAGCGTGAGTAACGCGGGGTTCATCACTGGGCTGTACGTGATCATCGTGCCAATGCTCGGCCTTTTTGTTGGGCAGAGAGTCCGCTGGAACGTATGGATCGGCGCCATCTTGGCGGTGGCAGGGCTCTTCTATCTGAGCCTGTACGACCCATCCGGCAGCGCCACCGGAATTTCCATCAACGAAGGCGATGTGTGGGTGTTGGCATGTGCGCTCGCATGGAGTTTCCACGTACAGATCATTGGATGGGCGGCACCGGATATTGACCCGTTCGTCATCAGCGTGGTGCAGTTTGCGGTGACGGGAGCAACGGCATTGCTTGCATCACAGATCATTGCGCATGGCTGGCCCACGGAGCCATGGGGCGCGCGCGAGGTCTTTGAACTGGGAGCGTTGCAAGCAGTGGCGTGGCCGCTCGCCTTTGCCGCGCTCCTCTCGACATGCATTGCATTCACATTGCAGACCGTGGCACAGGGCAGCGCGCCACCCGCGCACGCCGCCATCCTGTTGAGCTTGGAGAGCGTGTTTGCGGCGCTGGCCGAGGCAGTCTTTCTGGTGGCCGGGTGGACGAGCCTGGGCTCGCCAATGACGCGTTGGAAACTGGCCGGCTGCGCCTTGATGTTTGCAGGCGTGGTCTTGAGCCAATGGCGAATTCGGGCGCGCACGGCGGGCGCGTGACGGCAGCAGGTTCCTATACTGCGCAGTCCATGTCCCTTGAAATGTCAGCATTCCCCGCCGGAACACGCATCCGGGTTACTCAGCAGCTGCCCGCGGTGCGCCACGTCAGCACCACCACCATTGAGGGCACGGTGCTTCGTTACCGCCAGTCCGAGACCGGGAGTTGGTTTGCGCACAGCCAGCACGATCGCCTCTGGCTTGATCGGTTGGAGATTCAAATGGACGACGGCGAGATCACGGTACTGAACCTTGATCAGTACACGGTGATTGCACCGAGCGATCAGGCTTAGCCCACCAATCGTGGCGCAACCGTCACTTGTGTTCGGCCTGCGCGCCAAGCGGCGCCCATGTCACGCGCGATGTACTCGTTGACACCAGCCAGGGTCAGTCGATCAAACTCTGCCGCGCTTTGGGCGAGGTCCATCGCCTCCCCAAGACGCCACAATTGTGACGCAATGGTGGCAGCCCGAGCGCTGGAACTTTCGCCGCTCATGATCAGGCCCGCCTTGGCACCCACCAGGGCATCGCGGAATTCATCAGCAGTGATTCCCTGCTCGAATCGCTCCAGTTCGTGCATGATGCATTCCAAGGTGCGCGGGGCGCGTTCGTGGGTGCTGCCGGCATAGACCTGCACCAACCCGCGGTCACGACCAAGTGCCGATGAGGCGCCGACCGAATAGCAGAGACCGCGCTTCTCGCGCACTTCGGTGAAGAGGCGGCTGCTACTTGCGCCGCCCAAGATTCGGATAGCCACGCGATGGGCGTGGGCATCGGCGTCCCGGTCAGGCGGGGCATCGAAGCCAATGGCGAGGTGGGTCTGTTGGGTATCAAGCTGCACCAAATGCGATCCGCGCAGGGCAGGGCGGGTCTCAACGGGGTCCTCAGTGGAGCCGCTCCAGCCCTCAAGCAGGCGTTCCACCATGTCCCGAGCGCGTTCGGGCTCAATATCGCCGGCCATGCCGATCACCGTGCCACCCGGACGGGCGCGGCGCGACCACGCGGCGCGAATTTTGTCCTGGGTGAGGGACTGCAGCCCAGCAACGGTTCCGTAGCCACTGCGATTAAACGGAGCCGGCATCGCAAACTCGCGCAGACGGACGCCGGCAAGATGTTGCGGCTCATCTTCCAACCCATTCAGGGCTTGTAGCGCAATGGCGCGTACGGATTCCAGGGCGTCCGCGTCAAGGTGCGGCTGTCGAACCACCAAGGAAAGTAGGCGCATTGCCTCTTCGATGCGTTCGCCCATGCATAGCGTGGAGAGCAAGGTGTGATGGACCGCGGCTGCGCCATGGCGTTGCGCACCGAGTGCATCGAACGCATCAGAGATATCGCGGCTTGATTTACCTGCGGCGCCGCGCAGGATGAGTTCCGAGAGGACAGTGGCCTCCCCCTCACCGGCCTCACCCTCTGGATCACTCGCTGTTCCGACTGGCAACATCCAGACCGCGGCGCAACTGCGGGTGCCGGGCATGCGCTCCACTACGAGGCGGGCGCCCGAGGCAAGCGTGTACCAACGAAGAAGGTCAGTAGCCATGTGGGGATGAAGGGTAGCAGCGAAGGGGTTCGAGCGGCTGATGTTTGCGGGCGGATGGGTCAGTCAATCGCGCGCAAAGTCGGCAAACCACTCGTCGGTCACATGCATTCCCACCGGTTGTTGTGCTAACCAGCGTGCCATACGCAGTGCGCCCAGTGCAAAGAGGTCACGGCTGGTGGCGGAGTGAGTGATCATGATTCTTTCGCCGGGACCACTGAATGCCACCACGTGTTCACCAACCACGTCGCCAGCACGAATAGCATGAATCCTAGATGGATTAAGGGGCTTTCCTGTACCAGCGGTCACTGCCGCGGCCAGGCTCAGTGCGGTTCCACTGGGTGCATCAAGTTTGCGTACGTGATGCGTTTCCGTGATGTCAATATCAAATTCAGGCAGTAGTCGCGCTGCATCCGTTACCAGTTTGCGGGTCACCGCAACCCCCAACGAAGTGTTGGCGGCCACCATCGCCGGCACCCGTGCGGATGCACGTTGGATCGCATCACGTGACGCCTGCGATAGTCCAGTGGTTCCCACCAGGAGCGCGCATCCCAGCGTGGTTGCAGCCTGCGCGGCGCGCATGGCACCGTCGTCGCTTGAAAAATCAATGACCACGTCGGAGCCGCCAGGCAGAACTTCTAACTGGTTGTCGCGGTCGATCGATTGCGCGATCAGGTATCCACGTTCGGATGAGATGCACCCCAAGAGGCGTTGACCCATCCTTCCGAGGGCTCCATGCAAGACAATACGCAGTGGACGCAAAGAATCTTCAGCAACCGAAGAGAGGGATGACTGAGTGGTCGTCATGGGTGCATTCTCTGCAAAGGGCGCGTGATTTGCTCGGGAATTCTCGATGAATCTGTGCACTTGCAGTGATTTGCAGTTCACCCTGTAGCAGCACGAAGGGGTGCATCAAGTGCACTTTCAAAGAAATCTTAGAAAAATTCTTCTCAACCCCCTTCACAGGCTGTGCCGATACAGGTATTAATAACAAGCGTTCAGGAGCCGAGTTACGCGGGCCTCTGATCACTCCGACCCGTACGCGTAACACAAAGGGAGCCAAACCATGGCCAAGAAGAAGAAGGCTGCCAAGAAGGTAGCTAAGAAGACCGCGAAGAAGAAGAGCAAGTAAATCTGCTCGACCGGACAATACCAGCAGGGCCGGCGAGAGCCGGCCCTGCTGGTTTTTTCATTACCACACGTGAATACTGCAGATTCACCCGCCCGATTTACCCTTCAGATTCGCCCCGAAATCGACCCCCTTTGGAACTTCTGGTTCCGTCATCCCTGTGGGTCTTTGTCGCGCTAGGATTCTGACCCCCGCCGCGCACGGCGGTTTCAGAGAGAACCTATGGCACACATCATCGCTGAACCCTGCATCGGAACGAAGGACGCCGCCTGTGTCGAGGTCTGCCCAGTGGATTGCATCCACCCCGGCAAGAACGAGGGCGATTTCGGTAAAGCAAGCCAACTCTTCATCGATCCAGACACGTGCATCGATTGCGGACTGTGCGTCGATGAGTGCCCCGTTCATGCCATCTATCCGCAGGAAGACCTTCCTTCGGAGTGGACCAAGTACATCCAGATTAATGCGGACTTCTTCAAGACCCAGAAGTGACGGATCGCGGCGGCTGTCGGAGCCGCACACGCGCCCGCATTGATGGACTTCCGAACAACGACGCGCGCCGCAGATTGCGGCACGCGTCGTTTGTTCTTTTGGATGGACTATTGACCGGATCGCCCTGATCGCCCGACGCAGGGTATTCCTGCGCCTCTACTCCTCGCGCTGCTCGGCTGGCTTGTTCACGCCGCTTGGAACGTTGCCCTTCTCGGTCCAGTCAGTGGCGCGGCTACCCAAGTTGAGTTCGCTGGGCATGGTCTTTCGGTATCCGAGCTTGCGGATGATCTCAAGGACATCGGTCCACGAAGGAAACGTCTTGTGATTCACGCGCTTGAATGCATCAATGGCCAGGAGGAACAGGTACTGCTCCCGGTTCATTTCGCCTTCTTCAGCGGTCTTGACGAAGTCCGTCAGACGGCGTCCAGGGCCGCGGCGGCGTTCAAGATTGGTTGGATCGGTGGATAGATCGCGGCGGTCAATACCAACCCGTCGGTCCACCACCTCCTGCGCCGGAGCATCGACGTGATCAGGGGTCTGAGCGGGGTCGCGTGGCTTGCGTCGATCTTCAGGAGTCATGATCAAAGTGTAACCATCCGGCTTCAGGGATTTGCGTGGATACGATGCGGCCAATGCATTCGGACCCCTCGATGCGACCTGCCACCACTCGCTCCACTGTGATTGCCCGCATTGCGGCCGTTACTGCCGTCATCGCGGTTGCCTTTGCCGCCGCTTCGGGCGCGGAGGCGATGCAGTCGCCACCCGCCGTTGCGACCCCAGCCCCGACACAGGCGCCGGTCACTGCCACGGCAGCGCTTCCGCGCATTCTGGTCTTCAGCCGCACCGCCGGTTTCCGGCACGCTTCCATTCCTGATGGCATTCGCGCAGTGACGGAACTTGGGGCGGGGCGTTGGACCGTGGATGCAACCGAAGACTCGTCCGTATTTACTGCCGCCAATTTAAAGAACTATCGCGCGGTTGTGTTCCTGTCCACCACTGGCGATGTGCTTGACGACGCGCAACAGAAGGCGTTTGAGCAGTACATCCACGCCGGTGGCGCGTGGGTTGGAGTGCACGCCGCATCGGATACCGAATACGACTGGCCGTGGTACGGCCGATTGGCGGGTGCGTGGTTTGTCGGACATCCAGCCGTCAATCAAGAGGCGACCGTCGTTGTTGAGGATCGGACGCATCCCAGTACCCGCATGTTGCCCGCGGAGTGGAAGCGACTGGACGAGTGGTACGCATTCCGAACAAATCCACGCAGCACTGTGCATGTCTTGGCATCGCTTGATGAGAAGAGTTACAACCCAGGCAAGGCATCCATGGGTGGCGATCATCCAATCATGTGGTACCAAGACTTTGAGGGCGGGCGCGCTTGGTACACGGCCGGCGGGCACACCAAGGAGAGTTACACCGAACCGCTCTTTCGGCAGCATCTGCGCGAGGGCATCGCATGGGCAGCAGGCATTGCGGATGCCAAGGCAGTTCCTGTTGCGGCGCCTGCCAAGGCTGGGGATGCAAAGGCTGGGGACGCAAAGGCTGGGAATGCCACGGCACCTGTGCCGGCTCCCAAGCCAGCCGCACAACTCATGCAGTCAACGCGCGCACACAGCGTGCTTGCGGACGCCTCACCCATGCTGGCAGCGATTCCCACATGGCTTGCATTGGGCGGCGCATTCTTGGTGGCAGCGATCATCTTGGGCGCAAGCGGCCAGGGCGTCAAGGGTCCAGTACTGAACTGGGCATTCCCAGGGCTTGGGCACGTGGTGCTTGGACACCGCAAGCGCGGATTCTTAGCGATGGCGGCCATTCTGGGAATGTTCGGCTGCGGGCTTCTCATTGGCGGCATTGATGCCGTTGACAGTGTTGAGGACGCGCCGTGGTTCATTGCCCAAAGTGGCAACGGACCGATCGCCCTCGCCGCGGACTGGGCGAATCAGAACATTCTGAAGACCGGCAAGGTTGGGGAACTCTTGCCCGCGCCAGCGCCGCTTGATCCGCTGGGCCGCCCGCTGCCAGGTCAGCACACGGTGTCATCGTTTAAAAGCTTGGGTTCGGCCAATGAATTTGGAACGCTGTTCATTGCGCTTGGCGGCTTGATGAATTTCATTCTGATCATGGACATCAGTCGCCGCGATTGAATGGCGGCGCCAACACCCGGCACTCACTCACTCGCGCACTTCACCGAATAGCACTTGTGCAATCGGCACCATTCGATCTGGGAGACTCAGGGCAACTTCGTCCCCGGCTTCTAAGCGAGTGTCGCCACGCACTCGATGTGTGCGTGCGCCGCGGATGACCAGCGCAATGGTGATCTCCCCGGGCAGTTTCGCCTCTGAAAGGTATTTGCCATCAATCGCTGAGCCGGGCTGCACCACCATGATCATCATGCACGTGTCCAGCGGTGTCTTGGTGATCATGTCAATGGTGGTGGATGGGCGCGGAATGGGTGCAAGCCGAACACGCAAGACTCGCATCACCCATCGCACCGTCGAGCCAGGGATGATGCTGCCAACCACGACGCACACAAACACCACAGCAAATGCCCGCGATAAATTGTGCTGACCCTCACTGGTACGTGCAGCATTCATGGGGATCATCATCAGGATGATCGGTACAGCGCCGCGCAACCCGAGCCAGGAAACCGCAAGCGACTCGCGAATGGGGAATCGAAACAACAGCAAGAGCGGGGTGACTACCAGTGGCCGCGCCACAAACGCCAATATCAAGGCAATCAGCGTGCCGCTGGCGATCACGCGAATATCGAGCAGTGATTCGGGGATCACCAAGACGCCAAGCACAAAGAACATCACAATCTGCGCGAGGTATGCCAGTGACGCATGGAAGCGAACAATGGTGCTTCGAAACGGCAAATCCGCGCTGTTTCCAAGGGTCAGCGCCGTCATGAATACCGCCAGTAATCCGCTGGAATGCAATGACTCCGCAATGCCGTATGCCAACAGTGCAAGCGCAATGGTGATGACCGGGTAAATCTCCGGCGAGTCTTCCTCAAACGCTCCAATGGCAAGGCTGCTGAGCCAACCGATCCCTCCGCCAATCAGCGCGCCGGCACACACTTGCAACATGATGGTGGGAATGGTGGACACTTCGAACGCCCCTCCCATTGCAACGCTGGTGAACGTAGCCACCAGAATGAATGCCATGGGGTCGTTCAATCCGCTTTCAAGTTCCACAATTTCCCGCACGCGGCCACTCAGGCGTTCACGTGCCAGAATCTGTAACACGCTGGCAGCATCCGTTGATCCAAGCACTGCGCCCATCATGAGAGCGACTGACCACGGCGCGCTGGGAACGAGAATGCGAATGATGTACGCCGTGACCCCAGCCACTCCCAATACGCCAACCGTGGCCAGCGTGATGGAAGGCAGCCAAATTCCGCGTACTTTGCGGACATCGGTGGAGAGTCCGCCGTAGAACAGAATCAGCGCCAGCGCGATATTTCCAATGGAGTACGCCCCCTCATAGCCTTGCAGCAGCGTGCGTAAATCGGTTTGTCCACCGATCAACATGCCCACGCCAATGAAGCCAAGCGCAGTCGGAATGCCAATCCGCATCGCCATCTTGGTGCCCAACGCGGCCACCGCCAACATGAGCCCGCAGATGATCAGGACGAGCGGCAGATTATGTACGGCGGAGTGGAGCATGGAGCGCCTGCCATGCGCGGCGAGCGCGAGCGCGGGAGCCGTGGCAGAATAGCGATATGCAACCCGCCTTTTCTTTCGTCGATCGTGTTCGCTATGAAGGTCCGGATTCCCGAAATCCGTTCTCCTTTCGCCATTACGACGCCGATGCATCGGTTGACGGCAAGCCCATGCGTGAGCATGTGCGCTTTGCTGCCTGCTATTGGCACACCATGCGCAATGGGCTCTCCGATTCGTTTGGCGCACCCACAGCGCTCATGCCCTGGGACGATGGAACTGACACGCTGAGCAACTGCCTACACCGCGCTGATGCGTTCTTTGAGTTCTTGGAGAAATGCAACATAGACCGCTTCTGTTTCCATGACCGGGACATTGCGCCAGAGCTTGGAACGTTGCGCGAATCCAACGCCATGCTGGACACGGTTGCCGAGCACTTTCAGCAACACATGAAGTCGAGCGGCAAGAAACTTCTGTGGGGCACCGCCTGTCTCTTTGCCCACCCGCGCTACATGGCTGGCGCTGGCACGAGCCCGGACGTTCGCGTCTTTGCGCATGCATGCGCGCAGGTCAAGCACGCCATGGAAGTCACGCACCGACTTGGTGGAGATGGCTACGTGTTCTGGGGCGGGCGTGAGGGTTACTCAAGTCTCTTGAACCGTGACATGCCGCGCGACCTAGGACACATGGCGCGGCTCTTACAAATGGCGGTTGATTGGAAGTCTGAACTTGGCTTCCGTGGCTCGCTCTACATTGAGCCGAAGCCACGCGAGCCCAGCGTTCACCAATACGACTTTGATGCGGCGACGGTGCTGGGTTTCCTGCGCGAGCATGGGCTCATTGGCAAAATATCCCTCAATATTGAGACAAATCACGCCACGCTGGCGGCTCATGAGATGGAGCATGAATTGCGTGTGGCCGCCGCCGCTGGTGCACTTGGTTCGGTGGATGCCAACATGGGCACCCCCAATTGCGGATGGGATACGGATCAGTATCCGACCGACTATGCGTTGGCAACGCGCGTCATGGAAGTGGTACTGGCGTCCGGTGGTTTCACGAACGGTGGTTTGAACTTTGATGCCAAGCGCCGCCGCGAGAGTTGGCGCCCGGAGGATCTCTTCCACGGCCACATTGCATCGATGGATGCATTTGCGTTTGGACTCAAGGCGGCAGCGGCGCTGCGTGCTGACGGTCGGCTTGCTGCCGCTATTGCCGCCCGTTACGCGTCATGGAGTAATGAACTGGGGCAACGCATCGAACAGGGTGCCGCGAATTTCCCGGAGATTGAGCGGGCGGTGATTGACGAGCGCGTCGGACCGCCGGAGAGTGGCGCGCAAGAGCGCTTGGAGGACACCTGGAATGCAGTGGTATGGGACGGGCGCGCGCGGCGGTGAATGGATTTATGGAGTGATAGTGACGCGGCGGTAGAAGCCGTTGTTTTCTTGTGCAATCGCTTGCAGTGATTGCACATCGTTTTCGCTCGCGAACGCAATGGTGTTAATTTTTGTCAATAAACCCTTGTTTCCGGCGGCAATTTCATCGCGGAGCATGCCGATGTCACTGCTGTCAAATTCACCGTCGGTCAACAGAAAGATCGCTTCTGGGTTCATTTGGAGTGCCATGCGCATGGAGTCCCATGTGCCACTTCCGCCCGCTGGGTCTGATTCATGTTGGGTGACCCAGCGAATCGCTGAATCACGATTCGCTGCAGTGGCAGCTAACCACTCGCCATTGGGCGGCATCGGTAGCGCATTGGTGTAGACCGTTCCCGACTTGTTTGGGCTTTCAACAAGTTTGGCCCCATTCGCGGGCGATACCCCGAACAGAATCACCGTGAATTTGCAACCATCGCGGAGCGATTGAATGCTCTTGGCAAGTTCGGATTTGAGTAGTTTCTCGCGGCCATCTTCATTGCGCATGCTTGACGAGAAGTCCAAGATGTAGACGATGCTCTTGGCATCAGTCGGAATCCCCATGAACTGTGTTCCGCCGCCCCCGCCTGCACCCGCACGACCTGCGCCGTCCTTGCCATCCTTGCGACCAACAGCAGTCGCGGTCTGCGGAGGATCGATTGGATCATTGATATTCGGCAAAGTGAAGCCGAATTTCGGTAGTTCCTTGCTGTCACCACTCACCAACGACTCGCCTTCGACGGCATTTGCAGTGGCGAGTGTGCCGGTGCGTTGACCGCGCGGTGCAGAGTCGGCGGTATCACCAACGGCACCATGGAGATTCCCGGAGGTACCGGCGCCTGGGCCGTCACCGGCAAGCGCACTGCCGCTGCCGACGCCCGCGCCGAAGCCGCTCCCTGAGCCTGTTCCGTAGCCGCCGCCAGCTGTTCCCGCAGCATCATCTCCGGGCGGATCGACCGGCGCTGCAAACAGAATTGCCGCGATCACCACACCAAGCGCCAGCACAAAGCAGCTAGCGATGGCAGCGATCGCAGAGTTACGCTCGCGGCGGTCGCACGATGCGCCGGGGTGTGTTTGCCAGGGAAGCCAAGAGAGGAGTGACATGAAGTTCGTTGCTCTTGAGTGCTTGGAAGTAGGTATTGCTACAAGGAGTTACTTGATTTCAGTACGCATCGGCGGGGAACGATCGACCCGGATGATGAAGACTCGGGTGTTGGAAACGCGCATCAGACCTCGCATGATCTTCATGAGTTCAGGTTGCTTTTCCTCTGCATCGGTAACGATGAATTCGATGTTCGGGCGCTTCTCGGTTCCGTGCTGCCGCTTCTTCATGTTGGCAATGACGAGTTGGTAGCCCGTTTCTGGAGAGTCTCCACCGCCATATGGCTCGACATCTAATACCTGCTGCACCATCCGCTGAATGTCTGTTGACTTCTTGGTCTTTAAGGTTGGTTTGATGATCACCTCGTTTGGCTCCCCCAAGAGGACATCACGAAAGGAAGTGACGGTGATCGAGCCGCCCTGCAAACTATTGAAAATCTCAGCAATCACGCGGGCTACCGCGTCACGGGCGGGTGCCATGCTGCCAGTCGCGTCAAGATTGATACTGATTCGCGAGTCGGGCCATGCTTGAACTACGTCGATGATCTGACCCTCGGTGGATCCTCCGCCGGCTGCTCCCGAACCGCCGCGCGTTGGGCGCCCGGTTGGCACACCGGGTGCTGCCACACTGGGCGGTTTCGGCATGATCATCGGTGGTGGAGGTGGGGCATCAGGCTGCGTGAAGCCAAATTTCGGTGGTTCGATTTCTGGTCCGGCCGGCGCGAGTGCTACGGACTCTCCTTCTTCGGAATCACCTTCGGCCGCAGCCCCATCGGGGCTTCCGAGTGGCGGGGCTATTTCATCCGGACCGGCAGCGAGTTTTCCGCGCGTGCGGTCGTCTACCCCGGCTCCTGGGCCAGATCCATCAACACCGCTCCCAGTTCCACTGCCATTCCCGATACCTGCCCCGTCGCTGCGCCCGAGTCCGCCTCCTGATCCGCCACCACCGTATCCGCCACGGCTTCCAGCGAAGATCGCCGCTAGCACGACGCACAAACCCAACACAAAGGCGGCCACGATTCCAAGAATCGCGGACGCTCGCTCGCGTGGTTCGCACAGGGCTTCGTCCTCACCCGGTGTGTCGGAGTTCTCAGAATGAATCGCCACGGAATCAGCGTACGCCATGAACCCCCGAAGCCCAATGCCCCGTATTTCTCCTGCGGGTACCTTTTGACTTTGGACCATGCGCTGTACCCGGGCAATATCAACCCGGAAATTGTTGATTCAGTCCCCGTACCCCGCGCCTGGCCTTGAAGGACACCACCGTGAGTAGGAAACTCAAATCCAGCGCCGTTTGCCCCCACTGCTGGCACCGATTCCGTCCGGATCAAACGCTCTGGGTCGCTGCGCATCCTGAGTTGCTCGGCGATCGATTGCTCACGCCTGAAGATCCGGTGCGTTTCCTGCCGTCGCGCTTCACGCCAGCGGGCGAGGCGATCGACCCGTCTGGTTCCAAGACGCGCCGACTTGCATGCCCCAACTGTCACTTGGAGATTCCGCAACTGGTACTTGAGTGCCCGATGGTGATCATGAGTTTGGCTGGCAGTCCATCAAGCGGTAAGAGCTATTTCTTGGCGAGCGCTATGTGGAAATTGCGCGAGGAACTCGCACGGCATTTCTCCGTAGCGTTTACGGACACGGATCCCGCGATGAACCGTGCAATCACCAACAACGAAGGTCAGCTCTTTCTCAACGAAGATCAGTCCGCGTCGGTTGCCATTGACAAGACGGAAATGGAAGGAGCGCAATACAACTCGGTGCAGTTTGATCCGGGTGTCGCCACCATGCTGGCGCATCCGTTCATCTTCACCGTGCGCCCTTCGCGCGATCATGTGAACGGACATGCACCGCATCGATTGACACAGCTATTTACGCTCTATGACAATGCTGGCGAGCACTTCTTTCCTGGCGCCGATACCGCGCGCGCGCCTGGAACGCAGCATCTAGCGAAGGCGCAGGTTCTGATGTTTGTCTTTGATCCGACGCAGGATGTTCGCTTTCGCCAGCGTCTTGCTGGTCTCAGCGGCGACCCACAATTGGCTCCGGGTGCAAAGACCACGCGCCAAGATCAATTGATTGTGGAAATGGCGCGCCGTGTGCGCATCCACGCAGGTCTTGCACCGCAGGATCGGGTTCCCAAGCCGCTGTTTGTCATTCTCTCCAAGAGCGACATTTGGGCCCCACTTCTGAAGGAAGAAGATGGAACACCAATGGACATCACCACGCCGCCCTACGCGCGCGAACGCGCCGGTCTGGGGCGAATGAGCATCAAGCGCGTCGATCGAACCAGTGATCGCATTCGTGCGTTGCTGTGTGAAGTAGCACCGGAACTCGTGTCCGCTGCCGAAGACGCGTTCGAGCGCGTCATCTTCATTCCAGTGAGCGCGATCGGAACGTCGCCGGTCCTGGATCCAGCGAGCGGTCTCCTCAAGGTTCCGGTAGCGCGCATCGCTCCGCGGTGGGTGACCGTTCCGTTCATCTACACACTTGCGCGTTGGTCGACGCACTTGGTCTCAAGCGACAAGAGCGAAGGCGACCCATCATTCGGAACACCGTCGGATTCCGCTGACATGGATCCATCGTGACCGCGTTGAATTGATTGGCTGGCATTGAATGACTGCATTGATTGACTCGCAACCATGGCACTCGAACTCATCTACACATCTGCAGTACGCGGCCTCCGGGCTGGAACCAGCGGGTTCTGCACTGTGGCGATGACCAAGGGATTGCCGCCGGCGTTGGTGCCGCGCCTGGAAGCGCTCGGCGGATATCGCACTGGTCCGTCGGGCAATGGCCCGAATGCGTATTGCTTCTGGCGTGTTGAGACAGCGACGGGGATTGCGCATGTGCTTTCCATTGTTGGTCCTGCACCGCCGGACCACACGGCGCGTTCCAACAAGATCGCTACGTACTTGGTGCTCGCGCCGGATGAGTTGGTGCCCGCTGGACCCGCGTGGCTTCTTTCGCAACCCGCGCTTCTGCGTAGCACATGGAGCGGTGCGCCTGCTTGGATCGATGCTCCAGTGCGCGTGCCGACAACTCGTGATACCGGCCCGCGTCCATGCGCTGCATGGCAGGCAGCGAGTGGCGATGCGGGCTGGGCGGGCGTTCTGGCAAGTGCATTCCTTCGCGATCAAGCGCGGCCGATTCATGTGATTTACGGCGCCGCCATTGAGCCGCTGCCACTTGTTGAAGAAGCAATTCGACTCTTGCCGGAGTGGGCGCGTTGGCGCGCAACGTTCTCAACGTATTTCCTCCAACCAGTTGCTGGAACCCCGTGCGCGTGGCGATTCTGTCTTGATGGAACTCCAGCTACGGATGCTGCGCGGCAGTCCAAGGGGCTGGTCATTGACCTGACGCGCACCGCGGGGCCAGCGCCCGAATCACGATTCACACGTATGGCTCGGACGGGTATTGATGAGGAGGCGGTAGCGGCGCAAAGAGCGACGCGAGCAGCCGCGCGTGCCGCGGGAGCGGCTGCTGTTACCGGTGCCAGCGCTGCGCGGTCGAGCGATGCGCCCATTGAATTGGAAATGGACTTTGCAGGAGATCAAGCCGGTACGCCGCGGCGCTTGGTGCGGGAGTTGGAATCTGAAGATCAAGGTGCGCCATCTGGCGAGCCAGCGCGCATGTCCATCAGTCCACCCATGTTGGCACTCGCCGCGGCTGGATTGACAGTGATACTTCTGGGTTTAATTTACCTGGTTAGTTTTACGACGGGCCAAACTGCGGCACCAGCGGCACCAGCGATCCCCGCGATACCCGCGGCACCTGCGGTTGTCGAGAAGCCCAAGCGGGAGATGGAGCCGCTGAATTTGAAAGTGGATGCTGCCGATGTCGGTACCACTCGGTCCGACGATGTCACAGCGGAGCCCGTCTCGAATGATGATGGAGCTCCGCAGGAGGAAGTCATAGAAGAAGCCCCGGGCATGCCAACGGATCCAGAAGCGTCGGCTTCGCCGCCTGAGCGCGTGCTCCCCGCTGTATTGCCTCCGCCCGTCGTGGCCCCAGTCGCGCCTGTCCCCACGACACCAGTCATCACGCCGCTGGTATTGCCAACGATTGCGAAGTGGTCACCCACTTCCGCGTTCGAACGCGTCGCAACAGGCGCTGTGCAATTGCGGTTACGTTTCGACGTTGGTGCAAAAAGTGGGTGGACTGTGAACTTTGTGCCTGCAAAGTCGCTCGCCGTGGCGGGTGTCAGTGTGCAGTCAAATGGTGGAATTGAATTCAGTGGGTCAGCCATGAGTGCGCGGGCTTCCATTAATGGAGCCGACCTCGTCATCGCTGGGTCCGCCGCTGGTCCTGTTCCTGAGGCGCTTCAGTTAGCGCTCCGTGATGCGAAGGATGTAAAGGACGCCAAGCTCGATCCGGTAGTCGTGCTGCAGCGGGCGCTTGAGCGTTGCACCGTTGAGGTGTTTGACAAGGGTGGCACATCGCTTGGGTTCGCACAGGTGCGGACAAAGTCAACGAAGTCGATCGGTATCGGAATGGAAAACAGCACAGCATTGGCAGATTTCGGCAATAGCCGGCTCGATAGGCAAGTGACATCCCCTGCCGTTCCAGAGGCAATAACAGTTCGAGTTGATCCGATGCAAATTGAGAGCATGAACATCGCGGAAAGTTTGACTCTTTCTGTCAACCGTGCTGTGCAAAAGTCAGCAACGGTGTTCAGTGCAATGGCGCCGAGCGCTTCGGTTGTTGGGTTGCACATCACGGCATTGTCGAAGCAACAAGCCGAACTGAGCGCTCTCAAGAAGTCGTGCAATGTCGTGCTCGCGGTAGCGAAAGGCGGTACTCAGTCAGGTGGCTTTGAAGCAGACCTGCAGGCCGTACAGAACGCACTACTTCCGGAAGAGCAGAAGAAATTCCTCGTCGCTGGTGGTAAATCATCGCTGATATCAGACAGCAAGACCATGCGTGACATGGTCGAATCAATCACTCCGCGTCTCGATAGTGAATTGAATAGCGTCAGTAAAAAACTGACGGAGGCCAACGCGGCGAGTAAGGCCAAGGCGAGCCCCGCGCAGTGGCGCATTCGCGTATCAAACGAGGACGGGATTGTGCTACTCGACTCCGCCATCACACCACGGGTGAGCAAATGAACGCAGCCAAGCAAGAAATGTTCGAAACGGTTCGCTCGGTTGTCGCTGGAAGGCTTCGGGACGAAGCGCAAATCCGCGAGCTCGCGCATCGAATCTCGGAAGAATCAACCACGTTGCGCCGCCGCCTGGATCGTGCGGTTGGTTACGCCCGCGCCGGTCTTCGATTGGAAGCATGCGCGGAGGCGGAAGCGGAGCCCTCGGTGTTTGAACTCGCCGCAGCGTTTGACTCCGATGTCATGCGGCAGTGGCGGACGCTTTGCTCCAAGAACAAGTTGCCGCTGCAAGATGAAATTGCCAGTGACGCCATCGCAGAGATTGAAGAGGCAATCGCGCTTACTGCGCCGCTTCGCAGCAGACTTGCCCGGATGCGGCGGCTGGTACTTTCTGATGCATCTGCATGGAATAAGCTTGAAATACTGCGCGAATTGGTGTCACGCGACAGCGACAATCCGGCATGGCAAGAAGATCGCGCCGCTCTTGAGCCAGTGACCGCGAATGAGCTTGGCGATCGATTTGAGGCCGCCTTGGAGAAGGGCGCTCTTGACGACGCAGAGCTTTCCGTCACGCGGCTTGAAGATGGGAACTGGCATTGGTCGGGCGCAGCAAAGGTAGCCGCGCAGTTACGTGCACGGCTTAATCGCGCACTTGCCACACGAACAGCACTCGAAGCGCGGGCTGTCATCGCACTGCTCGATGAAGAGTGGGCTGCGGAGAATGAGTCGGGGGCACAGGCGGCGCTGGAATCATGGCGCGACCTTGAGCAGCGCATGCTCTCGTACGGCAGCGAAATGCCGGGAGATCTGCTTACGCGCGTGGATGAAGCCGAGGCGTGGCTCTCTGCTCGCCAGTCAGATGCAGCGGCGCACCGCGAAAATATTGACCGGGTTGCGGCGCTGGAACGGCTCGTACATGATGACGCTGTGACACTTCCCGGATTGCGTAAGACGCTTCGATCTGCGGAGCAGACCGTGGCGGGAGTCCCGGATGATCTGCGCGCGAGCGCTGAGCGCAAGATTGATTCCTTCGAACGTGCAGCACGAATGAAACGCTTGGCCTTGATTGCGGCGGTGGTGTTGGTTCTAATTGCTGGATCAGTGGGCACCGTCTATGTCTTGCGCCAGTCGGAGGAACTGAAGCGGATCGATGACATCGCCGCTGCGATTACCAGCAATGTTGACGCCGGCCGGCTTGTGGAGGCAGATCAACAGCTTGCGGAGGCAGAGAAAGAGCCCGCCGTTGCTGGGTCGCCGACGATTGCCGCAGCACGATCAAAGCTCACAGTAGCTCGTGCCGCCATCGCAGAGAAGCATCAGAAGTTCACAAGCCTGATGGCGGAGGCTGGCGCCCCAGATTCTGAATCCGCCAAGCCTGATCGCATTGAGGAAGCAAAGCAATTTGCTCAGGGTGAGGAAGAGCAAGCGATGGTTGCTAGCTGGATTCGTACACACGGCAATGCAACGGGCACCCGCCGCACCGATCGCATGCGCGAGGGAATGGCCCGCGCCAAAGCCACAACACGAGAGATCACAGCGGCTCAGCCAACCGGTGACGCATCCTGGGATGGAACATTCACTGCGTGGGAAAGTGCACTTGCTGATGTTCAGCGCCAGTATGGCGAGTTTGACGAAGTGACTCAAGAAGTCCGTGCGGGTCGTGCGAGTTTGATGGCGCAGCGCACAAAGACAGACACTGCGCGAGTAGAAACTGGCCGTGTCGGCAAACTCGGTGGCCTTGGAGGTGCCGCAACTTCGCCACAGAAACTTGTGGACGCGTTGGCGGCATACATCAACGCACACGATGATTCGGCAGAAGCCAAAGACTTTAAGGCAGCCAAGGTCGCGCTTCCGACGTGGGAGGCAGTGACTGCGTGGTCCGCGGTTCAGCCGCGCCCCTCCGTATTACTTGCAGATCGACCGCAGGCAGAACGCGATGCGGTCGCCGCAGCAATTGATACGTATGTTCACGAATATCCATCCAGTCCGTACGGGGCCGAGTGCGAAGCGCTCGCGCCACTACTTGTTGCGGCGCCCGGATGGCGTGCAGCCCTCACGGAAAAACTAGAAAGTATGGAGGAGTTGACCTACTGGATGATCGAACGCAAAGACGGCTCGCGCTGGTACTGCAAAGCTGACCCACGATCATCTCCATTGCAAACGCAGGACGGTGTGGCCTTTAAGAGCGTCATGGTCTATCAGGGCAAGTCCAAGAAGACGGCGTTCGAGCGATTTGAGCAATTGCAGTTGAAGACAGAGGGGCCATCGCCACAAACGGTGTTTGGCAAGCAGTTGGCTGAGCTTATTGCAGACGATGAAAAATCAGTAAACGACATCGATGGAGCGTTCGACGCAATGACGGCGTTGCGCGAGAATGAAACGATCGATGGAGCCTTAGCCGCGCAATTGATGCAGGGATTGCTCGAGTCAATGGCGCCGCAAATGCCCGCAGTGATCCGTCCGCAGATAGAGGCGGCAGTCAAGCGCATTGCCAAAGAGAAGCCAGATGCCATTGATTGGATCAATCCGCGCGACGCAGACGCCCGCACTCGAAGCCGAGCTGCCCGTGCGGCAATGCGTGAGGCTGTACAACCAGAACTGTGGCGTAAGGCGTACGTGTCAGCAATGGCATCGGCATGCGCTCCGCTTGCAGTGGTGTACGAGCCTGCCGGTGTCTTTGTGAAATCTGCTGGTAAAGACGTATTTCTCTCAAATAAAAGCACGGTGGCTCCGGCGAATACGACACTGTGGATCGCCGAGCCGCCGATCGGCAGCAACCTTGGCATGATGATCAAACTGGGAACAGTGAAGCAGGGCGGGGTGGTTGAGTTTGATTCAGCATCTACGACAGTGACGCCGGGCAACATGGTCTTCACCATCAAACGCGGGGGCAAACCGTGACAGACGATTCCGAGTTTGATGACTTTGACGGCCTCGATGCGGGAGGGCCCTCCGGTGCTTCCAAGCCCGGCCACGATGACCACGGTCGCTCGGCTACGGGACCCTGGTTTGTCCGATTCGCTGGAAGGCGCACCGGACCATTCGATGTGGAACGCCTGCGCATTTTGGCACGGCGCGGCGCACTCTCTCGCGTCCACGCGCTGAGTGTCGATGGCAAAGTGTGGTCCGCAGCCACCACGGTGCGAGCAGTCTTCAATGCAGACGGGTCCGTCGTTGCGTCGGGCGTGCGCGCGGTGGAGCTCGAAGAAGACCGGCCGGATTTCGGCGATGAACTTCCCGGCACGGCGCCGACGGAATTCCCCCAGTTCACCTCGCGACGATTCATGGGCAGCGCTTTCGTTCGCCCGGTGGTGATCTGCGCACTCATTCTTGCGACCATCATGTTGGCCTTGCCGACGTCGCGCGACGACGCAGGCGAACTTGCATGGTGGTGGCACGAGGGTGCATTGGGTATCGCCGTCCGCGGCCTGTGTGCGTTCGCGGTTCTGGGTGGTTGGGTAGTGGCGTTCCTTCCACCAGAGCCTGCCCGCGCTGCTTCAGTGTCTGCAGTCGCAGCAGTCCTTGCCGCAGCAGGCGCGTTGGCGCTGGCCCCGTGGGCGCCTTGGGCGCTGGTGATTGCACTTCTTGTGCCAATCGCTGCGCTCCTGGTTGCGCTCGACGCTGCGGGTTCTCCCGGGATACGCCCGATGGGAATTGTTGCTGTTTCGACGGCAGTCCTGATGGGTGTGGCATGCATTACCCTCGGCGTCTTCTGGTATTCACCATGGACGCTCGCAGGAATGATTCTTGGAACAGTTGGCGCTGGCGGACTCGGTTGGGCCGGCGTGTCTTCGATACGGCACAAGGGACCAAGTGCCAAAGGAGTCTTCTCGAGTGGAATCATCGCTGCCACCGGATCCATGGCGTGCATCTTTGCGGCAGCATTTGCTGGGTTAAACAGCACAACACCGATGGTGGGTGCGCAGGGCGCCGTTTCTGCGTGCCTGGTCCTTGCCTTCTCAGCGCTCTCTTGGGCAGCCGTGCACGAGGCGGTTGAGAGTTCACACCTCCTACGCGGAACAGAAATCAACGAAAGCGCCTGATACTCTCGGCGACAGAACACGGAGCAACCCATGGCACAGCCAACTCAACCCGCCACAACCGTTACCACGCAACCGAAGCTCGATGCACGCGCCGGCGACATTGAATGCATGATCGGATTCTCGTCCGGCCGCTACACGGTGGCATCCGCACCGCTGTGGCTTGGTGTGGCAGCAGTCATGACCATTCTGGTCGCACTCATCTTGGTGATTGTTGCACCCAACAGTTACTTGTTACTCATGATGAATCGTTGTTGGACCAATTGGGCGGTGGTGTTCTTTTCGTGGTGGTGCCTCGGCATTCTCTTCGCAAAGTGGATCAAGACCAGTATTCAACTGCGTGCGCTCCGCGCCGTGGACATTGTGCCGCGCCGCGGCGATTTCATCCTGAGTCCTGGTACTTCCGGCGACGTCTTGCGCCGCATCAAGGCGGTCGCGGAGCGCCCCAAGGATTTCCTGCTCTTTCGTCGAATCGATATGGCGCTGTCCAACCTTGGCAATATTGGAGAAGTGCGTGATGTTGGCGCGGTTCTTGAAAGTCAAGCGGATTCCGACGGGTCAAGCGTGGACTCGAGTTACACAGTCATTCGCTCGCTCATCTGGACCATTCCGATCCTTGGCTTCATTGGCACCGTCGTTGGTCTATCGCAGGCGATCGGTTCATTCACCGACGTTCTGACGCAGACTGGTAGTGATGCAGGCAGCATCAAGAGCAAACTCGGACCAGTCGTTGGTGGATTGGCTACTGCCTTTGAGACAACGCTTGTTGCACTCGTCGCCGCCGTCATCATCCAGCTTCTTTCCACTTGGGTGTACAAGCGCGAAGAGGCGTTGCTCGACGGCATTACTGACTTCACCACTGAAAATGTGCTTTCGCGCCTGAAACTCACCGATTGGCAGTGACCCATGGGACGACGCAAGAAGCGCGAAGAGGCTCCGCTGAGCCTGTTTTCCTTCCAAGACATCATGGCTTGCCTCACCGGCATCCTGATTCTGGTGGCGCTGCTCATTGCTATGGATGGACTGACGGACGAGATGGAGGCAACGCCCGGCAAGAGTGGCGCGCCGAATCCAGAGGTCGCAGCAGCGCGCGTGCCGGTACTGCGCGAACAGATTGCAATCTTGCAGCGCTCGATCGACGACCGTAAAGGCGGCCGCGATGTAACGAAGGCCGAAGTGGATCTTCTTGATTACAGCATCAAAGACAAGGCGATGTTGGTAGAGCGAGCGCGTAAGCGCCTGGCGGATGCTGATGCAGAAATGAAGCGCATCACTGAGGAGCAAGCGGCGGCAACTCAGCAGATTGAAGAACTTCGGGAGCGTATTGCTACTGCGAAGCGCTCTGCAGAGGCGCAAGTGTTGCGTGAGCGCGTGAAGTTCCGTCCAGGAATGAAGTACACAAAGGCGCCGGTATTCGTCGAACCAATGGCGACCGGAGTAGTGCTTGGCGAACTGGATGCAACTCGCACGCCAGTGCGTATTGCAGACCTCAAAGATCCGAACGCCGATGCGCGCATTGTTGGCGCGCTCGCTAAGCGACTTCCTGATACCTCGTACATCGTGTTCGTCGTGCATGAGGATGCCATTCCGCGCTTTGAAACACTTCGTAATGCCTTGATTCGCCGTGGCTATGAGGTGGGCTGGCAATTGTGGGACGGCGCCACTGGCGGATTCCTGGATGGCGCCTCCGAATCCACGGGCCCGGTGCCGTTGACGCTGCCAGCGGTCGCCGACAAGCCGAGCGAGGCTGTGAAGTCAGGCAAGTCTCCCGCCGGAGGTGCACCATGAGTGCAGGCGGTCGACGTCGTCGGCGGGGCGGCCGCAAGAGTTCATCCCTTGCGGGTGATCCCTTGGATTTGTTCTTGGATGCCATTACCAATGCGCTTGGCGTCGTTATGTTCATTCTGCTGATGGTGGTGCTCTTTGGCCGGGCGAGTGATTCACAGTCAGATGCCTCGGCTCCAAGTGCAGCAGAGGTTCGCGAAGCGCGTGACCTTGAAGACCAACGCCAGCAACTGCAAGCCAAACTCGACGCACTGCCGCCCGCAGGCGACCCCGAGTTGAACGCCCGCTGGAATGCAGCCAACAAAGCGTTTCAGAAGTTAGAAGATGAATTAGTCGAACTTCTGAGCGAAGCCCAGCGCCGCGAAGCGGACGCGTCTGCCGCCGCCGCCAAACTTGCAGAGTCGCGCAAGGTGCTTGAGCCACTCACCGCGGAGGCATCGAAGAAATCAGAAAGCGCCACTCCGCCGAGTGGTTTCGTCCGTGTCAGCCGCTTCCAGCAGGATCAGCGAAAATCGGTCATCCTGCTTCTCTCGGCAGGCAAGCTTTCGCGATTCCGCGCCACTGCAGAAACCAAGGAAATCAGTGCTCCCGCGAGCGGATTTGCGGTGACCGATGCGGTCAGTGCCGCCGAGGGCGTTAGCCGGGCGCTCGATGGGTTCCAGCCCGCCACTTACCGCGTCGAATTGCTGGTTTGGGAGGGTTCGTTCGCGCCGGGCAAGATGGTTGAGCAGGCACTCCTTGACTTGGGGTTCGATTCGAATCCCCTCCCTGTTCGTGCGGGCACGTCTGTTCAGTCCGGAACCGGCGGCGTGCAGTAGCGTCTGCAGCATGCGCCTGTGCTCCCTTCTGTACCTTCCCTTGCTCGTCATCATGGTTGGCTGCGGCAAGCCCATTGTGGTGCACGCCGTCACGGAGTCATCGCTCGATCCCATTGCAGACGTGCGCGTCTACCGACATCGCTTCGGGTTCTTCAATTTCTTTCCGGGCACAAAGTTTGTTCAGACTGGACCAGACGGCCGCGCAGAAGTCAGTGTTGGTTCTGCCAATACCAATCTCACCATGCTGCGCGCCGGATTTGAGCCAGTCATCTTTGGCGTCTTTGAAACGCCATCAGTTGCTATCGCGCCGGATGTTGGCGGCTATGACCATGTGGTGATGTTCAAGGACATCAAGTCTGCCCCGAAGAACGAATACCAAGTGAAACTGCGCCCGGTGCGTCGGGAGCCGATGCAACTCACCGTGCTCGACTCCGCAACGAACGCGCCGATCAGTGGCGCGGAAGTCTTTGGCGCAACATTCCTGTATCTGCCACAGCCGGGCCTGGAGGCCGACTGGGGATTCCCACCACTGCAAGTTGCAAAGACTGACGCTTCCGGCAAAGTCACCATCGACCAGATTTCCGGCTTTCGCAACAGCATCACTATTCGACTTGTTGGGTACCAGAACGCCGTCATTGCCTTTGATGGACGAACAATCACTGGCCCGCGCGCCGTTGATGTTCCGTTTCGCAAATTGCAGTCCAAACAGATTGACTTCCTGGTGATTGATGCCAAGACCAAGGCGCCGGTGCAGGGCGCGGAAGTACGGCTGGGCGAATCACGCGATGGATTGCCGCCGAACCCGAATGGTTGGACGAAAGTCGTCGGGGCGGATGGGCGCACCGGGCCGATGCCGGTGGCAGACATGTCACCGTTTCTCATCAGCGTGACCAGTAGCAACTACCAAGAGTGGCGAGGGGCGCCAGTATGGCGGGCGCTGACTGCGGGGCAGACCAAGAAGCTGGAGTTGCAGCGGAAGTAAGCCGCGGGGGCCCCCTAGTGCCCTCCGTGTGCGGGGGACGTCTCAACGCACTTCAACCGCCCCCGAAAATAGGGACAGTGGTGAACGGCACCTATTTAAATCAGCAGGCGTTCGGCAATCTGTAGACCGTTGAGCGCTGCACCTTTGCGGATTTGGTCGCCGGAGACAAACAGGTTCAAGCCAAATCCTGCCGCTTGGCTGTGGTCCGCCCGGATGCGGCCAACCAGTACTGCGTCGCGCCCCGTTGCATTGACGGGTTCAGGGAATCGGTTGGCAGCGCGATCGTCTACTAGCTCAATTCCCGCTGCTGCCGCAAGTACAGCCCGCGCGCGTTCTTCGGTGATCGGTGTTCGGAACGTCAGATTGATTGATTCGCTGTGGGCACGCAAGACCGGTACGCGCACGCAGGTGGCAGTAATGGCAACTTCCGGATCACGCCAGATCTTTCGCGTTTCTTCCAGCAACTTTCGCTCTTCCTCGTTCTGCCCATCGGCGCCAATAGCGCTGTCGTGACTGAACAGATTGAAGATGTACTGACGACCAAAGATCGGCGTCTGCAGCGGTTGACCCGCGGACCAGTCGCCTGCTTGTTGTGCAAGTTCAGCCATCGCAGCCGCACCCGCTCCGCTTGCTGCTTGGTAAGTCGATACAACCATCCGCGCAATGCCAGCTTCGCGATGCAATGGCGAAACCGCCATCAACGCAATGATGGTTGAGCAATTTGGAACAGCAATAATCGTCGGCACTCGAAGCGCATCAAGTTCAGAACCGTTCACTTCAGGAATCGCCAGTGTGTAGCGCTGATCCATACGAAATGCGCTTGACTTGTCGATCACCCACGCGCCGGATGCAACCGCCTGTGGCGCCCATTCTTTGCTGATAGCACTACTTGCTGAGAAAAACGCAATGTTCGTTCCAGCGAAACATCCCGGCGCAAGCGGCTCGACGGTTACATCGCGTCCCAGCGCTCGCAGCGTCTTGCCTGCACTACGTGCGCTGGCAAAGACCCGCACGCTGCGTGCAGGAAATGAGCGTTCCGTAAGCAATGCCAGCAATTCCTCGCCGACCGCTCCGGTTGCCCCAACGATTGCAATCGCGGGATCTGATGGAATTCGCTGGTGAATCACTTGCGACGCTTCGGCTCAATGCCAACCAAATAGAAGCGCGCTACTTGCGCATCAAACGCAGTGTGATCCATGCGTTCGAACGTGAAACTGCCTTCCATGGTGCCCCAGTGCGTGAGCAGCGGCGCAAAGCTGTGATATTCAAATCGTCCGCCCGGGGCGATCGTAGGTTGCTGACCAACCACGCCATCGCCATCCACATTGCGCACTTCACCATCGCCGTCAACGATCGTCCAGTGCCGCTTGCGCAGTACCACGTTCTCACTACCGTCGTTGGAAATCGTCACGTGGTACGCAAAGTTGTACCGACCGCCCACTGGATCACTCGTCTCCGGAATGAACTGCGGCGTCACCCGAATGCGGATGCCGTTGGTGACAACTTCGGAGCCGAGATTTGTGGTGGTTGCGGAGGGCGAAGACATCGTGACAAGTATAGGTGGCTCGACAGGCAGATCAAACCGCCGCCGGCACTTCTTTGTACGAAGCGCGTTGATATCCAGTTGGTTTGTCAGGCCAGCAAAGCCCGCAGCGCCGCGCCAGGATCCGGCTCGCGCATCAGGCTTTCGCCGACAAGTGCAATGTGAATTTCGTGCTTTGCCAGACGGCGCATGTCAGCGAGCGTCCGGATACCACTCTCGGCAACCATCACGCGTCGGGTTGGGGCTTCCACCATGTCTGCCACCCGGAGCGCATGCCCAAGGTCGGTTTCCATGGTGGCAAGATTTCGGTTGTTGATCCCCAGCAGGCCGTACCCCGCGTGCGGAAACCCGACGTGGTTGATGACGCGCCACAGGTTGTCCAGGTCATGAACCTCAAGCAGGGTGGTCATCTGCAGCTCGGTCGCCAAAATCTGGAAATCAATGATTTCACGCTCATGCAGACACTCGGCAATCAGCAGGATGGCATCGGCGCCCGCCGCGCGGGACTCCCAAATTTGATAGTCGTCAATGATGAAGTCCTTGCGCAGAACCGGCAGCGGAACAACATCACGAATCGCATGGATGTACGAGAGGTCGCCGCCGAAGAATTCATGGTCGGTGAGGCAACTAATCGCAGCCGCGCCGGCTTCGTAGTAACTTCGTGCAATGGCGACCGGATCGAAATCCTCGCGAATCACCCCGGCTGACGGGCTCTTTCGCTTCACCTCGGCAATGACACGCATGGCATTTGGATGTCGATCGTCCACCACGCTGCGGAAGAAATTGCGCGGACGCCCAAGTTCAGAGATGCGTTCTTGCAATTCGCTCACTGGCACCTTGCGTTTGGCATCAGCCACCTCACGGCGCTTGTGCTCGACGATGTGCTTGAGAACGGGAACCATCGGTGTTATCGCGTGTACAGCGCTGATCGGTGATGCGGCGATGGCCGCCGCTCCCGTAAGCGAGGTGGTGGAGTCTATGCCGACGAGCATGAATTGGTCGCTCATTGGTTGGGGAGTATTGGCAATTCTCGCAGTGGCAATAGTGATGCGCGTCGAGTGGTTCCGCGCCTCCCCGCGCGTTGGCCCAGCGTGGCAACTGCGCGCTGAACCGAGTGTCTTTGGTTTCGGCGCCGCGTTCCTTGCGTCTGCCGTTGGCGCGCAAATTCTCACCCTGGCGTTCAGACTCAATGACGAATCGCCGCAACTCATGCAGAAGGCACTGCAAGGAATTGGCGCCAACAGCGCGCAACTTGCAGTGGTTGCGTTCATCTTGTTGGCACGGCGCTTCCGCCCGCGTGGCGCAAGCACCGCAGTGGCGCGTGGCGGCGTTCACCAGCATCCACGTGCGCTACTGGAATCGGTCATGATGGCTGTCGCGGCGGCCCTCTTACTGTGGCCAGTGCTCGAGGCGGTTGGCGGTTCGATCGGTGCCATCGAGCGCTGGTTTGGAACTTCAACTCCCGCGGTTGGGCATCAAACCATTGAAATTCTCCTAAAAGCCGGCACTCATGACCCATGGTGGTGGCTCACCATTGCAAGCGCGGTGATCTTGGCGCCGCTCGCCGAGGAGTTCGTCTA
>JBBAOD010000004.1:0-34602 GCA_040401635.1 Phycisphaerales bacterium
TGGCGAGTGCATCCAACATCGACTGCCAGTCGCGCGATGGCCGACCCTCTAATCGCGCCAGCAAGGCCGTGGCTTCGATGGCGTCCATGTGCTCATCGCGCGTGGCACCATTCTGTTCACCTGCTTCCTTCGCAGCGCGTGCAGCCGCGGTGCCATCGGCGGTGCGCCCGAGCGCGTCAAGTGCCAAGGCGCGCATCAGAACACCCCGAGAATCAATGGCTTTTTCTACTAACGGAAGTGCATCTTGCGGCCGACCAGAAACAATCAGGGCCTCCGCACGAACAGCTGCCGGTGCAGCCGGATCCGCAAGTGCCGCAGAATCAAAATCTGCCATAGCCAGCGCGGCGCGAGCGCGATCAGCGGGCGTGGTCAGATCACCATCGTCCCACGTGCCGTGCCGCAAGCGAAGGGCCGCGCGCTCTTGGTCAGTGAGCGCTGGGCTTTGCAGCGCGGCGCGCACTGCCGGCGATAGTTGCACTTTCGGCGGTACCGCTTGTGCGTGGGATAACTGCGCACACGCAAGCACTGCAAGAACTACCAGCACTGAGCGCAATGCTCGCATGAAAATCACGGTAGATTTCCTGCGCCAGGCCCGACAGGCAGTGGACGCTCGTCAACGCGCCAGCCGGTGGTTACTTTTTCTGCCAACGAAAGCAGCGCCTGTTGTGCAGCATCAATCCCGCCATTCATGGTGGCATCGCGTAATGAAACAACGGTGCGCCCGGACTTTCGCTGCGCTTCCACGCCAACGGGAACCAGTGATTGCGCGTCGTACCACACCGATGCTTCCACCAAATCTCGATCAGCCCTACCCGGCTTTGGCTTGAGACGCACCCCGACCATGGGACGCGCAGACTTCAAGAGCAGCGTTGAATCTGGCGCAGTTGCCATCGAAGCATCAAACCGCGCAAGCACATCGGCACGCCGCTGACCGATGGGAAGCGGAACCGGACCCTCGCCCGGCTTGAGCGGGTCATACTGCTCTCCAGCGCGCGCCAGTTGTCGCCGCACCAGCGTTCGTTGCTTGAAATCCGCCTCCGTCAGCCAGCCGTCCGCGTAGATGTATCGAACTGGTCGCTCATCCATGCGCCCACTTCCATCGATGAACTTCTCAAACACCACTGCGAAACGGCGAGTTGCTGGCTTGCCCTCTTCTTGCACGAACACCAATTGACCAAGACGTCGCTCGGTATCGCCCGTGACATCGTCGGTGGTTTCCAGCGTGATGTTGGCGCGAAAGTCACGGAGTAAATCAGAAGTGCGCTCGACGGCCGCCAGCAGCGCATCGGCGTCGGCAAATCGTGGGGCTGGAGCAGGGGCGGGTGCAGGTGCAGGTGCAGATGAAGACCCTAGCGAAGGTGCCGGTATCGGCGGAGCAGATGGCGACGTAGTCGATGCACCAGGCGTAGCTGGCACACTCTGCGCATCGGCCGCACACGCGCTGCACGTCACACACGCCGCGAGGCATGCAACAACCGTGCGCCGGGCGGCCGCCGACAGTACTGCCACGCGTAATGAATCACCACGAATCGTCTGCTGCGGACACGCCATAAGCAAAACGATACGCGCCTCGGTCAAACCGGGATCGGTACGTGTTCAACGATATCGAGGCCAAATCCGTGCAACCCGGGCATCGGCTTGGGATGATTGGTCATCAGGCGTAACTGCGAAAGGCCAAGGTCACGGAGAATCTGACCACCGACGCCAAAGAGGCGCGCGTCCATCGGATTGCTGCCGCCGCCAATACCGTCCAGACGCGTCAGATCGGGGGCATTGACGTCATCGCGATCCGGTCGACGAATCCGAGCGAGCCGCCCGGGCAAGTCAACGCCTGCACCCTCGGTACGCAGATACACCAGTACCCCCTCGCCCGCGTTGGCAATGGCGCGAAGGCTGGCGCGGATCGTCTCCTGCCCGGCTGTTTCAGCAGGACTCCAACGCACACCAAAGACGTCCGAAAGAATCTCACGACGCTGCATGCGCACCAACACAGGCTCTACACGCGTCTTGGCAATGCCCCGGGAATCAAGATCGCCGATACCGCCAAGGCACAGCGCAACATGCGGGAGCGCATCGATTTCACTCTCCCACGCAAACAGCGTGAATGTCCCCTCTGGCGTTTCCACTTTGGCGCCATGCACTGGATCAACACGGCGCACTAAGCCTTCGCCACCCAGTCGATGCCGGATGATTTGCTCAACGCTGCACATCTTCAATCCGTACTGCGCGCACATGCGTTCCAAATCAGGCACGCGGGCCATCTCGCCATCTTCACGCACCACTTCAATGATCGCTGCTGCAGGCTTCAATCCGGCTAGCCTGCATAAATCCACGCTGCCCTCGGTCTGCCCAGTACGAACCAACACTCCGCCATCGCGCGCGCGCAGTGGATTGATGTGACCCGGGCGCACAAAGTCATCGCGACGAATATCCGGATCAATGAGCATCTGAATGGTCTTGGCCCGGTCCTTGGCACTAATACCGGTGCCAACCCCGTGCCGCGGATGCCCGTCAATACTCACCGTAAATGGCGTACCGCGCAGGCTGGTATTGCTTGCCGTCTGTGCATGCAAATCCAGGCGATCACAGGTGGCGCCATCAAGGCTCACGCACAGATATCCGCCACCGATTCGGGTCAGAAAGTTCACCATCTCTGGCGTCACAAATTCTGCAGCAACAACAAAGTCGCCTTCGTTCTCACGATTTTCGTCGTCCACAAGAACGATCGCCTTCCCGGCGCGGAGGTCTGCAAGAATCTCGGGTATCGGGCAAAGCGGCATAGGGTGAACAGGTTAGGCGAAGCGGGTGCCCCGGATGGCAATACCATTCAAAACCCCCATGATGACGCCAACCCCTGAAATCCGTGCAGCGCGAGAAGCCCTCCTGCTGGAAGTGACGCAAATCCCGACTGCGGCCGGACATGAAAGCGCCGTGATGGCATTCATCGATCGGTGGCTTGCCAAGCATGCCAATGCGGTCACCACGCAACGCGATGATGTGGGCAATTATCTGATTACCCAGCGCCGGCGTAGTGGCAATGCCCCGCTATTAATCATCACCGCGCATCTTGATCACCCCGCATTTGTTGTCACGGCTGTCAATGGCACAACCATCCACGCCGCCTTCCGCGGTGGTGTCAACGATCCGTACTTTGTTGGCGCTGACATTGAAGTCATTGGGCCCGGCAACGAGCGGGCACCGGCGACCATTGTAACGCTCGCTGCCGATGCAAAGCCATTCAAAGAAATCACTGCAGAACTTATCTCACAGACAAGTACATCCACTTCCGCGCCGCCCGCGTGGCTTGCTGCGGGCTGCATTGCTCGTTGGAAATTTCCACACGCAGAAATTCGTGATGGATTGATTCACACGGATGCATGTGATGACCTCGCTGCCGTTGCTGCCGCACTGTCCGCATTCGGAGAAATGCTCCACAATGATCAGTGCGAACATGTCGGCTTGCTATTCACCGTCGCTGAAGAAGTTGGATTCATGGGCGCCATTCATGCCGCTCGCAACGCCTGGATACCCAAGGACGCGCGCCTCCTCTGCTTGGAGAACTCGCGAAGTTTCCCCAATGACTCCCCGATCGGTGCCGGCGCCATTTGTCGCGTCGGCGACCGAATCAGCGTCTTCAGCCCCCTACTCACAAATCACTTGGCACACCTCTTTAGCGCTGAATCCAAGAAGAATCCTGCATTCAAGTGGCAGCGGAAACTGATGGCAGGGGGCGGCTGCGAAGCGAGCGCGTTCGCCTGTTACGGATACCAATCCACGTGCATTTGCCTACCCCTCGGCAACTATCACAACATGGTGGACATTGATGGTGTTGCCGCCGGCGCACAGCCAGCGCGCGTCGGGCAAGAGTTCGTCAGCATTGATGACTATCACTCCATGATCACCATGTTGCACATCGCCGCGCGCGGCATCGATACCACGCTGCCGGAGTCAACCGAGCAACTCATGGAGCGGCTGTACGCGGAGCGATCCTTCGTCCTTACGAAATCTCGCCACGATCCTTGAGATGCTTCTGGAGGAAAGCCTTGGCAAACCGCCAATCCTTCTCCGCCGACTGCAGTGTGCCACCCACGATGGTGGAAATGGTGAGCATCGGAAGCGAGCCGAAGATCTTCAGTTCTGCCACGCGCGCAGAGCGATCATCCACCTCGGAAAGCATTTCCAGCGCGTTCTCGAGCGCCATGGTCAATTCTGGTGATGCGCCCTCAAAGGACGGTAGTTCTGGTTCGGCAACTGGCTCGGTGGCACCCTTCTGCAGCCGTCGCGCCTGCATCGCCTCCGCGGCGCGGCGCTTCTCTTCAATACGCTTCTTGGCACGCTCCGCAAATACCTGCCGAAGAATGACCGAGGCGGTAGCGCGAAAGTCATCTTCGCTCTTGAACTGCTCTGGACGATGACTCGCTAAGCGCACGAAAGCCTCGCTGACGATGATCGTTGGCTGCAGTGTCACCTCGGGCGGGTGCGACTTCATGTACAGCGTGCTGAGGAGCCGAAGCTCGCCCATGATTTCGCCGAACAGGTCCGCAACCGACTTGTCCTCAGCGGCAAGGTCTTCGATCTCATCCATAGTGCGAATACTACTAGTGGCTCGCGCGGCGGTTGCCTGAATCAACCAAATGTTCAGTCCGCGCTTGCCGCGCCCAATAAGCCCCGGGATTCACGCTTCTCCTATCCTTCTCCACATGCCCGCCGCCGTCTCTGCCGCCGAATCTGCCGCCTCTGTTGATCCAACCGCGGCGCTTGAACGCGCACTCCGTACAGCGATCACTGCCGTCACCGGATTGTCCGCCGAGGAGTCGGACCCGCACATACGTCCCAGTGGCAACCCACAATTCGGTGACTTCCAAGCGAACTTCGCCATGGCGCTTGCCAAGAAGATTGGCGCAAATCCGCGGCAACTTGCCACTGATGTCGTGGCGCGTGCGCAGCTCACTGGTATTGCCGACAAGGCCGAAGTTGCTGGCCCTGGTTTCGTCAACATCCATCTCGCCGGAAGCGCACTTGCATCCGCGCTTGATGCCTTTGATTCACCAGCGCTCGGCATTGTTCCAGTCACTGCGACCTATGCGGTGACCGTTGATCTGTGCGGCGTAAATGTTGCCAAGCAGATGCATGTTGGCCACCTGCGCGCCACCATCATTGGTGACACCATCGCGCGTGTCCATGAACGCCTCGGACGCAAGGTGTGGCGCGAGAATCACCTTGGAGATTGGGGCCTGCCCATTGCTATGACGCTTGCGGCACTGCGCCGTAATGGAACCAATCTTGATTCACTCACGCTTGAGGATCTCAATCGTGCCTACCGCGCTGCGCAACTTGAGGGGCGTGACGATGCCGCCGGCATGATCGCCGCGCACGCAACCCGTGTTGGCCCACATCGAATTGCAGAACTTGAGGCACAGAACACCGGCGCCGCGCTCGCGCAAGAAGACGCGCGTGCCACGCTTGTTCGACTGCAATCTGGCGACGCTCAACTGGTGAAAGAGTGGCAAAAGATCATTCACTGCACCATGCAGGAAGTCTTTGAAACCGCTGCTGTGCTTGGCGTGCAACTCACTGATGAGCACAGTCGCGGCGAGAGCATCTTTCGCGAACGCCTCGGACCAACAGTAGAAGCATTCGCCAAGAGTGGACTTGGCGTCGAAGACGACGGCGCCATTGTGGTCCGCTACCCCGACCGCGATCGCCCCATGCTCATTCGCAAGCGTGATGGCGGATTCCTGTACGCCACCACCGATCTCGCCGCATGCAAGTTCCGCGTGCAAGATCTCAAGAGTGATCGCGTGGTCTATGTGGTTGACGCACGACAGCGCGATCACTTCAAAGACGTGTTTGATGCGGTCCGAATGATTGGCTGGAACAAACTTGCTGACGGCACGGAAGCCGAGCTAGTGCATGTTCCGTTTGGCAGTGTCCTTGGCGCTGACAAGAAGCCGCTCAAAACGCGCAGCGGCGAAAACTTCACGTTGAAAGCGCTGCTTGACGAAGCCATCGAACGCGGCACCCGCGAAGTGCGCGCTCGATCAACGGACCCCAACGCGCCAACCGCCGGTATGTCTGACGCCGACCTTGCCGCCATCGGCAGCGCGGTTGGAATTGCTGCGGTGAAATATGCCGATCTCGGTTCAGATGTCACTCGTGACTACGTCTTTGACCTCGACCGAATGGTGAGTTTCGAAGGCGATACTGGCCCATACCTGCAGTACGCACACGCCCGCATGGCCAGCATTCTTGGCAAAGCGCTTGATGCGGCTGCGCACGCGCCGCCGCGCCCGACAATCAGCGTGGCCGAGCCGGCGGAACGGCAACTTGCCTTGACGCTCCTGCGCTATCCGCAGATCGTTCGTGAAGTGGCGCAACACCTTGACCCAAGCCGCCTATGCGCCTACCTGCACGGTCTCGCCACCAGTTACAACGGCTTCTACCAGCAGTGTCCGGTACTGAAGTGCGAAGATCAAGCCCTCCGTGCGAGCCGCCTGCGCCTGTGCGCCATCAGCAAGCACGTGATGAAGGACGGACTTGGACTCTTGGGCATCACGGCACCGGAGCGCATGTAGCACCTCGGCGAATGCAGCGCGTGCGCGCCTGTGTGCACGCACGCGTCAACGCACGCGCGCCCAGATTTCTATTTCCGCAACGCCACATACTCAACCCCTGCTTCACGCATGACGGCCTTTGCCTTGGCAAAACTCACTTGCCAATGCTCGTCGCCGTCTCCGCCGTACTCATAGGTCACCACGCGAACAATCCCAGCCTGCACAATCGCCAAGGTGCACTGCACACACGGACTGAAGCTCGTATAGATGGTGCTGCCCACTGGGGTCACCCCATTCCGTGCGCATTGAATAATGGCATTCAACTCCGCGTGACACACAAAGTCGTATTTCACTGGGCGCTCGAGCCGCTCGGGCAGGTCATCCACTCCACGTGGAAGTCCATTGAAGCCCGTGGCAACAATCTGTCGCGCCGCACTGACGATCACTGCGCCCACGCCGCGGCTGGGATCCTTTGACCAGCCGGCGATCTGCTCCGCGAGTTCTAAAAATCGTCGATCCCACTTCTCCGAAACATTCATTCCGCTCATGGTCTGCCTTGCTCCTCGTTGGAATTTCTCACACCCGGCTCTGTGTTTGCGCCAGCGCCGGTCTTCATCTCTGACTTCATTTTCTCACGTGCCGCCTCGCGCTCTTTACGGCGCTCCTCGCGCATCCACTCGCGCTTGAATCGCTCAAAGTCCTTCCAGCGCAAGATCGGCAGCGCTGCTTCCGCCATGCGCAATTGATCGGTGCGTTGAATCACTACTCCGCGCAGCAACATCAGTGGTGCCTGCGGGCGCCCGAGCGGCTGTATGCGTACCAGCAATTCCTCAGCAACACTGGAAACTGACTCCCCCACGCGTAATAGTCCAAAGTCACGCGACGGGGGAACTTGCACCGTCATCAGGTCATCGCCAAAGAACACATCCACTTTGCCGCCGCCAACGCCTTGGACATCAAGCAAGACGTCGTAACGCCCCGCAGCAGGCAGGCGCACCTTCCACACCGCTACGTCATCCGCATCACTCCAGCCGCCCAGCAACTTCTCGCCGTCCTTCTCCTTCGCCACGACTGCGTTTGTCGGTCCCAGGGCACGGCCATTGCTCACGCCCAGCCGCGCAAAGCCATCGGCCGCAAATTCCACTACCGGGAGCCCAACCGATGGATCATCCGGCGGCATGACATCACCCGCCTGCACACGCGCCAGCATTGCTTCGATGGAAGCACGCACACGCTTCGCTGACAACGCATACGTCTTCATGCGATCGGCGCGCGCGATATTCAAACCAACCACCCGGCCACGGCTATCCACCACCGGCCCACCCATGTTCTGCGCCGCAACAATCGAATCGTGCTGAATCACTTCGCCAAATCCAGTGGCGCGCCGACTCAAGAGCGCCCCGCCCGCCAGCGCAACACGCTGCTCACCAAACGGCGGGCGCAAGATGCGCATCGACACAGTGCGCCGCTCGCCACTATGCATAAATTCCACGCTCACTTGCTCTCCAGGAGCATGCGAACGAATCGGCGAAGCAGCTGACTCCGGCGTTGCCGCGACCACCCCGTCAATGCGGAGAATCACATCGCCATCCACCATGCCCGCCTCGGCGGCACCGGATCCCGGCATGACCGCCGACACGATTTGCCCCACTCCACCAGGAATACTCGCGCTTTCCTCGTCAGTCGGCTGGCGCATGGCAACACCCAAGTACGCACGGCTTGCGCCATCTGAGCCACCGGAGACATACACCCCAAGACCGCGAAATCCAAGAGCCAGCGGCGCCATTCCGCGCCCAACAGAAATCACCGCGTCCCCAAGATCTGGTTCCGTATCAACGTCAAACGTAATTGGTGTGACGTCAGTGATGCCGGTTTCCAGAATTGCCAAGTCCAGCGCACCGTCCACGGCGACGCGCTTTCCCTGCACTGAAAGACCATCGCCAAGCAGCACATCAATGCGGCGCGCCCCTGTTCCCAACTCGCTCGCCTTGGTAAGAACATGACCCTCGTCGTCAATGACAACACCGTAACACGCATCACGCGAATCAACAATGATGCTGACGATGGAATCTGCGTACGGGTCTGTCAGCGCGGCCAACATCTCCAGCGTGTTGGCGTGCCGATCCGCTTGCTCCTTGCGTGCGTACGTTGTGTCGCCTGCACGCGCATCGCTGCCGTCATTTGGAGCCGCATCGTCACCATCATCCGCACCCGAGCGGAGCTCGGCGGCCACCGCAACAGGATCCTTGGTCGGATCAGCTAAATACGCGCCCGTGGCAAGCCCCTCGCGCATGGTGTCCATACGAGCGTTCGCGCTTTCCGCAGACGCAGCCATGTTGAGATCGGGACGCTCGGAGGCCTCACTGTTGACGCCCACGAGCGCGCCATCGAGGTCGAAGACTGGTCCGCCAGAGTCGCCAGGGCTGAGCGGCGCATCAACCGCCAGCCGCCAACCATCGCGCCCAATCACCCGACCAAACCGCAACGGCGGCGGACGCCAAGGTGATCGTTCCGGCCCCAGCGGATGACCAAACGCCACGATCGGATCACCGGTTGCCAACGACGCTGACTTCCCCATGGCAACAACCGGAAGCACCCGCCCGCCGGTGGCAACCTTGACTAACCCAACATCGCCGTCGGGTCCAAAGTGTGCACCCACCGTCACTCCCGCCAATGCAGTGCCATCGGCAAGCAATACCGAAGCCTTGCGGCCTGGCTGCTGCGCAACGTGCCCCGCCGTCAACACCCAGCCGTCGGCAGTAATGATCGTGCCACTGCCTGAGCCAAGCTCAACACCCTTGTCATCAGTAAACACAATGCCAACCACCGCTGGGCGAACGTTCACCGCGAGCGCACGAACGCGCGCCTCAAGCGCACGCAGCGCATCAGGTGAATCAATTTCCATACTGGGGGAATCGTGAGCCGTGCCTCGCACCGACGGCGGTGGATCAACACCCGCTACGCCGTATGCGTGACACTGCACCGCGCCGACCAGCAGCGCGCTCAACATCGTGCAACGTGTGTAACCGCCCATCCACGCACTTTGACCGAACCACGAATCGCAAGCGACGCGTGGTGTCATCATGTTTAACCGCCTCGTGATGGATGACTGTCGTATGCGCGGTCAGGGGCGCCGGAATCAGAAAGGAATCCCTCAAGCGCTGCACCAGCACGGGTCTTCTGGCAATGCTCCGCAACGGCATCGAGCCGCTCCGCCAGCATCTCCATCGACTGCGCACGCGCCTCTGGGGCAACCTGAATGCAGTGCATGACAATCTCGTTGAATTCCTTAGGAATTCGCGGGTCCTGCTCGTGTAACGGTCGCGGAAGACGAATGCTTGCCGGGGCAACTGCACTGCCCACCTTGCCATTACGCGAAGGAAGCGCGCATGGAATTTCCTCACGCAACAGCACCCAATACAGGGTTGCGCCGAGGTTATAGATGTCTGTCAGCGCGTTGATCTCTTGGCGATGCGCCTGTTCTGGAGCGATGTACCCGGGCGTTCCTTGAATGCGCTTCTTCACTGTGCCCACCGCACATGCTTGCCCAAGGTCGATGACCTTCACGGTCCCATCCTCGCAAATCATCATGTTGGATGGCTTCATGTCAGCGTGGACAAAGCCGCGCTCATGCATGTGCCCCAACGCGCGAGCCGCCTGCGCGAAATACTTGGCGATGTTCACGCCGGAAGGCCGCGCGCTCAAATCCAGCGTGGTGGCATCAACCAACTCCATGATTAACGCAGCGTCAAGCACTGCGCCAAACATGTACTTTTGATTCTTCACGTAGTTGGTGATGGCCCGAATATTCGGGTGATCAAGTTTGGAGCCAACTTGATACTCCTGAACAATCTGATCAATGAACCGTTGATCCTTCTCTGTGCGGCGGATCACATGCTTCAGCGCCATGACTTGACGCGACTTTGGATCCATCACTGCATAGACAACGCTTGCCGCACCTTCGCCAACCTTGTCGACCACTTTGTAGCCGAATAGTTCTGCGGGAATGGCGGGTGACATAGACATGAACATAGACACTCGCAATCAAACACACCCCGTGTCCCAATTCTCCAGGAAGGAAGGCGCACCAACCGAGGGGGCGCGGTGGGCACCGATGCCGTCAAGACGTGACCCCCCGCTAGGGGGCAAGGCGGCGCGAAGAGGGTAGCAAAACGACTAATAGGCTGCAATATTCCGACTTTGTCCAACAGATTGGCCGAAAATTGGATTTAGGGACAACCTGAAGTGCAATCGCAGGCAAAAAGTGGCACAGATGAACTACGGGAGAAGCTGCGCGCGGAAGGTTCCCGGCTGTAACTGTCCAGCCTCGCCCGATCCGCTGGCACTGGGGGTCAATTCCTGACGAAAGAACACCGCATGTGCACCAATTCCTAACTCAGCTTGAAGTGCCCGCACCAGATTCAACAGTTGCCGGGTCTGCTGATCTGTGAATGCGCGGCGTTCACCGTTACCCACCAAGCAGATCGCCACGGATTTCCGATTCAGATCATTGGCAGAAAGTGGTGTTTCGTGGGCCCGAAGCGGCCAGGGAGCGCACATGGCCGCACTAGCGTGAGCACCGGGCAACTGCCGCTCCCACCGAAATCCCACAGCCACTTGCCCATCTTCCATACCCTGGCCATTGCCAATAACAAAGTGATAGCCGAGTCCGGAAAGCCCGGCATCCAAGTGCCGGCGTTCCAGTGCAGCCACGTCACCGGCTGGTGAGCCACTGTCGTAGATGACAATCGCCTGCCACTGGCCACGCGCCATGGGCGTATCGCGCGGGGCGATGCGCGGGGTGGTGTTGATTACCACCGGCATGATCGAAGCTACTGGGGGCTCGCGCCTGTCCCGAGACGTGTGCAGGGTGTTGATCCCACGGGCTGGCGCGGCGATCCACAGGATTGCAACGCTCGCAGTGCATGCGACGGCGAACGCGGCCCAAACCACGAGCGACCTTGGCAACGGCGCTCGAGTGCTAGTTACGTTCGGGACGGCGTCACGGTTGGAGGCGCCGCCTGTGTTCGGGACGCCACTACTGTTGGGCACGCCGTCACGCGACCCACTTGGCGAAGCCGCGTTGCCAGCGACATGAAGATTTTCGAGGTGCTCAACGTCCGTGTTCACTATGACTCGCGCGTTCCATCGCGCATCTCCCGCCCATTCATCGGCCGAGCCCGTCGCCTTGGTTCAAGATTCGGTAGTCTTTGGCGCCAATCGGGCGCGCAGTGCTGGCTGGGGGGTGCCAAACACATCCGGCTCATCCTTTGGGGCCGCCCCGGTCCGCATCGCGTCAAATTTCTCAAACTGCGTGCGCGGCGCACTCTCCGGAAACAGCGGCTTGGTGCAACCAGCGGCAATCAATAAGGCGCCTGCCGCGCCGGCGACCATCAATGCCACCTTCATGTGTGGCATGTGCCGCATGTCTCGCATGTCTCGCATGTCTCGCATGTCTCGATTGCTCGCCAAACTCATGGGAAACATCGTACCCATCACTCCCGCGGCGCCGCCACCGCGCCGGATGTTCGGAAGGTCTGCCGAGTCCAACCATCCGTGCAAGAAACCGCCACGGTCCAAGCCACCTTGGGTGGCGCCGAGGCAGGGACCAGCACCGGAATTTCCAATGAATAGTGCGTTCCCATGAATGCCGCGCGCCATGCCGCACGCAACTCGCCGGGTGCAATGGCACGATGGCCAAGCTCAAAGACCTTGCCAGCCGGGTCGACAATCGCCACTGTCACTTCGCATCGCCCCGCCACTTGCAGCACGCGACCAAGTCCGTCACGCGGTTCAACCGCCACCCGCACTAAGGCATGGCGCGAAGGCTCGCAGCCGCCCGATGTCACAGCCGCGGCCGGCACCGGCACCCATTCCGCGGAACCTCCCGCGAATGCCAACGTCACCATGCGCGGAGTCGCCTCGGCAACCTCACGGTCAGTAGCGCCGATGGCCTTCGCTTGGGCAAGTTGCTCCTGCGCTGCCGCCAACTGTGCCTGCAACTCCGCGGTGCTTCCCTCCAATTCCTTAACACGGCGCTGCAATTCCACTGCCTGTACGCGCGCGTCCGTCAATCCATCGGGTGGCACCAGCGTCGCACTGCATCCAGGCAACGCGATGCAACACCACGTCACGGCGGCGGCCAACAGCGTGAGTGGTGCGCGGCACGGAGTCATGCTGCACCCCGTCGACGTCGCCGCCGGATCATTGGCTTGCTTTCGGCCTCTGCAATATTCGCCATATCGCGCTGGGAAACATCATGAACAAGATGCTCCAACGCCGCGCGAAAGTCCACATTCACCATGGACACACGATCGCCAACGCTGAGGAGTCGCGGCGCGAAGTTCAAGATGCCGCGCACGCCTGCTTCTATCAAATCGTCCGCCACTTCTTGCGCAGATTCCGGTGGCACAGCAATGATTCCGATACCAATATCTTCACGCGCCACAGTGGCAGCCAAGTCACTCATCGGCCGGACGCGCAATTGTGCAACGGTGCGGCCAACTACCGCCGCTGAAGCATCAAACACTGCCACAATCTCAAAACCCTGCTGATGAAAACTGCGATATGCCGCCAGCGCTCGCCCAATGTTGCCTGCGCCCACTAATGCGGCACGCCATTGTTTGTGCACACCGATCACCTCGCGCATTGCTTCCGCCAGCGCCCCGACGCGATAGCCGATCCCCGGAATCCCGGAATGGCCAATGATTCCCAGATCCTTACGAACCTGAGCATCAGCGGCACCCGCCGATTCTCCAAGCTGCCGGCTACTCACCGTCAATTGTTCCATAGATTCGAGTCGCTCCAGTTCGCGGAGGTACAGACTGAGGCGCTGTGCCGTCGGTCGCGGAACTCGTGCATGAACAGGCATAAAGGAAAGTGTAACCCCGGGGTCGGGGCACCCTAGACTGTTCGCATGCATATCCGCGACGTCCTTGCCCGGGACGGAATGACCGCCAGTTTTGAATTCTTCCCGCCACGCACCGATGCGGCGTGGAACGAATTCGTTGCCTCGCTTCCAGAATTCGAAGCGTTACAGCCATCGTTTGTCTCGGTCACGTACGGAGCCGGCGGCAGCACCCGTAATCGCACCGATGCATTGGTGACGCGGCTTGCTACCGACACCACGCTTGCACCAGTGCCGCACCTCACCTGTGTTGGCCACAGCACCGCTGAAATCAACCAGATCTTGCAGGCGTATGCCTCGCGAGGCGTTTCCAACATTCTGGCACTCCGCGGCGACGCGCCACGTTCACAGGCCGCCGAGTCCGCTGACTTTCGTCATGCGATTGACCTGGTCCGGGCCGTGAAATCTTTCAATGAAGCGCGCTGTCACCCTGATCAACGCGGCTTCGGAATCGGCGTCGCTGGATTTCCAGAAGGCCATCCGGAAACGCCAAACACACTGGTGCAGATGGATCATCTCAAAGCGAAGGTGGATGCCGGCGCCGACTTCATAATCACGCAACTGTTCTTTGACAACAACGCGTTCTTCGACTGGAAAGCACGGTGTTCGCTGGCTGGCATCACCGTGCCAGTGATCGCTGGAATCATGCCAGTCACCACGCTGGCGAGCCTGAAGCGCATGGCAGAACTTGCCGGTGGCACGCGCTTTCCGGCACCACTACTGCGCGCCATCAAGCGTTGCGAAGACGATGCAGAATCCGTTGCAAATGTAGGTATTCACTGGGCCACGGAGCAAGCGCGCGACCTCATCGATCGCGGAGTGGACGGAATCCACTTCTATACGCTCAACCGCAGCGATGCCACACGCCGGATTTATCGAACACTGGGGCTTGCTGGCAGAGTTGGGTCTGCGGCCACTGGCAACCAAATCCGCTGAAGCAGACCCAGCATCGCGTCATCAGGGCGTGTCTGTCGCATGGCGTCAAGGCCCTCACGAATGACTTCGCTTCGGTCGGTTTGAAAGCCGATGTAAGAAATCACCAACCCGAAATCAAATCGATCACTCTGCAGTTCCGTCGATGCGTTAGGCGTATTTGCTGCTGAGAGCCGTTCACGCGCTGCAGTGAGCGCTACCTCTATACGCGCCGCTGGCGGCAGGATTTCGGTACCCAAGTGCGTGTCGATCATCTCCGGGTGCATCGCAAAGAGTTTGCGAAGCGTCAGCGCCGCGCTGACCGAAAGCCCGGCACCCATTTGCGCGTTAGCAACGCCAGCCATCGCGCCAGCATTGTTGGGAAGCACGGCCAGCACAGAGGCGAATCGCTCTTCAGCCCGGAAGAACTCGCCGCGTGACATGGACGTGGCGCCAAGTTCCATCATGTCCTTGATGGCACTTGAATCCTCCGGAACCAAGGACTGCAACTTACGCCCGTGCCGAAGAATGAATGCAAGATCATCCACGCTCGGCTGCCGCGCGCGTTCTTCCTTGGTCATCCCGCCACGGTCGCGTCCATTGGCATCGCGCACAACGGAATCGGTTTTCTCGGTTGCGTTTCCGTCAAGATTCTTGCTGCCGTCACGGGTCCGATCCGGGTCAGTTCCATCGTCGCGCTTGGTGGAGTCGCCGTTGTTGCCTTGGTCCGTGCCGTTTCCTTGGTCCGCGCCGTTCGTTCGATTCGTACCGCTGCCCTTGCCAGCGCCCTTGCCCCCATCCGCACCTTGCTCCGTCGCATCTTGCTTGGTGGCATCAGGCTCCTTGCCGTCCGTACCTAATTGCCGTGCAAGTGATGGGTCGATCGGTGCATTCTCTGCACGTGGACCCGCCACGCCACGCGCGCGATTTTCAGAACCGCTGCGCATCAATTGATCCCGTAGCCAGTCCATATCACCAGTCAGTTCCTTCTCTATCTCCTTCGCTCGTGCTGCGCGATCTGCTTCCGATGTTGGAACCGGAATACGGTCGCCCGCGCGCGCGCGGAGTGATTCATAAATGGATGAGTACTCCGGTGCCAATGTTGGTCGAAGGCGCGCTGTATCAGCGAGCGAATCACCAGGAAGCAGCGATGTCTGCGAAAGTGGATCGCTGACCATTTCACGCTTGGTGCGTCCTTGCAGAATGTCTTGCTTGAGTCGTTGCCGGTCATAGGTACTGAGTCCCATGTTGCCAAGCAAATCATCAACCCCCTGTTCTCGGCGCGACTCACGCCCGGACGCAGCGGAAATGGCCTGAGTCACGCGCCAATTCAAGCGGTCACTGGTATCGCGCGCGTTGGCAGGGTCAATGATGTCTGCCATGCGCTTCATCTTCTTACTGCTATCCGCGGTGAATCGATCAAAGGCAATGCGCGCATCAAGCGGTTGCTGATTCGTCAAGATGTCGCGCGCTGAAGCTTGGGAATACGTGCGCGTATACATAATGGCCCCGAACGCCTGGCTTGCTTGCAGCGGGTTGTACGCCGCCTGTGCCATGTATGGGCTGGAGTACACGCTGTACGCGCGCCAGGAACGGTTGTCATCGGATCCGGTTTGACCGGTGAATTCCGACTGCTCGCGGTAGCCGACGCTGCCACGGAAACCGCGTCCACCGGCAACGTCACCAGTAACAATCAGGTTGCGTGAGAAGTAATCTTCCTTGGCACGAGCGCCATTTTCGCCCTGGCCACCAACGCGGGAATTCGCATCAAGTACGCCTTGGTTTGAAGTCATCCGCGGATCGGAATGTCTGGTGTCACGCGAAAGTGCATCTCCACCTCCCAGCGCAGTCTGCGCATCGGCTGCGCGCGCGCCGGCAAGAAGGAGGATCGCCACAACCGAGGCTCGGAGCGTGATCTGCTGCATTGCTCAAGCGTAGCATTCCTTCTGAGTACAACCAATGCATCAGATGCAAGAAACTCCGGATGACCGGGAATCACCCACGCCACAGCACCCGACCAAGGTGAGCCCGGTTGCAATTGGTCTGACGTTTGCCACGGTCATCTTTGCGGTGGTCATCGGGCTCACTGGTCCGCGCCTACGAGAACGCCAAGGCACTACCCAGCAGGACCTGCCGATTGGGGACCTTGCCACCATCGCCGCCATGCACGAAATGCGCGCCGCCACGGACATTGCCGAGGGCCGCGACCGCGAAGCCGCACTCGCAAAGTTGCCAGAGCTGATGCGCGAGGCACTCGGAGCTCGAGCAACACCCGCCCCCGACCTCTCCACCGCTGGCTGGAGTGCAGATGACGCGCGCAATGTTGAACTCGCCCCAGGCGTCTTGGGCACCATGGTGCTGTACAAGAACCACGAAACCAGCGCCATCCTTTCGGTCATCATGATCCCCGACGACGGTCGACCGGTGCGCTTCGATGGCTTTGGCCGCGCCATACCGATCGCCCCCGGTGACGAGTGGCTGCAACTCCTCGCCGCTGATGAAGGCGGCAAGGCGCGCACGGCGTATGCGCTCTCGGACGGCCGTGTGTTGTGGCTGGTCATTGGAAACGGGCAGTCAGCCATCGCCCGGGTTGCCAAGCTGCTCAAGTAGCCACCGAACGCGTTGGTGCCACCGCATCGGATACGCGCTCGCGGGCGCCGCAGCCACCCTGCTGCCGCGGACTACCATCCGCACCTCTCATGCACGCTTACATCACCACTCCCATCTACTACGTCAACGACCGGCCGCACATCGGCCACGCCTATACCACTACGGTCTGTGATGTCTGGGCACGCGCCATGCGCCTGCGTGGTGAGGATGTCTTCTTTCTCACGGGCACTGATGAGCACGGCGTAAAAGTAGAAAAGAGCGCAGCCGCCAAGGGCGTCACCCCACAAGCGCTCGCTGATGAAAATGCTGCTGAGTTCCAGCGAGTTCTCAAGGTGTTCGGACTCACAAATGATGATTTCATCCGCACCACTGAACCGCGCCATGAGAAGCAGGTGCAATACTTCGTCAAGCGCCTCTTGGATGCTGGCAGCGTCTACCTCGGCACGTTTGAGGGCTGGTACGACGAAGACCAAGAGGAGTACTACACGGAGACGCGCGCCAAGGAACTGGACTACAAGAGTCCGATCAGTGGCCGACCGCTCACCCGTGCAACCGAGCAGAACTACTACTTCAAGCTGAGCGCATTTCAGAAGCAGCTCGAAGACTTCTTCGCCGCCAATCCTGATTTTGTGCAACCAGCTGCACGCCGTAACGAAGTGCTTGGCCGGCTGCGTGACGGTCTACAAGATGTACCTGTCACACGCACCAACTTTACGTGGGGCATTCCGTTCCCTGGCGATGAGAAGCACGTCATTTATGTGTGGATCGACGCGCTCTTCAATTACATCACGGCGCTTGGCCTTGGTGAGCCCGGGGGTGCGCTCGCCACGGAGCGCGCGAAGTATTGGCCCGCGGCGTACCACGTGATCGGTAAAGAGATTCTTTGGTTCCACGCGGTCATCTGGCCAGCGCTACTGATGGCGCTGGAACTCCCCATGCCGCGCCGTATTCACGCACATAGCTTCTGGATTGCCGACGGCCAGAAGATGTCCAAATCCATGGGCAACTTTGTGGACCTCCCCACCATTGAGGGTTACTTCGCCAAGTATGGCTTGGATGCGTGGCGCTGGTACATGGCGACCCAGGGACCGCTGCAAGCAAGCGACTCAGACTTCCGTGCGCAGCACTTCCACGAAACCTACACCAGCGATCTGGTGAACGTGGTTGGCAATTGCCCAAGTCGAGTCACTGCGATGATCAACAAATACTTTGAAGGCAAGATGCCCGCCGACAGCCAAGCGGGCGGCGAGTGGCCCGCGAAGTGTGCCGCGGCAGTGGCGCAATGGAATGCCGCGATCGATGAACTTGACCTTGTCGGTGCCGCGCAAGCTGCCATGGGCTTGCTGCGTGAAGTCGATGCATTTATTCACCGCACCGAGCCATTCAAGTTGGCCAAGGACCCCACGCGCGCTGATGAGTTGTGCAGCATCCTGGCGCAGTGCGCTGAAACGGTGCGCATTGCAGGCGTGCTGCTTGAGCCGTTCCTGCCCGCAAAGATGGCGGAACTCCGTGTCGCGCTCAAGCAGGACGACGGCGCGCCGCTGTCCAAACGCGTTGCCTGGGGCGGCCTCACGGCGGGCACCGTGCTGGACAAGTGCGCGCTGTTCCCGCGCCTTGAAGCGTGAGGTAGCGCCTCGTGCAAACCGCACGATGCCGCCTGCGCGAGGTGTTGCCAAGTCGCAATGGAAGCAGAATCGCCGATGCATGTGAATGCAACGGCGACTTGGTTCCGAGCAGAATTGTCGATAGCGCCGGCCTTGGACTACTGCTCGTCCACTGGGGGCGATGAGGTAGTTGGCCGGCCTGACGGTCGGTTAATCCAAGAACGTGACGTGACCGTTATCCACGTTGTACATCGCGCCCAAGATCACCAATTGGCCCGCTTTTTCGGCGTCGCGCAGCACAGCGCTATCCGCACGCAACTTCTTCATCTGGTAGCGAACATTCGCTTCACAGCAAGTCGTAATCAACTCTTGCGATGGATTTTCCGTGGCTGCCGGCAGCACGTCCTTGAGGGCTGGCTGAATACCGGCGGCGAGCGATCCCATATTGCTCGGTAAGGGCTTGCCAGCAATGGTGGCAACCACCGCACCGCACTTGGTGTGACCCAAGACCACAATCGTGTGCACACCAAGCGCCTTGAGTCCGTACTCAAAAGTGCCGTTGCCTTGTGGGGTATCAATGTTTCCAGCAACGCGCACTACAAAGAGGTCGCCAACGCCCTGGTCAAAGATGATCTCCACCGGAATACGTGAATCAGCGCAGGCCAAGATGCCCACTGACGGACTCTGGCCATAGGTACCGGTCTTGATGACCGATGATTGCTGCCAAGCGTGTGCCTCCATACCGCCATCAAGGAAACGCTTATTGCCAGCGACGAGTTCTGCTCGTGCCTCGCCTGGCGAGATACCGCTTGAACTGAGGCCCTGCCCAGGTTCGGACTTACTTGAAGATGTTGCAGCTCAACCGCTAAGAGCGAGCGCCACGATAAATCCAACTGCTTTGGTGTAGGTGGTGATTGTCATAGTGGCGGGAGACTATCAAATGATCTTGCTTGTTTCCGCCATCGAATCTCGCCCGGGGCCTAAAACATCACCTGCACCTGAGAAATGAAACTGAAGTTGTTGTTTGCGCTCGAAATTCCAAGACCCCCGGCAACTGCGCCAATACCGTTGATTTCGCCGCCGCCAAATGGCACGATGACCTTTGAAGTGAACTTCAATCGAACACCCTGCACGTACCAATTGATTCCTGCTTGCGCGATCCATGGCACATCGGCAGTCTCCATCCAGCATGCCTCGGCGAACGTCTCCACCTTGGGCGTGAGGAACGCCGCAATCTGAAAGTTTCCACCAAGGGACCACTCTGGAATCGGCGCACCCGCCGCATCACGCATCCAGACAAACTGGCCTTCCAAGGACCACCCACCGAAACGCGCGGTGATGTCCGTCGTCACACCCGCCGCGCTTGGAGTCGGCGGAGAGGTCGGATTTTGGGCGCGGCCATTGCTCCACACCGATCCAAGACCGAGCACCACACTGGGTGCACTTCCAACCGTGGAAGACTCCATTTCGTAGTCCTCCCACTTACCGCCGATTTGATAGTCAAGACGCCCCGCCACTGCGAAACTCAAATTGGTGTCCGTATTCCACCCACCGCCCGGCTGCGTCAGTTGGGTGTACGTTCCGCCCCGCAATCGAAACGCGCTGTCCTGCAATTGAATTCCCAACCCGGATTGACGGCCAACACCAAATCGATAGTTAAAGATCGAGTAATCACCCGCCGTCAAACTACATCCCTCAAAGTACGTGCTGTCGATGTCCCACGGAACGTTGTGGTTACCAATCAACGCCGTTACTCCATTGCCAAAGTCCTTCTTGATGTAGGCGTACACCGGCTGAAATGTATTGGGCGCGCTTGCCCAACGGTCGGGCTGTGAGTCGTACTGAAACATCAGCAGCCAGGAAACCGACGGGTCGACCGCTGTTCCCGACATCACTAGGTTGACACGGCGTATTTCCATACCCCATCGCGTCTGCACATCATCGGTGGAGGATTCATCGCCGTATGCCGACGAGTAGACGAACTTCACCTGCTGCGTGACACCAAACGTCATGGTCCAGTTGCCATCATCACTGGCCACCGAGAGTCCTGCGCTGTAATCACTTCGCCAGCGCTGCCCGGATTGATTCTGCCGCGTTGATGAATCGGCCAGAACATCACGCACGATATTCTGCACCTGTTCAGCGCGCGCACGATCCATCCATTCTTCTGAATCAGCCCGGCGAATTTCTGCTAACTCTGCACGTAGCGCTGCTAGTTCGCGCTGCACATCAAGGACATCCATTGCTGGCGACTGAAACATGAACATGGCTGCTGAACCTATTTGTTCACAAGGCGAATGCCGGGTTTCGTGAATTCAATCTTGCGCTCGCGGAGTAGCCGTCCCAGCGCCTGCTTGAACGCCTTTTTGCTGACACGAAAGCGAAGTCGAATGGAGTCTGGCGTGCTTTCGTCATCCATGTTGAGCTGCCCATCGGTACGCGCCAGCATGGCAAGCACCTGCTCAGTGAGCGGACCAACGCGCTGATATCCAGCAGCGTCAAGGCCAAGATCCACCTTGCGGTCCTCACGCACGGCGCGCACAAAGCACTTCAATTGCTGCCCGTATTTAATGGTGTGCGCCGCGCCGTCGTGATACAGCAGACCACGATGCTTGTTCTCAACAATGACATTGAAACCAAGCGGCGTCTTGGCAAATACCAAGGCGCTGACCTCTTGTCCTTCGCGGTACGCGGGCACATCGGTGCTGAAATGCTTGTCGACCCGCGCGCTGGCAATGATGCGGTTGGTTCGGTCATCCATCAACACCGCCACGACTACGCGCTGCCCCAAGCGCACCGGCGATCCTTGCTCACGAAACGGAAGTAGCAGGTCCTTCGATAGTCCCCAGTCCAGAAACGCACCCGCGTTCTCACTGATGTCACGCACTTCCATGCACGCAAATCCACCCACCATAGCCAATGGGGATTCCGTGGTGGCGACTAGCCGGTCTTCAGAGTCGCGGTACAGAAACACATCGATTTGATCTTTGAAATTCCACCCCGGAACAACATAGCGCCGGGGCAGCAGAATCTCCCCCAGCGGACCGGCGTCCAAATACAGCCCCGCTTCGGCCTCGCGCGAAACATTTAGAAGATTGCGGGTGCCAAAGATTGCCATGTATCGCACAGACTACTACCGCGCCGCTTCCTACTTCCGCGCAGGCTTCTGCACGCATCTGCGCCCACCTCCAGGCTCGGAAACGCCTGACAACGGCGTTCGCGCACCAAGTCATCCTGAACCGGGCAATCTACGACGCGATCGAGCACTTCCACTTTGGCACGCAGCAGGTCCATACAGGTGGCGCGGTCGTACGAGCAAGGCGCCACTCCTGATCATGCGCCAAGTCATGGTGACCGTTGGAGTGTTGTTGGGTGCATGCTTTCAACCATTCTCATGAAAATGCCGTGGAACTGTGCAACCACTAGTGCAAGTACTGCGAAGTGCTGCAGTAGTTAGTACTGCTTGCATACAACCCATGCCCCCACGAGAGGCGGCGTCCCTTCGAAAGAAGTGCGACGCCGTCTCCTTTATTGGCATGCATAACTGTAACGGCGCATCATGTAACGCAATCGTGTCACGTCGCACGCACTCGATGCTTCACAGCAAGTCCGAGCCCGGCAATGAGTAACAGTAGCGCAAACGTGCTACGAAATGCAGCTTGCGGAATACGCCGCGCTCGCGCTCCACCAGCAACAGTCGGTTCCCAAAAAGAACCGCCCGCTGCACGAATGCAAGCGGGCGGAGGCGTGACAGTGAGATGTGAACCGAAGAAATCCAGATTCGGATTAGCGGCGTCGACGGCTCACCGTAAACGCTGAGATAGCCAGCAGCGCCAACGCGCCCGGTGCCGGTGCATACTGCATGTCCAAGCGCACCGCGTCCAGTGACATGCTTGGCGCACTTGCACCAAACTCCACTCGGAAGCCGCTTGCCTGGAACGGCACGAACGTGGTGTTCCACGTAAATGCCCACGTTTGGATGGCGCCTTGCGGTTGCGCAGGGGCGTCAGCACGCAATTGGCTGATGCTTGGTGCAAGTTGCATGCTGTTGCCAACATTATCAAAGAGCGAAAGGCGGACGCCAGCGGTGTTCAACAACGATCCAGCGGTTGCAACGTTCATCACCACCTGTGTAGGTGATGCGGCGTTGCCAAGCGTTCCACCCATGATCATCAGGTACAGCGCCGAATTGATGCTGTAGATGTTGCCAGACCCAGTGACGAATGCGCCCGGAGCGAAGTTCATCAACGAGAACGGTGACGAGCCAGCTGTATCGGGAATGTTTGCCCCACCAGATGCCTGCGTGAATGAATCCCACTGCGCAAACTGCGTATTGGGGCCACCGGACCAAGATGGGATAAGTGGGTTCACAAGCCCTGCGTGAGCAGAAGCTGCGACCAACGAAGTAGCGACGATAGACGCGATGAAGCGCATTCCTTTTCCTCTCTCGAAATCCAAGAACCGAAGCATGATGTCCGCGGTCGCAATGACCCGCGGGCGTTGTAATCATGCCACAGATTGGCCGCGCGCACAGCAAACGCCCTTACGAATCAGTGCAAAGGGAAAGATTTCTCTACAGAGACTAGTTATTGGACGTTAGTATGACTTACCCCAGACCACCCGCCCCGTACTCGGCCGCCCGGTGATGACACAGGTACCCGGCTCATTGGCCATATCCAGCGGAATGCACCGCACGGTAACACCAAGACGTCCCTTCACATCAGTCTCCACCGCCGCGTCGCCGCAGAAGTGCGCCAGCGCAAAGCCGCCATGGATCTCGGACGGGGTGTTGTCATCGCCGGCACGCTTCGGTGTGAAGAACGCCTCAAACTCCTCCCGCGTGTCAATCCGCCGCGTGTGCTCAGCGCGGAACGCCATCGCCCGCGCCAGCATGCCGTCCTGAATCTCCTGCAACAGTGCGGACGCCCCGCGCACAAACTCATCGCGCGGCATCGACGCCTTGTCCTTAGCACTCCGGTCGCGGCGCGCCATGAAGACGGCGCCCTGCTCGATGTCACGCGGACCAACTTCAATGCGCACTGGAACACCCTTCTTCACCCACTGCCACATCTTGTCACCACCGCGCAAGTCACGCGCGTCGATCTCCACTTCAATGCCACGCCCAGCAAACTGCTGCGTGCGAAGTTCAGCAGCAAGTGCCTTGCAATACTCCAGCACCTGCGGAGCAGACTCCGGCTTGTGCAACACGGGAAGAATCACAACGTGCGTTGGCGCCAAGCGCGGCGGAACCATGAGGCCGTCATCGTCGGAGTGTGTCATGATCAGCGCACCAATCAAACGGGTGCTCACGCCCCAACTGGTTGTCCACGCAAATTTCTGCTGACCATCAGCATCAAGAAACTGGATCTCGCTGGCCTTGGCAAAGTTCTGCCCCAAGAAATGGCTTGTTCCAGCCTGCAATGCCTTGCGATCCTGCATCATGGCTTCAATGCAATACGTCTCCACTGCGCCTGGGAATCGCTCGCTTTCAGTCTTGCGGCCTTGAATCACCGGCATGGCCATCCAATTCTCTGCAAAGTCCGCGTAGACGCGCAGCATCTGCATGGTTTCGTCCACGGCTTCTGTTTCCGTGGCATGCGCAGTGTGGCCTTCCTGCCAGAGGAACTCGGTGGTGCGCAAGAACAGGCGCGTGCGCATCTCCCAACGAACAACATTCGCCCACTGGTTGATGAGGAGCGGAAGGTCGCGGTAACTCTGCACCCACTTTGCAAACGTGGCGCCAATGATGGTCTCACTGGTTGGTCGAACGATCAGTGGCTCATCAAGTTCACCGTCCGGAATCAGCTTGCCGTTGGGGCCAGCCTTAAGGCGGTGATGCGTAACCACTGCGCATTCTTTGGCGAAGCCGTCAACGTGCGCGGCCTCCTTCTCCAAGAATGAAAGCGGAATGAACAGCGGGAAGTATGCGTTCTTGTGACCGGTGGCTTTGAACATGCCGTCCAACACGCGCTGCACGTTCTCCCACATGGCGTAACCCCACGGTTTGATCACCATGCAGCCACGCACCGGGCTGTTCTCCGCCAGATCCGCGGAGCGAACCACTTGCTGATACCACTCGGCGTAGTTCTCCTCACGGGTAGGAGTGATGGCCGACTTTGCTGCGCCGGTGTTCGCGGCGCCCTTCTGTTGCTGCTGTTCTTTTCCACTCATGGGGCGCGCAGGTTACCCGGCACACGCCCGCTCACCCGCGGCGCGAGCCCGATCACCCACAGCACAACCCCGATCACCCACGGCGCGAGCCGGCGCGTCCAGTCGAGATTAACTTCCGGATCGCCCCCGCCTTCAGGTCAAGCACCTTGGTGGCGCGTCGATACGCGGAACGAAGCAACCGCTGTCGGCGCTCGTGCACTTGTCGAAGCATCTCTGCCACCTGACGCGGATCTGGGAATTCGGCACGCCGCTCGGTGAGCAGTCCCTCAAGCAATCCAAGATCGCGATCCTCACCAATCTTAGAAACCACGCTTCCCAAGTCGGCGGCCAGGGTTTCCAACTTGCGACGCGGACCAAGCCGAGAGATCAACACCAATTGCGCAGCGATGCGTTGGCACTCCTTGCGCACCTCATGCAGCGAATCCAAGTGTTCCGCATTCCACGGCACTGCCGCCGATCGTCGAGCCCGCCGCCAACGCCGAGCAATGGCGTCCGCAATGCCATCGGGCCCAACCGCGCGCAAATCCGCGGCCAGCATCCGAGTTCGCATGCCTTCTAACTGTGATCGAAGAATTGCCGCAGCCTGCTGCCAGTCAGCGCTGGCAGTGGTGGCTTTCTCCGGCGCCAATACCGCTACGGCGATCGCCTGCACACTGCGCCGCGATGTTGGAGGAAACACCTCACACACGCCAGCGATGGTCTCAATCAGCACATCACGATCACGCGTTGCAGAAAGCCGCTCCGCCGTTCCGCGCACTTCCTCTTGTACGGCGCGCACTTCCACTGCATCCACTGCACCCTTACAAAGACTCGCGCCCGAACGAAACCGCTTGAGCGCGCGACGAATTTCATGCACTGCACGACGACGCCGCGGCTGCTCCCAACTTGCCAGGCCATCACACTCCCGGAGTGCAACATCAATTTCTGCCAACAACGCTGCACGCAACGCCTCGCCCAACTCTCCCGCCGGCTGAATGCGCGCTGGAGAGATCCGCGGGAACCGCGGGGCGGCTGCCTTTACTCCACTACTCGTGGCGCCGTCCGCGTCCACACGCGTGCCTGCAGACGATTTGGCATTTTCTGCTTGCATTCAGTGTCTCTCAGCCGCGTGCGGCGATGATCGAAGCAATACCTGCACCACCAAGCGCAAGCGAGACAATTCCATTGAGCGTGGTGAAGTGCTTGGCAATTCCCACCGCGCCAGCCCGAGCAAGTAGCACATGCTCGGATGCAATCACCACTGCCGCAAGCGCAATGGCTGCAGCAAATCCAACACCGCTGCACAACGCTGGTTCGGCACGCCAGAACGCAACCAAGAGCAATACTGACAACACGTGCATCGCTCGCGACGCCCAATTTGCGCGCCGAACTCCCATGCGCGCCGGCATGCTGTGCAGTCCATCACGAACGTCCACTTCAACATCCTGCATGGCATACAGAACGTCAAAGCCAGCCACCCAGAACAACACTGCGCCAGCAAGAAGCCATGGCCCCGGCTCAAACACTGCGGCCGACCGCACCGCGATAGCCGCTGCCACGGGGCTCATCGCCAAACTTGCGCCCAGCCACACATGGCAGAGCATGGTGAATCGCTTAAAGAATCCGTATGAACAAATCCAGAACAACACCGGTAGCGCCAGCGCCAGTGGCCACCAATTGTTCTGTAGCACCCCAAACATTCCGCACAACATGACGAACGCCGCCGATGCCGCCAGCAGCGCCACGCGCACTTGCCACACTGCAACGCGCCCCGCCGGCAACGCACGCGACACCGTGCGCGGGTTGCGCGCATCAATTCCTCGGTCGAGCAATCGATTCGCCACCATCGCTGCCGTGCGCGCGCTCACCATGCATCCAACTACCAAGAGCGCGGCAAGCGACAACGCGCGCCAATCGATCGGTCCCTGCGGCAATGCAACAAACGCTCCCAAGAGCGCAAATGGCAGCGCAAACACGGAGTGTGAAAGCTTGATGTCCTTGGCGATCTCGCGTGCAGCAGCGAGACCAGCAACCGTCACTTCGAAGGCTCCTCAGCGGCTCCCGCAGGAACAGCCTTTGGAGGAACAGCACCGTTTGCTGGCGTCACAGGCTGCGGATTCATTCCACCTGGGCCACTGATGCCATCGGGTGCTGTGCTCAACACTGCGCCTGGCGGCAATGCTGCCACACGCTGTGCACGCAACGCCTCTGCTGCTGCAGCGCCACAAAGACGCTCAACCACCGCCAGCGGCTGCTGACACACTGGGTCCTTCACAGGAACCTTCCAATACTGCAGGAACGCCGGCTTGTAATCAAATCCACCAGTGGCGCCCTGCATGTGCACGGTTACCGTTTGATAGAAACCGTCGCGCGATGGATACTCAACATCCACCTGGGCCTTGCTGCCATCAATGCGTGCCTGACGCACCGTCCACACGTGCGTGTCACCTGGGCACATCGCCTTCGCTGGCGCAAGGTCGCGCTCAAACGTCTTCCATGCACCACCATTGATCTCGGCCGGCAGGTTGTAAATAAGCGGCGTGTCCTTGGCAATTTCCTGATGCGCAAACTTCAGCGCCGACACCACCACTTGCGGAAGCGGAGGCGTGTCAGCCGAGATGCCCGGGCTACCGGATACGGAAGGCCACGTGCGCGGCGCAGAGCACCCGCTCACTAGCATCACTGATGCTGCGGCCATGCCGATAGAAAGAGTGCGAGTGAACGCGCGGAGTCCGTCATGCGCGGTCGAGATCCGATCCGTGGAAATCGTTGCCATGGCGGCAGTCTATCGATCCAACCGCATGGGCTCATGCCCACAGCGCGTGGATGCCAAAAAGACGGCACATCAGAGCGGGTATCGATGCCACCAAGGCGCGGGAAACAACCCCTGCGGATCCGAGCCTTAGGTGCCAGCCTTCGCAACCTGCCAGTACTCCACGTCCACCGGAACCTGCCGGCCGAAGATCGTGACCAGGACGCGAACGATTCCCTTGTCCGGCAAGGTGCTCTCGACCGTTCCTTCGTAATTCTGGAACGGGCCTTCCTTGATGGTGACGGCGTCGCCAGCAGCGAAGTCCATCTTGACCTGCGGCATCTGCTCGGCGGGACGGCTGTCGAACAGCATCTTCTCCACCTCGGCAGGGCCCATCGGAGTGGGTCGACCAGCGGTGCCGACGAAGTCGCCGACGCCGGTGGTTTCCTTGATCAGGAAGAACACATCCTGTGGAATGCGTCCGTCAGCTTCCAAGCGCATTTCCACGAACACATAGCCCGGATAGAGCTTGGTTTCAGTGATCTTCTGCTTGCCACCCTTGAGGGTCTTGGTCTTCTCGGTGGGCACCATGATGCGCCCAACAGCCTTCTCCAGGCCTTCGATCTGCACCTTACGCAACAGCGTGCTGCGGACCGAATCCTCCTTGTTGGAGGCAACGCGGAGCACGAACCAGTTGAATCCGTCCCGGAACATCGGGAGTTCAGAATCATCCTCTGGGGTCGAGGTCACTACTTCGGCGGCCTTCTTGCCGCGACGGTTCGGCTCAAGAGCCTTGCCCGTCTCAACGCCAAAGTCTGCCAGTCGGGGACCAGCGCTCTTCGCTAGTGCGTCGCGACCGCGGGCGAGTGTCTTGCCGCCGTCGGTGCGCGTGGTGTGCGCATCTGCACCGGATTCAGCGTGGTCGTGGGTTTCGTTTGTGATGTCCATCAGTTATGCCTCTGCGCGCCGTTGATGGGCGCGCTCATTCGGTTTCAAGCACGCTGTTGTCGAGCACACCGATTTGCAGGAAAGTCCATGCAAATCCGCGGTCGCACAAGAAGCAGAAGATCGCGATGACGAGCATCGTGAAGATCACGACGCCGGTTGAATTGACTACCTCGCGACGGGTAGACCAATTGACCTTCTTCATCTCGCCTTCAGTGGCAATCAGAAAGTCAACGGTGCGCGGGTTGCGCCCCAAGGCCCAGAAGATGCCCGAGCCGACGGCGCCCAAGAACACCAATGCCAGTGCGGCAGCCACGTACTTGGTGGTGCCCACGGCGCCTGCGCCGACCTTGGACCACATCCAAAATGTGCCTTGTGCCAGCAGTAGACCAGCGGCGGATGCAGAGACCATCCGCGTCCAGTACCCCTGCCCACTCTTGTAGATGGCTTCTGATGCCATGGTTGCTTCCTTCTGTTACGGAACACGCCGGGAGTGACTTGAACACTCAACCTGCGGATTTGGAATCCGCTGCTCTGCCAATTGAGCTACCGGCGTATGTGTCGTGTGCGCGGAGTGATTACTTGCGCTTGATTTTGTGCAGCGTGTGCTTGCGCAGACGCGGGCTGTACTTCATGAAGCCGGCCTTCACCTTCTCAGAGATGCCACCCTTCACGCGGATTTCAGTCCGGTAGTTCAGGTCGCCAGACTCTGTGCATTGAAGCCAGACGTATTCACGGTCGGTTGCTCGCTTAGCCATCGTTCATTCCTCGTTTCTGGGCTTCTTTCGAAGCCACTCACGCTCTTCCGAAGCCCGCCGCATGTGTTGCATGCAACTTCATGCGGCGGGCTCGGAGAGCGAATCAGTCAATTCCAATCAATCCAGTCGGCTGATATGTCAGACGAGGATCTTCGTAACGACGCCCGAACCCACGGTGCGGCCGCCTTCGCGAACTGCGAAGCGAACACCTTCGGTCATTGCGACGCCCTTCTCGCCAAGGTCAACGGTCATGGTGACGTTGTCGCCAGGCATGCACATCTCAACGCCCTGCAGGTCCGCGATCTGACCAGTGATGTCAGTGGTGCGGAAGTAGAACTGCGGCTTGTAGCCCTTGAAGAACGGAGTCTTGCGACCACCTTCCTTCTCGGTGAGCACGTAGACCTGCGCGTCGAACTTGGTGTGCGGCTTGATCGAACCGGGCTTGCACAGCACCTGTCCGCGCTCGATGTCGGTCTTCTCAACGCCACGGAGCAAGCAGCCGACGTTGTCGCCTGCGATGCCCTGGTCGAGGGTCTTCTGGAACATCTCGACGCCGGTGACGACGGACTTGGCCGACGGACGAAGTCCGACGATTTCGATTTCGTCGCCAACCTTGACGATGCCACGCTCAATACGACCCGTTGCAACGGTGCCGCGGCCCTTGATGCTGAAGACGTCTTCAACGCTCATGAGGAACGGCTTGTCGACTTCGCGCTGCGGCTCTGGGATGTAGCTATCGATAGCTTCCATGAGCTTGGTGATGCACTCAGCTGCTGCTGGGTCCTTCGGGTTGGTGAGAGCCGGGAAAGCTGCGCCACGAACCACCGGCGTGTCATCGCCAGGGAAGCCGTACTTGGTGAGCAGTTCACGAACTTCGATCTCGATGAGGTCGAGCAGTTCTGGATCGTCAACCAGGTCAACCTTGTTCAGGAAGACAACGATCTTCGGCACGCCGACCTGGCCGGCGAGGAGGATGTGCTCGCGCGTCTGCGGCATCGGGCCGTCGGAAGCGGAGACAACCAGGATCGCGCCGTCCATCTGCGCAGCACCGGTGATCATGTTCTTCACATAATCGGCGTGGCCTGGGCAGTCAACGTGTGCGTAATGGCGGTTTTCGGTCTCGTACTCAACGTGCGAGGTGGCGATGGTGACGATCTTGGTTGGATCGCGACGGCCTTCCGACTCAGATGCCTTCGCGACCTGGTCGTAAGCGACCGGAGCGCAGAGACCCTTAGCAGACTGAACAGCCGTGATAGCTGCGGTCAGCGTCGTCTTGCCGTGGTCGACGTGGCCGATGGTGCCGACGTTGACGTGCGGCTTGGTGCGGTTGAATAGTGCCTTAGCCATGACTGTGATTACTCCGAGAAGAAGGTGTGTGCGCGCGGAGCGCCTGAGATGCTGGCCGCGCGATCTGGACGAGGGTGACAGGAGCGGCCGCGCCCGTCGTACCCAAAGCCGCCGAAGGGATTTGAACCCTCGACCTCACCCTTACCAAGGGTGTGCTCTACCACTGAGCTACGGTGGCTGACGATGACAACGCCGCCCGGGATACGAGCGGCGAGTCAAGAATCCTACCGGAATTGGGCGGGCAGTCAAGTGAGTTGGTCGAGCGGGCGGGCCGGATTCGGGGAGCTTGTGTGGCGGCGCTGGCCCCGCGCAATCCCCCTGCACTACCTGTCCAATAAAGACTGCTTAGTTCCGCTGATCAAGGCGCTCAACGCGCATTTGTCGGTTGTTGACCATGTCTGCAACGTCGATCCACTTGGATGAATTGGTGACGTGTGCGTCCAAGAACAACATGCAGCATGCGTCACCGACGTATCGGAATTCCACCTCGCACTCGGCGTTCCCTGGGGTCCACGCGTTCGGCGCCGTGGTGGGAAGCGGAATGGTCTCACCAGCGCGACTGTCGACGGCGTAGATGGACATCCCCGGATATCGAATCATCGCGTTCGTGTACCAGTTGCTGACGTTGGTGCTGGTGTTGGGTCGCGAGTCAAAGAAGTCGTTCGCAGCGAAGTAGCCAGGTTGGCCCTTCTCGCGAATGCCGGCGCCGTTTCCAAACGGGCGCGCGATCTCTGCAGGGTCAGCCGAAAGCGGCTTGAGCATCTCAACCTTCGACCGGAAGGGGTTTGACTCCACCATGTCTGGATTGGTGTACGCCCAGTAGTCGGGCGAGTCGTAGCGATAGTCCCATGTGGGGCTTGGTGCGTCGCTGGCATTTGGAAGCAGTGGCCCAAATTTGCCGACCGTCCAAAGAATGTCGGTCCAGGTTCCTTTGAACAGTTGCCCGATATTTGGGTTGGCGCCGGCGGGCGAGGAACTACGCACCTGCGTCTTGGCAAACGGGCCGCTGTAGTCAAACTGGCTGGGGACGATGTAATCACGGCTATCAAGCGAATACATGGTCATCAGCGAACCGATGGTGCGCAGGTTGCTTTGGCTGGTCACCAACTGCGCGTTGCGCTTGACGATGCCCAGCGCTGGCAACAAGATGCCAATGAGTGCGGCGATGATCGCAACGACCACCATGATCTCTACCAGTGTCACGCCGCGGCTGAGTTGCCGGGTGCGTGTTGAGTGCAGAGCGCGGATGGAGTGAGGTGCCAATGATTGCTGCATGCTGATGCCTCGTGCGGAATATGCCGTCGCGGAAGTGGCCCGTATCACAGTGAATGCACAGACTTATACGGAGTAACGCGGGGAATCTGTTGCCGAGATTCCTACGCGTTCATTCTGCGCAGGAATTCAGGGGTTCCGGACCCATTCATGAAGTCGGTGCTTAGCTCAATGCCATGGTCATCAAGAATTCTGCGTTGGACTTGGTCTTGGCAACGCGGCTGCGGAGGAGCTCCATGGCTTCCACCGTATTCATGTCGCTGACCACCTTGCGCAGGCGCACGATGAGATCGTGTTCCTTCTTGTCCATCAACAATTCCTCGCGGCGCGTGCCACTGGCGGCGATGTTGATGGCTGGGTAAATGCGCTTCTCCATGAGCTTGCGGTCGAGGTGCAATTCGGCGTTACCGGTGCCCTTGAATTCCTCAAAGATCACTTCATCAGCGCGCGAGCCGGTGTCCACCAGCGCGGTACCAAGAATGGTGAGCGAGCCCCCGTTCTCGATGTTTCGTGCACTACCGAAGAACTTCTTCGGCTTGATGAGCGCTGCGTTATCCACGCCGCCCGAGCCGATCTTGCCGGAGCCAGGCATGGCATTGTTATAACCGCGCGCGAGGCGCGTGATGCTGTCGAGCAGGATCACCACGTGGTCGCCAAACTCCACCATGCGGCGGGCTTTTTCAGAGACCATCTCGGCCACTTGAATGTGGCGCGATGCTTCTTCATCGAAGGTGCTGGCAACCACTTCGGCCTTGCCCTTGGTGTTGCGGCGGAAGTCGGTGACTTCTTCGGGGCGTTCATCAACCAGCAGCACGATCACGTGAACGTCCGGGTGATTGGTGGTGATTGCGTTGGCAATCTGCTGCAAGATGACGGTCTTACCGGTACGCGGCGGAGCAACGATCAGTGCGCGCTGGCCGAAGCCGAGCGGCGTGACCATCTCAATGACGCGGGTTTCAATGCGCGTTGGCTCGGAGAGAATCTCCAAGTGAATACGCTTGTTTGGGTGCAGCGGAGTGAGGTTCTCAAAGACTGGCAAGTCATGCACGGTCTTCGGGTCACGGCCGTTCACGCTCTCAACGCGCAAGAGCGCGAAGTAGGTTTCCTCGTCCTTTGGAGGGCGAATCACGCCATTGATGACGTGGCCCTTTCGGAGACCGAAGCGACGAATCTGGCTTGGCGAAACGTAGACATCATCGGGTGATGGCTGGTAGCTGTATTCAGCGCTGCGAAGGAATCCGTAGCCGTCGTGCAGAATTTCCAGGGTGCCCTCGGCAAGCATGAGCCCTTGCTTCTGAGCGCGGGCGCGCAGCACTTCAAAGACCAGTTGCTGGCGAGGAAGCGCAAGTTGTTCTTCAAGGCCTTCCTTCTTAGCGAGCTTGACGAGGTCATCGCCGCTCATCTTCTGAAGTGCGGAGAGGCTGAGAGTGTCCTTCTTGGCTACCTCAAACTTGCCTTTCCATTCTTTTTCGAACTCGGCAAGTTCTAAGTCAAGTTGCTCATCGGTGGGCACGATGCCGTTTGATTGGTCGTAAGCGTGATGATTGTGATGATTGCCGCCGCCGTGATGATGTCGGCCACCACCGCCACCACCGCCGCCGCCTCCACCAGGACCACCGGGACCACCGGGACCACCTTTACGACGACGACGCTTGCTCATGTTCATGTGCTCCGAATCAATTCTGGTTACGGTTTCGATTTAACTGTTCCTGCGAACGCCACGAAGGGCGCGTGCTGGGGATGCGGCGTGGTGCCGCGTGAAGTGAATGTGGCGGTGAGCGTTGACCCCAAAGATGAATGCGCTCGATTGGGGTGGTGAAGTGTTCGTCAGGCTCAAGAACGAGCCGGAGGACACACTTCGTCGAGCACCGCGCACACCTGCGCGCGCAACGAGGCTGAATCGCCATCATTGTGGATCACATGATGCGCGGAAGCGCGCTTCTGGTCAAGTGGCCACTGGGCATCTTCCCGGCGGGCCAGGTCCGTGGCGGACCAGCCGCGGGTGGCGTGGACGCGGGAGATCCGCGTTTCTAGCGGGGAATCCACAAAAATCACCGCGGAGCACTGGGCGTCCAGCCCCACCTCAAAGAGAAGGGGGGCGTCAATGACAAGGGCCCGGGTGCCCGGGGGCGCGGCGGCGAAGATTTCGGAGCGGCGGTTTGCGATCCAGGGGTGGAGGAGCGCCTCGAGGCGCGCGCGCTCGGCTGGGGAGTCAAAGACGATGGCGGCGATGAGGTTCCGATCGACCGGAGATGGGGTGCCGTTGATCTCCGCATGACAACCATGGCAATCGCGAACGCGGTCGCCCCACCAGGCGAGGAGCTGGCGACGAATGACGGGATCGTTGTACGCGTGGTGCGCGATGTCATCGCTGTCGGCGACGATGCAGCCGAGGGAGGCGAGGATCCGCGCGACCGTGGATTTGCCAGAGCCGGGAGCACCGGCGAGGCCGAGGGTTGGGGGGGTGGGGGCACCACCACCGCCATCAGGATGTTGAGCATCTTGCGCCTGCATCACTGACCATCATGGTAGGTGATAGCGCGCAGTCAATGGTCACAAGCGATAGTCTCATGACACACATGGCTGTAACACCAATTCAGCGGATATTTGCTCCCATCAAGCGATTCACTCCAGGGTGGCTCTCGGGGGCGATACGCAGTGTCGGAACCGCCACGCTCACGCCACTGTATTTCAGTGCGCGATCCGGTCACTTCAAGAGCAGTTTCAAGCAAGCGGCGGTGACCTCACGAGGCGAGCCCTTGCCTTGGTACACGTTCCCGTGCATCGACTT
>JBBAOD010000005.1:0-330 GCA_040401635.1 Phycisphaerales bacterium
CCACCGGCAACTACATTACGCGCACTTGTTCAAAGTATGCGCGCGCGTCGATACTCCGGGCTGGCATGACGCGGCGCCGGAACGATCACGCGCAGCGGCAACGTACCCATGGCAAGCGCATGCTTCACACCGCGTCGCAGCACTGCGGGTGAACACTCGGCGAGTCCCCAACCCGTCGGCACTTCGCGCGACTTCACCACGCCGGTGGATGCAAGGATCCACAACTCATCCGCGAGCCGCCACCGTGCAATCAGGTTGAACTTCGTTTGCCCGTGCATGCGCTCTTCCAGTTTCGCTAGTTGCCCAAGCACGCGGCGATAAGGGAGCAAC
>JBBAOD010000005.1:340-15974 GCA_040401635.1 Phycisphaerales bacterium
GGCTCATGCACGGGAATCAGGTCAGATTCAATCTCCGCTTTGCGCGCAAGCAGTCGATCACGCTCCGCGAGCAAGTCATCAACACGAAGCCCGTCGCGCATGAAATCAGCGCGCGATGCCTTGCACTCCACCACAACGGTCCGTGGCGAACGCAGTGCGTCCCCCGCGCGTTCGGCCGCAAAGATGTTGGCGTGCGCAGCCGGGTCAGCGCCCAGGCGCCAGTCATGTTCCGCCCACCCCGCGGCGTCCACGCGAAAGCGCGCGATCGGGCAGGGCACTTCGTGCGCCACCGCGCGGCATCCCATGGAGATGAGCCACGCTGACGCGAGTTCTTTCAGTCCGAGGTGTTCGCGTGTTTCCACGGTGCGCGCCGCGCCGTCAGGCGGAATCGCGGGTCACGACGCGATGCATCTCGCGCTCGCCACGACCGCGCAGCGGATAGTCCTTGCGGAGCGGATGCCCCGGGAAGTCCTTCCACATCAAGATGCGACGCAGATCGGGGTGGCCCTTGAAGCGGATGCCGAACATGTCGAACACTTCACGCTCAAGCCACTCTGCTGCTGGCCACACATCGGTCACGGTGTCGACCACCAGTTCCGGATCCGGTTCGATGCCCGCGGTGTCGACGGACGGATCAAGATAAGTCTTGAGCCGCAAGCGCTGGTCCTTGGAGTAACTGTTCAAGCACCACACCACTGCGAATCGTCCCGGTTGCGGCGATGGATAGTTCAGGTAATCGACCGCGGTCACGTCGGCGCAGAATTCATAGGAGCACTGCGGATCATCGCGCAGGTGACGGCAGACCTCTTTGATGCGGTCCTTGGGAACGATCACCGTGGTCTGACCGCGGAATTCAGCGGCGAGGAACTTGACGTCCGGGAAGGCCGCCTTGAGGACTGGTAGCGTCGGATGATCGAGTTTCATGGGAGGCAAAGTTTAGCCGCAAAGGCGTCCGCGGTGAACGGCAGCAATTTAAATAGGGACAGTGGTGAACGGCACCTATTTAGTGGCGGAAGTGCCGTGAGCCGGTGAGGAGGCAGGTGATGCCGCGCGCGTTGCAGAGGTCAAACGTGTCTTGGTCACGCTTGCTTCCACCCGGGTGAACGATGCAGCGCACCCCGGCATCGGCAAGGAGCGCCGGTCCGTCAGCGAAGGGGAAGAATGCATCACTCGCCGCCACCGCCACCGTTCCCGCAGCCATGGCTGCAAGCTTGGCTTTCGCCTTCTCCACCGCGTTGCGACAACTGGCCACGCGATCCATCTGTCCAGCACCCGCGCCGAACAATGTTCCGTTGGCACCGATACACACGGCGTTTGACTTCAAGTGCTTGGCCACCGCAAACATCAGCGCCGCGTCTGCAAGCGTTGCAGCGCTTGGCACTGGTCCCGCTGCATGCGTGAATTGCGCCGCGTCAATGCGATGCACGTCTCGCTCTTGCACCAACATTCCTCCAGGAATGCTGCGCCACGTCAGTGCTCGGTCGATAACGGGGCTGGCATGAGACGTGGCAAGGAGGCGTGCGTTCTTCCATCGCGCCTGCAGTGTTTCAAGCGCCTTCGGTTCATAGCCCGGTGCAATCACTACTTCAAGGAATCGCTCGCCTGTTGCCATCGCTTCGGCGGTGGCTGCGTCCACGGTGCTGCTGAACGCAACAATGCCGCCAAACGCAGCCATGGGATCACCGCTCCATGCGTGTTCGAATGCCGCAAGCACCGAATCAGCAATCGCTGCGCCACAGGGGTTCGTGTGCTTAATCACCGCGCAGGCAGTGCAGGCGGGGCGCTGCGCGTGCAGGTCTTGCACCAATTCCAATGCCGCCGCGGCGTCCAACAAATTGTTGTACGAAAGCGGCTTGCCATGCAAGAGCTGCGCGCCCACCACGCTTGGACCGGTGAATGAACGATCCGCGTACACCGCGCCGCGTTGGTGCGGATTTTCACCGTAACGAAGTTCGTCAGCAAGTTCGAGCCGAATATTCGCTTTGCGCGGAAAGATCGGCGCAGCGTCTGCGGCCGCGTCTGTTGCCTCTGCATGCGCAAAGCCCGCAGCACTCATCCAGCGCGCGATCGCTCCGTCGTATTCCGCGGTGCGTGCAAAGACGGCTTGTGCACATGCGCGTCGCAGCGCCATAGTGGTGGCGCCAGCATTGGCGCGCATCTCAGCAATGACGCGTGGGTACTGCGCACCGTCAGTGACTACCGTCACGCTCTCGAAATTCTTGGCCGCACTCCGCAGCATCGATGGCCCGCCAATATCAATGTTCTCGATGGCGTCATGCTCTGCAATGCCGGGCTTCGCAACCGTTGCTTCGAATGGGTAGAGATTCACGCAGACCAGATCGATCGGCACAATGCTGTGCGCGGTCATGGCCGCTACGTGTTCTGGGTTGTTGCGTACTCCCAGTAGTCCGCCGTGCACTTTGGGGTGCAGCGTCTTGACGCGTCCATCCATCATCTCTGGAAATCCAGTGACGCTTTCGATGGGCAACACGGCTATCCCAGCCTTGGCAAGGGCCGCCGCAGTGCCGCCAGTCGAAATGATTTCAACGCCCATCGCCGCCAATTCGCGCGCGAATTCCACGAGCCCTGACTTGTCGCTCGCGGAAATCAGAGCACGTCGGATGCGGATGTGTTCAGCCACGATGCGATCAGCCCGGGCGCTTGGATGATGCGCCACCAACAGCCGGGGCAACGTTGATGGTTCGAGCAGATGTTGGCTCGGCGTTCTTCACATCGCCGCCAGTGTTGCTTGGCTTACGAGTGAGGGATTCCAGGCGCTCCACGGTTCCATTCTGGGAAGCGATGAAGACATCGCCGTCGATCATCGGGAAGAACTCGATAGTTTCGACCTTGGGCATGGTGACTTGGTGAACGATGCGGCCATTGCCCACGTCAACCGCGCTGAGCGTGTGGGTGGCGTGGTCCCATGCCATGACATTGGTGCCCATGCGTCCAATGATGTTGCCAGGAGCCTTGCTCTTCCAGAGAACCTCGCCGTCGGGCTTGTTGTTGGGGAGCGGCGTAAAACTCACCAGGCCTTCGTCGGGGATCTGTAAATACAGGCCATCAGCGATACGAACCGGTGGATTTCGCAACGCCGTCTGCGTGAAATACTGCCACAGAACGCGACCGCGCATCTGATCGAACGCCCACAGGCTTTGGTCGTGACTTGCCACGTAGCACGCCTGCGAATCAGTAGCGATCGGCGTTTCCACGCCTGCTGACAATTTGCGAGACCAGCGGATGCCTGCCGACGGCGCATCCATCGCCAAGACGGTTCCATTGGTGGAACCAACGATGGCGATGTCGCCCGCGATAGTCACCGGAGCCACCACGTGACCACCGAGCGTGGTAGCGCGCCAGTTGTAGCCAGTGGAGTACAGAAACCAACTTGCCAATCCGGTGTTGGTTCCGTAGATCATGGTCTGGCCATAGATCGCTGGAACGTTCGAAGGCAGCTGCGAGAAGCGGGTTCGCTTCAAGAGGTTGCCGGTGGCGGCGTCCATGATCACTGAGCCAAGCTCGGTCACTACATAGACGTTGTCATTGTGCTCAGTTGGCAGGTACTCCAACGCCAGCATGCGTTCGATGCCCTGGAACGTTGAACTGCGCCAGACGGTTTCTCCGTTGTCGCGGCGCAAGCGGACGATGCTGCCGCTGCTGTCGCCAAACCAGACGCTGTCCGGCGAGGCGTTCACGATGTGCAGGACAGCATCCTTGGTGACGAGCGGCTCGGTCTGCCAGACGATGCGAAGTCCGAATTCGTCAGCGGAGGCTGGACCGCACACGTAGCGGGCTTCCAGGGAAGCCATCGCTTCTTTCCGGGTGTCGGCGACGGACTTGGCAGCGGTGGGGGCAGCGGCGGGGGAAGCACTGGTGACGGGCGTGGCGACCGTCGTCGTCGCAGGTGCCGCTGGCTTTGCTGACTGTGCGTGCGCAGCAGTCACAAGCAGGGCAGCGCCGCATGCGGCGCCGGTGACGAGGCGTGCGAACTTGGCGCCAACAGGCACTCGGCAGACCGAAGGCATCGTGTGGTCAATCATCGCGTCTGGGGCTCCTGGGTCCGCGAACGGGGGCGCAGAAACAGCGCTCCGATCGCGAATCGGGAAGTATACGGATGGTTCCGCGCATTCGTTCCCCTGGATCGGTCAGCATGTTGAGTCAGCAGCGAGTTGTCCAAAAAGCCCTAAAAAGAAACTCGGCCGCGCCCTTTTCTAGAGTTCGCGGCCGGTCTCCCTTTCCCTTCAATCCCTCGCACCCAGTCTGGTAGCACTTGTGGCGGACGCTCTTTTCGGAGCGAACGAAACACGAGAGTTCCCTTTTCCCAGTGTCCCTTAGCAGTTTGACTCGGGCCCTTATTCCCAAATCAAACAAACCTCAGACCACCAGAGTGGTTGCTGGCCCTTTTCACGGCTCCCTTCTTCCGAAGAAAGGGTTACCGAGAGTATGCACCCAAATTTCCGCCTTGCAAGTCCGCGGCCGAGTCTTTTTAGAGAAATTACCCCAGAATGACCGGAAAGTCCGGTAAAGGCTTATCTCCTGCCGGCCAACCGCGACTCTGTGAACCCTCCATCTATTCTAATTTTGTGCCTGCACCGATCCGGACAAGCCTGCAACGTGGTGCCGCCCTGGTGATGAACGTCGCCGCCGTGGCACTGTACGCCGCACTGCTCGGCGCAAACACTGCGCCAACAACGCCGGTCGCTCCCGCAACACGTGCGGCACGCACCAACAGCGGTCATACACAACAGGCCGTTGGAACATGGTGGGATCGCACTGCACCCGCGCTTGGAAAGAAACTTCCAAATAGCCGCTACTACACCATTCGCAGTGACCTTGGGTCCGCGCAGACCAAGCAGTACGCGGATCACCTTGACACCATGTACGGTGAGTTCACCAAGCAACTCATCGCGCAGTCGGGTCTTCGCAAGCGCTCTCCCGAATATCCGAATGTCCTGATCTTTGCCAAGCAGCAGGATTACTTGGACACGCTGCGCACGCAGTACGGGATCAATGGCACTGGTTCAGGCGGGATGTTCTTTGTCAGTCCACGCGGAGCGGGCTTGGCATTTTGGGTGGAAGGACTTCCCAAACAACGCGTTGAGCATGTGATTCAACACGAAGGGTTCCATCAGTTTGCGTATGCATTCTTTGGCAATGAAATGCCACCGTGGCTCAACGAAGGGCTCGCAGAGTTTTTCGGTGAGTCGGTAGTAGAAGGTTCATCGGTCATCATTGGCCAAGCGAGCCCTCAAGTGGTTGACCAAGTGCGCAAGGCTGTTAATCAGGAGAAATACATTCCGTTCATGGATCTCCTGCAGATGGATGATCAACGCTGGAACGGAAATGTCCGTAACGGCAACGCAGGCTTGCAATACATGCAAAGTTGGTCGATGGTGCAATTTCTGGTTTATGGCGAAGATGGCAAGTACGGCACTTCGTTTACCGCCATGTTGAAACTGTTGAATGACGGCACTAAGCCGTTCGACGCGATGCGCAAGGCATTTTCATTGGCAGCCGAGTCAGACGTCCAGCGCTTCGAAGCACGATGGAAGGAGTACGCCAAGGTTGCCAAGCCCGGCGCATACGTGGCGGCGCGTGGGCGATTGGAGTTCTTGGCCGAAGGATTGCGCGACATCTGGTCAAAGGGCGGTCGCCCCAAGGACGTTGCGGAGTTACGGCTTGCAATGCGCGAGGCAAAGTTTCAATACACCAGCAGTTCGCATGGCTACGTAACGAAACTTGATGCTGCTGACGACGCCAACTTTGCCGTTCCTGATGACGAGGTGAATACCAAGCCGGTCACTATCGAATTGGTTGCCAACAAACCACCGAAGGGTACGAAGGCAAAGAAGCTTGAGGAGCAATCGCCCATGCCTCCGATGTTGCGCACGCGCAACCTGCGCCCCAATGATGTGGGAATTTCTTGGTATCGCAGCACCACTGATCCCACGCAGTTGAATTACGACATCGTGGTGAACTAGCTGGATCGACGTGGATTTACCGATCGTTTGGGTAGTTCCACTGCTCGCCTGGCGTGTAAGCCAGTAGCTCGTACAACTCTTTGCGCGTCTGCATGCGCGGCAAGATTTCGCGCACGCTGCCATCGCGTTTGAGCGCGGCTAGCCCGCGGGTCACTTCGCCCATGGCAAGCCGCATCATGCTGAGCGGGTAGATCACCACTTGGTAACCAAGTTCTTGGAATCGTTCGGCGGAGATGTCGGCAGTCTTGCCGAACTCCGTCATGTTGGCAAGCAGTGGCCCGGGTGATGCTTTGGCAAACTCTGCAAACTCTTTCTCGGTTTGCAGACCTTCCGGGAAGATCATGTCGGCGCCAGCCTCGCGATACAAATTGGCGCGCGTGACTGCGTCGCCAAAGCCAGTGACATGCACCGCATCGGTGCGCGCAATAATCACAAAGTCGGGATTGACTCGGTAGTTGGCCATGGCACGGACTTTGTCCACCATAGCAGCGGCGCTGATCAGTGCTTTACCGTCAAGGTGCCCGCAGCGCTTTGGAAAGATCTGATCTTCCACGTGAAGTGCTGCAGCGCCGGCACGTTCGTATTCCACCACGGTTCGTACACAGCACTCCACTTCGCCGTAGCCAGTGTCAGCATCGGCGATGACTGGGAGTTTGCATGCATCGCTGATTTCACGGATGGTGCGCGCCATTTCCGTCAGGGTGACCAGCCCAATGTCGGGATATCCGCACACATTGGCGGTGGCGCCGCCCGAGATGTAGCACGCTTCGAATCCAGCCTGCGCCGCGGCGCGTGCCACTAATGCATTGAATGCGCCGGGAACCATGACGGTGCCGCGTTGCCATGCTTCGCGAAGTCTTCGGCCGGGATGCGGTGTGAGTGTCGTCATCGTTGTGGCTCAGGTGCAGGTGCGGCGATGGATGCTTCGTCGCCCATTGGTTGTTCAGGATGCGGTGCAGTATTCACTGCGGGCGATTCCTTGATGAATCGATACGCGCCCTTGACGGCGCCCCACGTCTGCTGACCAGCGGCGTCGTAGCCGCGGTCCCAACTGTTGAGTTCGGTGGGGGTCACAGTGACGTCGGTGGTGGCGTATTTCGCCTCGCGCAGGGCGGTGCCGCAGTCGGCACCCTTGGTCGCGCCAGTGATCTGTTGCGGACCTTGGTACGCCAGCATCATGCTGCAGCCCGGGCGAATGTCAATGATGCCGGGGTCGAGCGTATTGAAGCGCTCGGGGTTGCGCCATGCACCCGCCCATGCGAGTGGTGCTCCGGGGAGTTCATAGATCACGATCTCGGCACAGTTGTTCGGCAGGGTGATCAGGCGGTAGATGCGCTGGCGGTACGGAACGTTCTGGCTGTCGGCCATCGCTTGCTCCACATACATCCACGGGCCGTCGGTGCGATCGGTCCAGATGGGAACGATGTGCAGCCGAACGTCAAAGTAGGTGCTGTCCGCGGCGGCCTGTGCAGCCGTCGAATAGTTGCCCGGCAACCACGCGGTCAAGTCCTTGACGGCGCTGTCTGCAGGTGCGCGCCCGGGCTCCAGAGGGCCACCGCCAACGATGGGCGGACCGCCGCATCCGGCCGGCAGGAGCGCAAGGGCACCAATAACGGCAGAACTGAGCACAAAATACAGGGCGGATGGCCTCTTCATGTCGGGTTCGATGCTACCCCGGGTCGTCTTGAACTGCGTGCCCGGTTACCATCACGGATCATTCGAATCCGCTCGCATTTTTGCTATCTCGAGGTCTAAAAACCATGGTCACCGCCACTCCTGCTACCCCGGTCCCATCCGCAAAGCCTGTTGATACGCGTGGACTCGCCAACCAAGTGATTGGTGAGACGAAGATCTGCGCTGTCACGCAGACTGAACTCATCTATCGCGGCTACGAGATTGCTGACTTGGCCGAGAAGGCCACCTTTGAAGGAGTTGCGCACCTCGTTCTGATTGGCACCAAGCCAACCGACGCGGAGCTTGCAGCGTTCAGCAATGAAGTGAAGGGCATGCGCGCCGTTCAGAAGACGGTGATCGATCAACTTGCTGCGGTCGTGAAGGCTGCACCGACTGCGCACCCAATGAGTCTCTTGCGCACGGGCGTGAGCATTCTTGCTCATCACGATGCCGAGTGCGAGTCCAACGCACCGGACGCGGAGTTGCGCAAGTCGAAGCGTCTCTTGGCGCAGATCCCAACGTTGATCGGAGCCATTCAGCGCACTATTGAGAACAAGCCAGTGCTTGAGCCAGATGCTTCGCTTGGTCATGCAGCCAATCTCATGTGGCTGATGACTGGTAAGAAGCCATCAGAGCTTGAGGCGCGCATCATGGATGTCAGCCTGATTCTCTACGCGGAGCACGATTTCAACGCCAGCACATTCACGTGTCGCTGCATTGCAAGCACGGAGAGTGACATGCACAGCGCGGTATGTGGCGGCATCGGTGCGCTCAAGGGTCCGCTGCACGGCGGCGCCAATGAGATGGCCATGGAGATGCTCAAGGATTTGGATAAGGACTGCGCTGGCGGCAAGATGACCACCGATGCGTGGATGCAGCGCGCCTTTGCAGAGAAGCGCAAATTGATGGGCTTTGGCCATCGCGTCTACAAGAATGGCGACCACCGCGCGGGCATCTTGCGACGCTGGGGTCTCAAGCTTGCAGAGCAGATGGGGCCAAGCGGCAAGAAGTGGTTCGACATGGGCGATGAAGTGCAGGCGATCATGTTGCGCGACAAGAACATTCATCCGAACGTGGACTTCCCATGCGGAATGACCTACTTCATCATGGGCATTCCGGTGCCGCAGTACACGCCGATCTTTGTGGCGGCTCGCATCACTGGTTGGTGCGCGCACATCATGGAGCAGCACCAGAGCAACCGCATCATTCGTCCGTTGGCTGAGTATCAGGGCGCGATGAACCTGAAGTGGTAAGCGAGTGCTTGGATCGGGTGTTTGAAATTTCTAAAGTCTGACGAAATGCGCGATGCGGCCTTTGCCGACTCGCGCATTTCGCCATAGGCTTTCAGTCCCATATGAGCCAGCACATGAACCCACTGATTCAACCGATTGACCTGCGCGGACTTCTTTGCCCCAACCGCGTGTTCATGGCTCCACTCACTCGTCAGCGCGCCAAGGACCCGGATTGCATTCCTGGGGAACTGCAAGCGGTGCACTATTCGCAGCGTGCCGCGTATGGGCTACTGATTTCCGAGGCTACGCAGATCTCGCCGGAGGGTAAGGGCTATCCGAATACCCCCGGTATTTTCAGCGCTGCGCAGGTGGCAGGGTGGAAGGTCGTGACGGATCGTGTTCATGCCGCGGGCGGGCGGATGTTCTTGCAGCTCTGGCATGTTGGGCGCATCAGTCACACTGCACATCAGCCGAACGGGCAGTCGCCGGTTTCCTGTGTTGCCGCTGCGTCACCGGCAAAAATGGTGATTGTGCGTGCGGACGGCACTCTGGAAGAGGTGCCAGCCAGCATGCCGCGTGCCTTGGAAACCAATGAAATGCCCCGCGTTGTTCGTGACTACGAAATTGCAGCTACGAACGCCAAGGCCGCTGGATTCGACGGCGTTGAGGTGCATGGCGCGAACGCGTACCTGATCAATCAATTCCTTTCTGGCTCGCTGAATACACGCACCGATGCATGGGGCGGAAGCATTGAGAATCGCCTGCGACTTCTGATGAACGCCGTCGATGCTGCGGGCGCAGCGTTTGGATATGCGAAGGTTGGCGTTCGTCTCTCGCCAATGGGGAATGCCGCGGAACTACCGGCTGCGCCCGATGACCGTGAATTGATGTTGCGCGCCGCGCGTGAGCTTGGCGATCGCAAGTGTGCATACTTGCATCTCTTCAATCACTACTTTGGGGCATACGGATGGAACGGTCCGTTTGATCGCGCGCTGGCTGAAGGGATGAAGAAGAACTTCAATGCACCAGTGGTGTTGAACGGCTACTCGCGCGATGTTGCAAGCGCCGAGCGTGACCTGCGCGAAGGCCTTGGTGATGCAGTGGCATTCGGCAAGCTGGCGATCTCTAACCCGGATCTGCCGGAGCGCATTCGTGAGCGTGCACCGCTTGCGGAGTGGGATGCTTCGCAGTTCTATGGCGTGGGTGGTAAGGGGTACAACGATTACCCGACGCTGGCGATAAAGTGAGTTGTCACGGGGGTGACAGTGTGGTAATTGCTTGCAATGAGAAGTAATTACAATATGATTACATATATGGCATCTGTCCCAGCAAAGCTTGTAGCCATCGGAAACTCGCGTGGCGTCCGCTTGCCGAAGGCCATGATCGAACAGGCCGGCCTTGGCGCGGACATCGAACTGGAAGTCATTGATGGCGCGATCGTCATCCGACGCCATCAAGCCGTGCGCGCGGGTTGGGCCGAGGCTGCAAAGCTGATGGCTTCGCGCGGTGAAGCGCCGTTACCAATCACCATCAACCCGCCCATGAACGCATTTGATCGTGACGAGTGGAGTTGGGAATGAAGCGCCTTCCACTTCGTGGTGACATCATCTACATCAACGAAGGTAATGCGCGTGGCTCTGAAATCCGCAAGCCACGACCATGCGTGGTGGTTTCCCCGGATGAATTGAATCGCCATGCACCGACGCTCATTGTGGTGCCGCTGACTTCCGGCGCTCACCCCTACGCGTTTCGAGTGCCATGCTCATGGAAGGGTCGCAAGGGTCACATGGTGGTCGAACAAGTGCGGGCGATTGATCGAACCCGCATCGATCGCATTGCCGGAACGATGTCTGCAGAATCAGTGCGTGCGTCGCTGCTTATGTTGTGCGAGATGTTCGCGGAGTAGTCGCGCAGTCACCGCCGCATCCACGTTCCCGTATCGATACCCCAGTCATTCCCGAAGAATCCAGCTTCAATGATGCCCGTGGCGCCATCGGTGAGCATGGCTGCGCGGAATGCAATCAGGTCGGGAACGCCCACGCCGGCGCTGAAGATCGGGGTGCGCATGGCAGCGCGCATACCCACAGCGCCGGTGGCGGCAACGACGCCCACTTGGCCCTGGTCGCAATCGATGCGGGGCAGTACGAACATCGTGGCGATGTCCTCGCCAGTGTGGCGCGAAGTTGGTCCTGCGAATGATCCGTTACGAACATCAATCGAAGTGCTGTCGCCAATGAGCGCGCCCCACGCCGCGTTCTGGTCATGGTTGCCGTACAGCACCACATTGCGACCAAGGTATTGCTTGGGATCAAACGCAGTGTCCGTGAGAATCTCAAAGCGACCATTGCCGCGTACCCACCATTGATCAGCATCAAAGCGCGCCTTGGCCATGATCAGTGCGTCTGCGGCGTCGTCGCCCTTGGTTCCAACAACTGCAACGAAGCCGTGTGCGTAGGCGTTCTTGAACGGTCCGCCGCGCGCGGGCTTCTTCTCATGCGTTGGCAGCGGCGCGGGCTTGGAACCGTCGCGACATCCTGGATCGAGACTCCACACGATGTTGTCTGCGGAGCCTTGCTCACGGTGGAAACGTAGGTGCGGGTTGTCCATGGTCTGCGTGACAGTGATCGCTTGATTGTCGAGTGTGACGGTGATTTGTGCCGGGGCACTCGCCGCCGAAGCGCTGGCGCTTGCATTGCCAGCACTTGCCGCCGTTGCAGGAGTTCCGTTTGCTGGCATCGCGATCGGCACCACCAGATCAAGCGTCTTGACATTCACCGTGGTTCCAGCCACGGTTCGCTTCGCTACATCAAGCACCATGTCAACACTGGAAACCTCGAACGGCTTCTTTTGCTGCAAGACGCGCACCCAGCCATCGCGCTGGCTCACTTGCGGCGAGACCGTTTGGAACCGCACGCGCGTCATGTCCTTCATCTCGGGCAGCGTGTGTCGGAACAGGAATTGCATGAGCGGCGCCCAGTCGACGCACTCGTTCCCCCACCAGTGACCAGCACCAGGGCGTTCGTAATATTCAAAGTCTGGGTGACTGATGGCGGCGAGTTGCTTGAACATTTCGCGCGCTTCACTCACCGGAACGTTGTCATCCGCATCGCCGTGCAAGACGTAGACGCCTTGCTGCAGGTAGTTCTCCTTGATGCTCAGCGTGTCGCTGGCGCGTCCGGCGCGGAGCAGCATGGCGGCCGCCGGATCTTCCGAGCCGCCAGTTGCCCCAACAGCCGCACTGCCCGCGGCGGTGGCACCGACGTAACTGCTAAAGCTCACCCATCCCGCGCTGGGAGCAATCGCAGCAAATTCACCCGGGAAATGCGCACCCAATTGCCATGTTCCGTGTCCGCCCATGGAGTGACCAGTGAGCCAACTCCGGCGCGGATCATTCACGAGCGTCGCGCGTGCGTGCGCCACCGCTTCTGTGAAATCGATGCGTCCCCAGTCTTCCCAGTCGAAACCGAACGGACGGCGATTGGTTGGACACACAATGTGTGCTTCCGTCTTCGGCGCATATGCGGCGGCCTGACCGGTTGCTTCAACACCTGCCCCGTGTACGCTGAAGAGAATGCCCGGCTTTGCATCACCAGCAGTATTGGCAGCGCCAATCGTGGTGGTTGGCATCATGGCCGTCGACGGAACAACCGCGTAGTACTGGGCACTTCCATCGATCGTGCTCATGCGCGTCACCACGCGGCGATCGCTCGAAGTGATGGTGGAGAGTTCAACCGGCAGGGTGCTCAGCACGGTGCCGTCGCGTGTGGCGAGTGTCACTTGTACGGAATGCTTGCTGCCTGCTGTGCTAGCGAACTTCGCCGTAAATCGCGCAGGCAAAGCCACCTTTTTCACAGTGAGCGCAGGCATGACATGGAGTTCAACCCATTCGTCACTGTCGGCCAAATCACTATCAATATGGATACGCGCGCCGGCGAGTGGCTGCGTAGTTGCATTGACCACCACAACGCCGATCGGCCCATCGGTGTCGCGCTCGGCGATGAGTGACGGAGCGAGTACATCAAGATTGGCGATGAACGCCGCAGCGGATGGCGCAGTCAGTTTGGCAGCCAATCGACCGCGACTCACAGAGAACAGGAACTCATTCGTTCCGGCCTTGAGTTTGACGGGCACGCGCACAAATCCCCATGAATACGGATCGCCACTGCGCGGTTCGCCGTTCACGAACACGGTGCCGTGGCCAGAAGCGTCCAACATCATCACGCGTTCGGTGGCGCTGTTGACGGTGGCGTAGATCCAACCGCCCGCGAGTGCGCTGCCTTCTTCGCCTTGAAACACCCCATCCGCATCAGCGTTGATGGCGGTCCATGCATTGACAGTCGGTTGGGGAGCGGGCGTTCGGTTCGTGGCGTTCGATGTTGTTGTGCCACCCGTTGCAGGTGGCGCTCCAGCGGTCCCCGCAGTGGTATTCACCGGGATGTCACCCGCCTTCGGTGTGACGAACGTGCCAGCCACCAACTGCGCCTCAATCGGATCTCGGCGGATCAGTGAACGGGACGCGCTGCGCGGCGATGGCGATACCAGCGCCAAGGCAGTGCGAATCACCACGTCTTCGCTGGGTGAGGCCGGCGTCGCAACGGCAACAGCTGGCGGTGCGATCGTTGGATCAGCAGCAATGGCGAAGACGGTGATGGCGGACAGAGCGCACGATGCGGCGATCGCAATAATCATGCAGGGCAGGGTAGTCGAGCCGGGTGGCTCGTTGCGTTCACCACTGACCGAGCAACGTACCGAGATCGTCGCCGCCGACCAGACCGTCGAGTGTCACATCGCCAAACACAAATCCGGGGGCGCCAGTTTGGCCCCATGCGCCGAGCATCAAGCCGAGATCGACTCCGTTGATGAAACCATCTAAGTTGAGGTCAGCCGTGCGTCGACCGCGGGTCGCGGCTGCATAGGCGCGCAAGATTCCGTGCCCTTCAACGAATAGTGGATCCGGGTGCAAGCCCGCAGCATCGGAGCGGGACGCCGTTGCAAAGAGCGCTTCACGAATCTCTCGAACGCCGTAGTCCGGACGCGCTTGCAAGATGCATGCGGCCGCGGCGGCAACCAGTGGAGGGCTCAAGCTGGTGCCACTCAGGCCGTTGAGGCCAGTGACGGTGGTGGAGTTCACGCTGACGGTGTTCAGGCCGCACGCCAGAATTTCTGGCTTCAATCGACCATCCGCGGTGGGTCCGCTCGATGAGAAGCCAACGATCGCGCCATTGATATCAACGGCGCCGCAGGTGAGCACGTTGTATGCATCGGCGGGCGCAATGATGGTGCTGGTAGTGGGGTTCGCGTCATGACTAGCATTGCCCGCGGCGGTGCAGCACACTACGCCGTTTTCTGTTGCCACATTCACAGCAACAGTCGTGACGGCAGTGTGACCATTGAGGTCAGCCTGCGTGTACCAATCGATGTATCCCAGTGAACTGGTTGCAACATCGGCCCCACGTGCTTCGATGAATTCAAGCCCGGCAACGTAGTAGTCCTCTTCGATGGGCGTCTCGGTGGGAACATCCTCAGTCTTACAGAGAATAAACTCCGCGTCGTACGCGCCGCCCATCATGGAGCCGGGCAGATACGCGCCCATGGTTCCAAGAATCCAGGTGCCGTGCTTGTGTTGCTCGCTGTTGTCGCCAGCCTGAATTCCAGTGTTTCCATCGTTGTTGATGAAGTCCCACTCAGCAATCACCCGCAGTGGATGCGCCGGGTTGTTGAACGCCTCATGGACGCGATTGAAACCACTATCAAGAACGCCGATCACCATGCCGGTGCCGGTATAGCCACGTGCGTGCAGGCGGGGGATATCGATCTGCGTCAATTGCGGTTCGGCCGCGCCGTAACTGATGCTGGCGGCCCATCCTTCCGGTGGCGGCATTTCCTGTTCGTCTTGCCAACCAGCGCGTCCGCGTCCAACCGCTTCCACGTGTGTGACATCCGGCAGTCCGCGCAGTGCTTCGATTTGCTTTGGCGTTGCCATGGCGCTGACGGCGCACAGCCAACGACTCTGCGTGCGTAAATGAGCGCCGGTGCCGGTCACGGCGGTGGCGCGTGTTGCTGGCATCGGAACGTCGTGAACATCAAAGAGTCCTGGCAGTGTCCGTCGAAGCGCGCGGCGCGCGAGGGCGCGCGGCGTGAGCGCGGTGTCGGCGATGGAGGCCGGCGTGGCGCGGTTGTCCTTGAAGAACACCCACACTGGCGCCGGCGCGTCGGCGGGGCCAGCGGCAGAACCAGCGAGGCAGACCTGCAAGAGGCTGCTGACGACGAGTGTGAGGATCGGCATGTCGGTATATGGTTGCCCGGATGTACTGCGGGGGCAAGCCAGTAATTCGAGATTCGGTGGGTTATTGGACTATTTTTCAAACGGTGGCGGGATCTACCATTCGCGCCCCATGAATACCTCTGCCCCTACGCCAGTCAAGACCATCGCCGTCATCGGAGCCGGGACCATGGGTTCCGGCATCGCGCTCACTGCCGCGCAGGCGGGCATCGCTGCGTTCCAGGTTGACCTCAGTGCGGCGCAGCTGGAGAAGGCCAAGGCCTACCACCTGAAGACGCTTGCGCGCGCGGTGGAGAAGGGCAAGATGCAGCAGGCGGACGCGGACGCCGCGGCGAAGCGCATCACGTACGTGGCAACCATGGCCGAGGCGAAGAGTGCGGACTGGGCCGTTGAAGCTGCCACTGAGAACGTGGAGATCAAGAAGAAGATCTTTAAGGAGATGGCTGCCACCTTCCCGGCGC
>JBBAOD010000005.1:15984-22473 GCA_040401635.1 Phycisphaerales bacterium
TTGGCGACCAACACTTCGAGCATCAGCATCACGGATCTTGCGAGCGTTGTTGGCGCGGACGCGCACCGCGTGATCGGCATGCACTTCTTTAATCCGGTGCCGATCATGGCGTTGGTGGAAGTGATCAAGGGACTGGCGACGAGTGATGAAACAACGCAGCGCACCATTGCGCTTTCCATTGCCATGGGAAAGACGCCGGTGCCCGCGAATGACCGTGCGGGGTTTGTTTCAAACCGCGTGTTGATGCCCATGATTAACGAGGCGTTCTACGCATGCATGGAAGGCGTTGCCAAGCCAGAGGACATTGATCAGATCATGAAGCTCGGCTGCAATTTCCCGATGGGACCACTGCGTTTGGCTGATTTCATTGGGCTTGACGTGTGTCACGACATCATGATGGTCTTGTATCGCGAGCTTGGCGATCAGAAGTTCTTCCCATGCCCAATGCTTCGGCAGTTGGTGCAGGCGGGCCGGCTTGGAGATAAGAGCGGACGCGGCGTGTTTGATTACGCAAAGAAATAATGGCACTTCCAGCAGACATCGATCACTTGGTATTTACGTGCGCGGACTTAGACGCAGGCATTGCATGGGCGGAGCGCACGTTCGGTGTGCGGCCAGTGCGTGGCGGTGCGCATCCGCAGTGGGGCACGCACAACGCGTTGATGTCATTGGGGCGCGAGCGTTACTTGGAACTCTTAGCGCCGGACCCAAACGCGCCGAGCGCGGGGCGTGCGAACGTTGCGGGGCGTGCGTTGTTTGGGATGGGTGTAGCTGCAAGTACAGGTGCAAGTGCAGGTGCAGGTGCAGGCGCAGCTGATGGTGCCGTGCATGAAGCGTGGCTGACGGCCGCGCCGCGGCTCACCACGTGGATGTTGCATTCGCGAACGATTGATCCGTTGCTGACGGCCGCGCTGCATGCGGGCGTTGACCTTGGGCGCGTTACGGCTGGTTCACGGATGCGTGCCGATGGCACGGAAATCAGCTGGGAAATAGCAATTCCGCCGGCGCGACCGCTGGATGGATGCGTGCCCTGGTTGATTGACTGGGGCTGGAGCGCGCATCCAAGCATTGCGGCGCCGCAGGGCGCGCGTCTTGATTGGATGGAGATTGTGCACCCGGATCCAGAGCGCGTGCGCCGCGCGCTGGATGCAGTGAATTGCCGCGGGTTGGATGTTCGCCAGGGAAGCGAGCCAGGGATACGCGTTGGTGTGGCGTGTCCGCGCGGGGTGGTGGTGGTGTGAGGGGTGCGTGATGCGGGTGGACGTCCAGATTGAGGATGGGCCATTCCTAACTCATTACGGAATCGGATCGACCCTTGCAGTATCCAGTTTGGTGCTGGGTGATAGGCGACCGACACCCAAACCGGCGGTACTTTCTATCAGTGCATATGTCACGTCGCCGCGCCGCAGGGTTCGCTCGCCTGACTGCGGGGCGATGACGATGCCGGTGATTGTGTGATTCACATCCGTTGTGGGATCGAGTGGGAAATTGCTATCGCAAACGTGAATAATGGCCAATTGCACGTCGGGGTCGATTGCGCGGATCATTGTGAGCAGCAGTAGTGTCTTCGAGTCGCAGTCGCCACCAACTAGCAGGGTCGCGAGTGGCGTACGCAACCCGCACCGATTCTTATCGTCGTGAAACCGCTCGCGTTGCTCACCCGAGACATCTTTGGTGTACGGGATCGCGTATTGGATGTAACTGGTGAGCGCCGCGATCGAGGTCCGAGTATTCGCCTTCGCCTGCCGGGTGACTGCGCGGACGACTTCAGTTGCCACGGCTCGCAACTTTGGAGCAGAGTTGTCGACGATCCAAGAGTAGTCGGGACCGATAGAGTGCGATCTCTGCTGGAGTTGCACCTGGATACCGTGGTGATGGTAAGCAGAGCTCTGGGCAACATCCATTGCCTTTTGGTCACCATCGTTTTCATATGTCCAACGGATTCCGAGACGTTCGGGATAGCCGAAGTGCCGCTCCAATTCCCAGGCGTAGGCATGATCGACGTTCGCTCGGACGATGTACTGGTCAGGGGCGAAACTCTCATCAACTACTTGCACATTCCCGTCCCAACGTACCACTCGGTTCGATTTATCTTCCCATCTATTGAATGCAACCAACCGCATTTCGGGCGCGCGTAGACGGAGTTTGTGGTCTTGACTGAGCCAATCCCGGGAGTCTGTGTTCCGCGGAATCGCAAGCGCGCTTTCAAGAGCACTCACTTTGTTTGGTGACGAGGACCGGGGGCGGTTCACAGCGGCACGATCCGAAGAATTAGTCGACGCATTCGCAGGCATGCGCTTGCGTGCACTGTCCATTGCGATGCCGTTTGATTCATGCAACTGATCGGGACGACCGAAAAACCAGAATAACAACACGAAACCGCCGAGAAGCCCAATTGCGACTGTGTATGCAATGGCGACGAGAGCCAAGTTGCCGGGCTTTCTGGGAAACAATTTCATTCGGAATGAATGCGGCTTGGGGCCGTTCACAATCGCCCATTGCGCATGCACTTTGTTGGGCGGTCGATATGGATTGTTCACCGGAGCCACGCGCCCTGCAACGCTCGGCTCGTACGGCACGGTTGTCAGTCGCTGGCATTGGAGACAGGACACCTGGACGGAACCACGTAGTGGCGCATATTCAATAAGTGTCCGACAGGATTGGCATTCAATGGTTGGCATTACCCGGAATGCTCTCGATCACCTGTTGTCTCAGTCACCGCAACGCCACCGCTTCCGCATCATCAATCGCAACGGTTGAACCAACGTGCCCGATGTCCCAATCCGATGTCGATTCCACTAACGCCATCGGGGTGTTGTTGACGGTGATGCATTGCTCGCCGGGGTTCGTGCTGCAGCCGATCGCCAGGATCATGTGCGGCGTGTTGCCGTTCATGCAGTAGACGAGTGCGAGCGGGGTATCACTGTCGATGCTGCGGATGAGCGTTGCAAGAAGCAGGCTCTTGGTATCGCAGTCACCGCCGTCAAGGAGCGCTTCGGCGGGAGTGCGCAGGCCGCAGCGGGTCTTGCCGTCATCGACAAGGTCGTTGCGGTGATCATCGACTTTGTGATACGGAATGGCGTTTTGCACGTAGCTGGTGAGCGCTTCGATACTTTGCCGAGCGGATGGCTGCGTGCGCGGGTTGTTCCAGTAGGCGTTGATGACGTCGATGGCAACGCCGCGCACGGCGGGCGCGGATTGGTCAAGAATCCACTGGTGATCGGGGGCAATTCCATCAACCGTGCAGGTGATGCCGTGCTGCGCCAATGTTTGCGTGACGGCTTGGTCAATGGCAGCAAGGGCGCCGGGAGTTTGGCGGTAGGCGATTGTTTCCAAAGCGGCAGATGGGAATCCAAAGTGGCGCTCAAGCGCATCGGCACGCGCGGTGTCGATGGCGGACGGGATACGGAACGCGGCGGGCGCGCAGCCGGCGCGCATGAATTTGTTGTCAGCATCGCGGCGAACGATGCATGATTGATCGTCGGTCCAATCGACGAAGGCGATGTTGCGGAATCGCGCGCGCGGCGCTGAGAATTCGTGCGGCGATTCGTACCAGGCGCGGAAACCGGCGTTCTCTGGCATGGCCAGAATGCTGGCGAGCACGGCGGCGATGTTGACTGGAGTTGCAGCAGAGTTCGTGTCGTTCGCGGTGGTGGTGTTCAGTTCGCCGGGCGTGGATGGTGTGGCGGGAACGGTTGGAACGTTCGGTGCGTTTGCTGGCGAATTCGTGTTCGGTGCAGTGGCGACGGCCGGTTCAATCGCACGCGGCGCGCGGCGCGTCATGGAACCCTTGCGCGTTGGGCGAGCGCGCGCGGGCGAACGAGCGCCGCTCGGCGTGGACATCGGCGTGGAGAGTGCAGGGCCGCCGGGCGCGGTGGCGGCAGGCGGAGCAGCGGCGAACGCCGGCTCAATGGTGATTACGGCGAGAAGGATGCCGGACGCGATGGTGGCGATACGCATGGATGGAGTTTAGGGGGGTGTAGGGGTTGGGCAAAGGGCATTTGCCGCATCTCAGGGGCTGCAAATGCGGTTTAGGGACGTGATTCATCCTCGTCGTTGATTAGATTGCTGGTTTCCGCTGGGTATGGCTGTACCTTGTGGATTTCCGGCGTTGGAATCTGCATGAAATTTTTGAGAAGTCCTGGGAGTCACTAATGAAGATCACCTCTGATCGTCTGACCGTTCTTGTGGCTGCTGTTCTGTTGCTAGCGAGTACTGCGCAGGCGGAGTTGCGGCGAGTGCCGCAGACTTACAGAACGATCGCAGCAGCGATCAATGCGAGTTACGACGGCGACGTGGTGGAGGTGGGGCCTGGTACGTATGCGGAGGGCTTAAATTTTGGAGGCCGAGACATCACGGTGCGGTCGACGGCTGGCGCGGCGACAACGATCGTGGATCCTGTGAGTGGTCGCTGCTTGACAGCGACCGGTCAGAAGGGAATTGGCGCACGTCTTGAGGGCTTTACGCTGCGCGGCGGGTCTGCGACTCAGGGCGGCGGCGTGTATGTGTCAGCGAGCAGTCCTGTGCTTGTGAACTGTGTGATCACGGGGAACGCGTCGATATCGGATGACGGCGGTGGCATGTACGTGGCATCTGGTAGCCGAAACTGGTGGGGTGTACGGTGTCGCAGAATGTGACGAGGCTTAGAGGTGGTGGTATTCATTTAGAGACCGGCTCTCTGACACTTGAGAACTGCGTGATATCGGGGAATGAGCTGACATATGCGGGGGCGTACAGCGGGAATGTCGGAGCAGGTCTTTATGCATCGTCGGGGGCGACGGTCACAATCACTGGTGGTGCAATCCGTGGCAATAGGGGTGGCGTATCCGGTGCGGGGATTTATGGTGGAACGCTTTTGATTACTGGCTGTGCAATCGAGTCGAATGTGCTGACTCAGGTGAACGGCGGCGGCGGCGGCGGCGGCGGCGGCGGCATATCGAACGCGGTGGTGACGATGACTGGTGGCAGTGTGTCCTTGAACGACAGTGCTGGTCGTGGTGGTGCGCTCTACGACGTGACGGGTCAGATCTCAAATTGCGTGCTATCTGGGAACTCATCAGTGGGTGATGGTGGCGCGGTGTGGTCGAACGGAAACCTGTCACTGACGGGGTGCACGGTGGAGCAGAATGATGCTGGTGGTTACGGCGGTACGTGGTATGCGACTGGCGGTACGGCGACGCTGCAGACATGTCAGGTGAAGAACAACACGGCGGTGACGGTGGGCGGGGTGTGGGTGCAGGCAGGTACGGCGCGCGCGGGCGGGACGACTTTCTGCGGCAACGGTGTGAACATCAATGGAGCGTGGACTGATCTTGGGGGGAACCAACTCAACGGTCAATGCCCGCCATATTGCCCCGGCGACGCATCCGGCAACGCCGTCGTTGATGGTGCCGACATCGGCTTGACCATCAGCCGCTGGGGGATCTGTGAAGGTGACTCCTGCTACTCCGATTTCAATGGCGACGGCATCGTCAATAGCGCCGACCTTGGTGACGTCCTCTCGAATTGGGGCCGTTGCCCTGGCTGGTAAGTGACGTATCGAATATCGTGTGACCGCGCGGTCTTTCTTCGTAAATTTTTAAATGATCATGCTGCAATTCATCCATATCGTCACCACAACCATCGTGTCCCTTGGCTTTGTTGGAGCACCGCCTGCACCGGATTGCGCGACGAAGGTCACATTAGCGTCGAGTCAATTTGCTGAGTTGTGCGCTGCGCTCACCGAGGCGCACCGCGTGATCAATGAGTCCGTGGTTGCGAGCGTTTGCGAAGAGGAATTGCGAACGAAGAAGTCGGAAGAGAAGGGCGGTACCGACTGGCGCTGCCAACCGGAGCTCGATAGCACCATCGATAAGTGCAAGAATCTCAAGCGTGAGCTGACGAAGTTGGTCCAACGAGTCGAGAACAAGTGGAGCGCAGCACAAGGCACCGCGAAGGGCTGCGCTGAAGAAAAGTACCCATGGGATGGGCAACAAGCCGAAGTGGCTAGCGCGGTGAAGGCACTCAAACCAGTCTTCAATGATGTCAATTCGTCAAGGACTGCCGCGAAAGGCAAACTCGCGAAGATGTGGTCGAATATTCAGGACTATGCGGGGAAGCTTCCTAAATGCCTTCCGGCTGTAAAGGCGATTGATTTGATGCCCGCGAAAGTCGCTGTACCTTGCATTATGGAGACAGTGATTATTCACAGCTGAACGGGGTCGTTTCGGAATCGTCGCATCCGCCTCGCATTTCTGCTCGACTATCCCCATGACCTCGCCGACAGCGCCCTCAAGCGCCCTCGCTTCCGCTTTACTGAGCGCGCCCCCCGCTCCCGCCCACCGCCGGGGCTACCAGCACTTACTCACGCATCGGCACTGGAGCCTGCAGCCGCCGATGATTGGTGCGATTGCTGATGGGATCGCCATCGTCCTGTACTCGATATGGATCCTTGCGGAACACCCAGAAGAAAAATGGCGGCTCGTCTATCGACTTGGTCGCCTCTTAACA
>JBBAOD010000005.1:22483-34368 GCA_040401635.1 Phycisphaerales bacterium
CTCAACGAAGATCCGATCGGCGCACCAGCAGGCGCCGCGCCTAGCTTTACGGACTGGATGCCGATCGCCGCACAGGTGTTGGCCACCATCGCCGCCATCATGTTTGCGTTTGAACTCTTTCGTTTGCTTGCAGGTGGTGCGTACGACCGCTTGCGCACCACGATTCGTAGCCACCTCTGGCCGAGTCGCCGCCGGGTGATTCTCATTGGCGATGGTCGTGCCGCGCATTGGATCGCGGACGACATTCTTGCGTACCACGCATCCATCGGCCGCGGCGTGCTACTCACGCACCTGCGCACGGAGCGAACGCCAAGCACGCTTATCCATCCGCTTGGTGCGTTGATGGTGCTGCAGGTGCATGCCATTACCCAGCGCTGCCTGCGTCAGGCTGATATTGCTCACGCCGATGATGTGGTGATCGTTGGCGATGGTGATTCGCGCAATCTGGAGGCGTTGGTGCGCTGCTCGGAAGCACTGCATGCCACCCCTTCGCGACGAACGACGGTGCACGTTCGGATTGACTCGCCGGAATGTGCTGAGCAACTCAATCACGCGGTGGAGACCAGCGATCGGTGGCGCCACTACTGCCTGGATGTTCGCGTCTTTTGCCCCGATGAAATGGCGGCTCGCCAAGCACTGGCCGTGTGGTCCGGAACCGTGCCCGCCGCGCCGCAACAGATTGAAGAAGTGCTGATGATTGGCCTGGGTGAATCCGCCGCGGCATTCCTAGCGATGCTTGCGGATGCCACCGCGCCCGCCCCCGCCAAGCCGCGACGCGTCAACCTCATGGACATGCACCCAGAGCGCGCGTGGGCACGGGTCAAGGCAAACTTTCCGCAAGCATGCACGCAGTTTGAGCCGCACCTCATTCATGAGAGCGCAGAGTCTGACGCACTCGGCACTGCTTTGCATGACATGGTGGCTCGCACCACCGGCAATCTCTTGATCAGCGTTTCTGTGGGGGATGTTGATGGCAACCTTTCCATTGCACTCCGCCTGGCGGCCATGGTGCGCGCATTGCCGCCATCAAGTCGACGCATCACGATCTTCGTCAGGCAATCGCTTGCCGTGAACCTTGGTTCGCTGTTGGTACGGAACGCCAATCCACTGAACACCGCCCCTGAAATGCGCGTGTGGGGTGGGCTTGAGGACAGCTTCCCGGTGGATCTCTTACCGTGGGAGGGCGGGGCTGCGGATGGAAGCAGCGCCGTTCGCTGACGCAGTTGGAGTGCTGGTGACCCAGATGTTTCGGAAACGAACCGGGCCCTCCGCATCGCTCGGATGACTTTGCAGCAAGATGCGCGCTGGTCCCGGCGCTTCCGTGCCGCTGAGGCCGGTCTTGTCCTTCACCTCAACATCATCTTGCACAAGTACACCGTTCCACACCACGGTCATGCGTGCGTTTTTCAGCTTGCGCGGATTAGTTTTTGCGGAAATCGCTCTGCCCGGACTATTGGAATCACCGGCATCGTTCGCGTTGGTTTCCCACCGTGGCGCCGTGAACCAAATGTCATAACTCTGCCACGTGCCCGCGCCGGTACTCGCATTCACGTCGGGAGCGGTCTGCCGATAAATGCTGCCGGACTCATTGAAGCGTGGAGGCTCCGGTGCTTGTGCGGTGTTCATGATTTGCACCTCGTAGCGCTCCATCAGCTTGATGCCACTGTTGCCATTGCGCTGACCGTCCTGCACGTTGCCGCCCGCTGGACTCAGCCACTCCACATGCACAAAGCAATCCTCGAACGCGGCGCGCGAGACGATGTCAAACTCGCCAATACCGTCCTTTGGAGTGTGCACTGCGATTGAACCATCCGGCTCAATCTTCCAATCACACGGCGCACCGTCCTTTGCCATCTGCAGGGCGCTGGCACGTGATGACGCACCGTCGTAGAGCCACTGCGCATCCGCGGTCGGAACTGGCGAACCAACAAAGCGTTCGAATGAAATGTCTTTCTTTGAAATGGCGCTGAGCGTGTACCAGGTGTTGGTGCTCCAGGGCTCGGTACCGTCAGCGGACTTCATGTGCTTCAGAGTGATGGCGTAGACGCGACCGGGTGCAAGATCTGCAATTTCCAGTTGCGTTTGAAGGAAATCTGGCGAAGCAGCAGCGCGCGTCACTTGGTGTGCGTGCACATCAACTTTCGGCCCGCCGTACTGCTCGGTTGGTTCGTATCGCCAGCTTTTCACTTCGTAATGCGCGGGGTCTGCAAGCATCGAAGCCTCGACTGGCTTGGTGAACGTGATCATGAATCCTTTGGGCGCACTCTGCACGCGCAGCATTTCAAAGGCCGCAGCGCGTGCAGCGTCCGGGCCCGCATGGGAGTCCCACGCTGGAGTAAGTCGCTCAAGTCCAAAGGTGTGTCCCTGATGATTCCAATTTCCGTTGCTACCAACACCACCCAAGTACAGGGCGCCGTCTTGAGGGCCCCACGCCATACGGTTGACTCCCGCTTCGATGCCCTGACTCATGGGGAACACGGCGCCTTGGTAACGCGCCATTCCATCAGAACCCGTGATGCGTTCCGCATAGACGCGCGTCACTCCGCCGTACGTGACATCGCCCACATACATCTGGCCGCGATGCGGTCCGTCGTGCACCAACACTGGCTCGCTTGGGGAATTCCCGATCTCGCCGTGCGGAAACCACACCACCGGTGGCTCGGCGGTTTCCGTACCGATGCGGGTTTCCTGGTGACCGTAGAAGGGCAGCGGCTGATCGCGCGAACTGCGTATTTCCAGGTGATTCATGCGACTGGCGGGCATCCAGCTGCCTTGGTTGTCACACACAAAGAGATCGCCAGCGATGCCGCGGCCCATGCCGTTGGGCGTGCGGAATCCACGAGCCTCGCGTTGCAGATCACCGCCATTGCGCGCGATGCTCCACACGCTGCCCGGACCGTTCGGCGTGGTGAAGTCGCCATCGGTCCCTGGCACATAGTTGGTGAGCCCGCCGCGCAATGGAACGCTGGTACTGAACCACAGACGATCCTTGTACGGAACCATGTTGAAGGTGAACTCGTGGTAGTTGGCACTCTGCGGCCATCCGCTTGCAAGACACTCGTAGCGATCGGCGTGGTCGTAGATGCCGTCCACGCCTGTATCAACTAAACGCGTGATCTCGCCGCGCTGCGTGACGACCAGCGCGCCGTTCACCCATGCAAGACCGAGTGGCTCGGAGAGTCCCTCGGCGAGGAGCGTTGGTTGTGCGGCGTTCAGATTGGAAAGTAACCATACTTTGCCATCATGCTGCCACTCGGCCAAAGCCAGGCGGCCATCAGGCAAGAAACACAAAGCGCCTACTTGCGGCTTGAAATCAGGGGTTCGAACCTTCTCCAGTCGGTACGCCGGATGTGCGGCCGCAAGCGCCGTGCCATCACCGGGGCGCCTGGCATCACCAGCAAACCGCCAGCGCTTTATGCCGGGCGAAGTAGCAAATGTTTGGCCAGCTTCGGTGCGGAGATTTTCAGTTGGGATATTCGTATAGCCAACCGCGCCTGGCGCGCTCCACTGCAAACTCACCAGGAATTTCCCGGCGTCTTCGTAGAACGGAATACGAATCTCATGCAGACCGGCAGTGAGTTCAAGTCCATCCTCGCCAACGAATCCGGCAAGACGTTCGGTGTCATAGAGCTCGCGTCCGTCAATCAGGAGACGCGCGCCGTCATCACCAACGAGTCGAAACATGTGGCGGCCGGGTGTGTCGACCCGGATCCAGCCGCGCAGTTCGCCAACGAAGTGATCGACGAGTGGACCGTCGTCAGCCGCGATTGGGTCGCGGATGGCTGCAATACTGGTGACAATTTTGTACGCGTTTGGAGTCTGGCCATCATCAACACGCGGCCAGCGCGGGAGATCGCCTTCCAGTCGCCACCCCCAGAGTGTGAGGCCCGGGATGGTGTTGGTCGGCGGCGTGCTTTGTGCGCGCGCCATGGTGGTGCACAACATGAGTGAAACCGTGATTGCGCGCATCACTTCTCGTCTCCATCATCAACACCAATTTCTGCAACCGCGCGCGTTTCGCTCAGCGTCGTAAACCAGATGTAATCCTCCGGAATACCGCTGGTTTCAATGCGCACGCCTTCACCCTTGGCGGTCACGCGCTGCGACGCCTCGACGCGCGTTCCATCCTTTGAAACAAGGTCAAAGCGCAACAGCACTGAATCGGGAGTGAGTTCGTATCCCTTCCAATTCACTGTCAGTGCGTAACCATCGCCGTCCATCCACGTGACTTCTTCACCTTCAAGGCGCATGGCGCGCAAAGGCTTCGGGGCACTGCCGGTATTTGTCCACTCAATGGATGCTGGCCGCGCGGGCCCATTCATGATCTTGAAGTTCCATTGCCACTCCAAATCACTGGTGACGTGCGTGCAACTTTGAAAGTGCAATCGTTCGCGGCCATCATTCTCAACCGCGCGAACAGTGACTGGCGTGCGGCCCTGTTCATCAAATGCAATGAGCAGTGAATGCCAGAGTGGCATGCGCGCGCCGCTCGCAGTTCGCATGGAAATCGTTTGGCCTGGTTGCAGGATCACATCTGGAGCAGTCGCCACGGGCTGCGTTCGGTCCCGCAGAATTTCACCGCGCGGACGCGATGTGTCTTGGCTGAAATCATGCACTTTCCCACGCCACTCCACATCGCCGCGCCAGATGACGTCGTACGAAGCAGTGCGCGGATTGAACGCGCACCACACGCCGTTCCCTGCATCAATGAGCACCATGGCCGCGCGGTCTCGAAACGCTGCGCGATGTACCCGCGGCACGGCGGGTGGCGCCGCGGTAGCGGGTGACGCGACCACCGGTGTGGCGGCTTCCTGTGCGGCGACTGGAACAGCGACCGCCTGCGGTTTGGTCACTTGCGGCGCGGCTTCCTGCCCGACCACTCGCGCGCTGGTCACGGTCAGCGTAATAAGTGACGCAAATGTAGCGAGTCTCTTGCTTTGCATGCCCGGCGTACTTTATAGGAGGAGCCAACCACATGGAACGAGTCTGCTTTCGACTGAAACTTCGCCCGGACCTACTTGATGAGTATGTGGCTCGTCATCAAGCGGTATGGCCAGAGATGCTTGCAGCGCTTTCGGCTACCGGGTGGCACAACTACTCACTGTTTCTTGATCGCGCAGACTGCACGTTGGTTGGTTACTTTGAGACTCCCAATCTGCAGGCCGCGCTCGATGGAATGGCTGCCACCGAAGTCAACGCCCGTTGGCAAGGCGAAATGAAGAAGTACTTCGTAGAGCTTGATGGTCGCCAACCCGATGAAGGATTCGTGCAACTTGAGCGCGTGATGTATTTGCAATGAATCAACATCCCAACACCTATTCCACCATCGTGATCGGCGTCGGCACTATGGGCTCGGCGGCGTGCATGCATCTGGCGTCGCGCGGAGAACGGGTGTTGGGGATTGACCGCTATCCCGTGCCGCACAACCTTGGCAGTCATCACGGTGGCAGCCGCATCATTCGCGATTGCTACTTTGAGTTGCCTGACTACGTTCCGCTTCTTTTGCGCACGCGCGCGGGGTGGGAAGCACTCGAACGCGAATCGATCAAGTTCGGCGCGGATGCAACATTTCCGCTCGTGCATCGCCCCGGCGTTCTGTACATGGGTGCGCCCGGTAGCGAAGTGGTAGGACGTTCGCACGCTTCCGGCACGGAACATGGGGTTCAGTGCGAACCGCTCGACGCACGTGCTGTGCGTGCGCGTTTCCCGCAGTTCAACATTCCGGATGATTGGCCCGCGCTCTTTGAACCGGGCTCTGGATTCGTTCGCCCAGAACGCGCAGTGGCCGCCGCGGTTCGCGTCGCGCGCGCGCACGGCGCTGATATCCATGAGGGCGAACGCGTCATTGAGTGGTCTGAAACAGCGAATGGTGTGCAGGTTCGCACCGATCGCGGCACCTACGAAGCTGGCTCCCTCATCATCACCGCAGGTGCATGGACGCCGAGCCTGGCGCGCACGCTTGGCGTCACGCTCACGCCGCTGCGCGTACCGATCGTGTGGCTTGCGCCGTGTGACGCAGCGCTGTGCGCATCGCCGCGAATGCCAGTGTGGTACATCGATCGATCCATCGTGCAGGGCGAGCAGGCAACGCAGGCGCATCACGCCAACAGCGTTGCGCCCGTCGGCGAATCACTTCCTGCCACCGACATCAAACCAGTTGGCCACACACTCCCTGGTATCTACGGAATCCCAACAGCCCCTGGCCAAGACGCGCCCGGCGGCGTAAAGATCGCGCTGCACGGAGCTGGAACACCATGCGACCCAGACGCCCCGCGCGTGCCCGCCACCCTTGACGAAATCGAAGAGATTCGAAGCATCACCCGCGAGTTCATCCCCGCCGCCGCTGGCCCCGCGTTAGCGAGTGCTATCTGTCTGTACACCAACAGCCCTGACCAGCATTTCATCGTGGACCGCATGCCCGGCTGTGCGCGCACATGGATCGCGTGCGGATTCAGCGGTCACGGATTCAAGTTCATGCCCGTACTTGGTGAAGCGCTCGCAGATCTTGCCATCAACGGATCGACGCAGTTACCGATTGGATTCCTCGCCCGGCGCGTGTAAGCGGCGTGGTGTGCTCGAACGACAAACGCTCGACCGCTCGTCGCAATTGTTACGATTCTCCCCCGCGAAACACTTTCTTTCGAGCCTCGTAAATGCCGGACCAGTGACCATTTTCACCAGTGGCACAATGACGCTCATCAATGCCCCGCACTTTGCGTTTCTGACATGGTTTCAGAACTGGCTGGTGAGTTGAAGCATTGTGTTTACCTACGTGTTTTTCTTCGCACCCCGGGTTTCACGAGCGATTCATGGCACGCGCCGTCATGCGTACGCTCACGCGAGCGCTTCAGTGACATCGTCGCCGCCAGAAGGTCGCGGTAGCCCCCGCGTCTAAATAGGTTCCGTTCACCCCTGTCCCCATTTATCGGGGAAATTAGGGACAGTGGTGAACGGCACCTATTTCCTAGAATGGTGGGTCTATGACTACCCACGATCCCTTCAATGCGCGCACCACGCTGAAGACCGCTACCGGCGACCGCACCTACTACCGCCTCGATGCGCTCAAGTCGCTTGGGCCGATTGAACGCTTGCCGTACTCCATCCGCGTGTTGCTCGAAGCGTGTCTGCGCAATTGCGACGGCCGCATCGTCACCAAAGAACACGTGCAGAAGATCTGCAACTATGACCCCGCGAAGGTCGCCGAAGAAGAAATCCCGTTCATGCCCGGCCGCGTGGTGTTGCAGGACTTCACCGGCGTTCCATGCGTCGTGGACCTTGCTGCCATGCGCGATGCGATGAAGCGCCTTGGCGGCGATCCAAAGAAAGTGAACCCGCTGGTTCCGTGCGACCTGGTCATTGACCACAGTGTGCAGGTGGATGCGTTTGCAAGTGGCATGGCGTTGACCATCAACGGTGAACTGGAGTTCGATCGAAACAAGGAGCGCTACGAGTTCCTCAAGTGGGGCCAGAAGGCGCTCTCAAACTTCCGCGTGGTGCCGCCGGCCACGGGCATCGTGCATCAAGTAAACCTTGAATACTTGGCAAAAGTGGTGTGGGAACAGGACGGGGTCCTCTATCCGGACAGCCTTGTTGGCACCGACAGTCACACCACCATGATCAACGGATTGGGCGTAGTTGGCCGGGGTGTTGGTGGCATTGAGGCCGAGGCGGTCATGCTTGGTCAGCCGATTTACATGCTGATTCCGGAGGTGGTTGGCGTGCGCGTCACCGGCAAGTTGCCGGAAGGCACCACGGCGACGGACCTGGTTCTCACCATCACGCAGATCCTGCGCAAGTTTGGCGTGGTCAACAAGTTTGTGGAGTTCTTCGGCCCAGGTCTTGCCGAAATGTCATTGGCCAATCGCGCAACGATCGCCAACATGGCACCTGAATACGGCGCCACCATCGGCTTCTTCCCGGTTGACAATCACACGCTTGATTACATGCGCCTCTCTGGTCGCAGCGAAGAGCTCATCAAGACGGTTGAGCAATATTGCAAGGCCAATATGTTGTGGCGCGAGGACTCCACCAAGATCACGTATACCGCCGTGGTTGATATTGATCTTGCATCGATCGTGCCGAGCCTTGCTGGTCCAGCGCGCCCGCAGGACCGCGTTCCGCTTAATGAAATGAAGTCTGCGTGGCAGCGCGAATTGCCTAAATTCTTGGAGAAATCCAGTGCTGGCGGCAAGCCCGGAGCCGGCATGCAGTCCGAAGGTGGCACCGCTGTTGCCATCGCGCCAAGCAAAGTGGCCGTGCGCGATGAAGCAGGCAATGAGTATCAACTCACCCACGGCGACATCGTCATTGCTGCCATCACCAGCTGCACCAACACCAGCAATCCGAACGTGATGATCGGCGCTGGACTTGTTGCCAAGAAGGCTGCAGCGAAGGGTCTTACTCGCAAGCCGTGGGTGAAGACGAGCCTTGCGCCTGGTAGCAAAGTGGTCACGGATTACCTAGTAAAGGGTGGTCTTCTCAAGCCGCTTGAAGACCTTGGCTTCTATCTCGTCGGCTACGGATGCACCACATGCATCGGTAACAGCGGACCGCTGCCGGACCATATCGGCAAGGCGATCAAGGATGGCGACCTGATGGTGGCCAGCGTTCTCTCCGGCAACCGCAACTTTGAAGCGCGCGTTCACCAAGACGTGAAGGCGAATTACCTGGCAAGCCCGCCGCTAGTGGTGGCGTATGCGATCGCTGGTACGGTGAATATCGATCTTGCCACCGAGCCGCTCGGCACCGGAAATGACGGAAAGGCCGTATATCTCAAGGACATTTGGCCATCGCAGAAGGAAGTGGACGACGCGGTTGCTGCGTTCGTCACGCGCGAGCAGTTCACGCACGAGTACGCGCACGTCTTTGAAGGCAGCGAAGAGTGGCGCGCCATTGCCGCTGCTTCGAGCGAGATGTATCCGTGGGATTCCAAGAGCACGTACATTCAAAATCCCCCCTATTTTGAGGGTATGTCGATGCAAGTGGGCACCATTGCGCCGATCGCTGGAGCGCGCTGCTTGGCGTTCTTAGGCGACAGCGTGACTACCGATCACATCTCCCCGGCCGGCAATATCAAGTCGGATTCGCCCGCTGGCAAGTTCCTCGCGGAGCATGGCGTGAGCGTCGCGATGTTCAATAGTTACGGTAGCCGCCGCGGAAACGATCGCGTGATGACACGCGGAACGTTTGCGAATACGCGCATCCGCAACAAGATCACGTCGGACAAGACCGGAGGTTGGACCCGCGACTTCACCGATGGCGGCAAGGAGAAGTTCATCTACGACGCGGCCATGGCGTACAAGGCCAAGGGCATTCCGCTGGTGGTGCTAGCAGGCAAGGATTACGGCATGGGTTCCAGCCGCGATTGGGCTGCAAAGGGCACCATGCTCTTAGGAGTGAAGGCCGCGATCGCTGAGAGTTACGAGCGCATTCATCGCTCGAACCTTGTTGGTATGGGCGTGCTTCCGCTGCAATTCCTTGATGGCCAAACCGCCGCGACGCTGGGCCTGGATGGCACCGAAACATTCAGCATTGCGGTGAATGATCGCGTTGAGCCGCGGCAGAAGATTGAGGTGACCGCGGTGAAGACCGATGGCACCAAGGTGCAGTTTGAAACGCTGTGCCGTATCGATACGCCTGTCGAAGTGGACTATTACCGTAACGGCGGAATCCTGCACACCGTGCTGCGCCGGATGGCAGCAAGCTGAGATTGGTGACAGCGAAGAATTTCCGCAGTAAATCCCGAGTACTTCAGTCACCGCGTCCATACTGACGCGGTGACTGTTCTTTTGCGACAACTGCAAGCCATCGCCGACGAATTGCTCGGCCGCGGCCTCCCCGCGCCAGCCGATGCACTGGGTCGCGCGCGATTTCGCCCTGATCCGCCATGGACATGGTGCGAGCGTTGTGGCGTGACCATGCAAGAGCGAGCGTGTCGATGTCGAACGCGCCGCGCTGGTGATGCGGCGCCTGAATGGATCGTGCGTCTCGGTGCGCATGCAGGCCCGTTGCGCTCCTGGGTTGTTGATGTGAAGCACGCTGGATGGGAGTCAATGGCGGAAACGCTCGGCGCTGCGCTCGGCCAGCAATTACTTGATTGTGGCCTGATTTCAAGGGGTGATCGTGATGTAGTGATTGTGCCCGTTCCATCGCCATGGCTCCGCACGCGCGCGCGTGGCATCGATCACGCAGGTGCCATTGCTGCAGCCGTCGCACGCGCATGTGATGCTCGATGTTGCATGGCGTTGCGTCAGCGACTTGGTGCAACGCAGGTTGATGCTGCTGCGCGTGCAGGTCGCATGACGCGCGCGCAACGATTCAGCGCGCGCCGGTGCGCGCGGCGCGTTGCAGGACGACATGCGGTGCTGGTGGACGATGTTCGCACCACTGGATCCACGCTTGCCGAGGCGGCAGCGGTCCTCCGCGGGGCAGGGGCGGTGCGGGTGAGCGCCGCGGTGGTCAGTGTGAAGGACTGAAATTGGTGCCCAATATGCACATTTCTGCTTGCGAACTTATTGAGCCCCTCTTATAATCCAATGATTCAGGCCGCCCCAGGGGCGATGGAGACTCGGAACGCCACCGGCGCCCATGCGTCGGTGCATTTTCCTTGGGAAATTCCTTGCCTGGGGCACCCAACCCCCTTGACGGCAACTTTGATTTCGTTACAATTCGCGACCCGCTTCGGATTCGTCCGATGCGGCCTTTCTTTGACAAGTGAACAGTTGGAACGCCGCGAGGATGCGCCGGCGTCGGGACTCATCACGATGGGTTCACGACGTCAGCCTGCAAATGCAGGCAAAGCAGTCGATCACAGTCGACTGCCTGGACATCTCTCGTGAAGCCAAACGAAGACATGGTTATATCCACAGCCATCTCCTACCTTTCAAGCTGTAAAACGCTTGAAAGTGAGGCGAATGGATGTCCAAAAATTGCCGAGATTGCCATCTCGGCACGTCAGAACACGTAAGTGTGGACTGACGATAAAAGACCGGTCCGTCCTATGGACGGATCGCCAGGCAACCTTCATTCGAAGCAAAGCGGGTTTACCCGCAGAGTAGAGAACTTAATTGAAGAGTTTGATCCTGGCTCAGATTGAACGCTGGCGGCATGGCTAAAACATGCAAGTCGAACGATGTAGCAATACATAGTGGCGAAAGGGCGAGGAATAGATTCCTACATACCTCGAGGTCGGGGATACCCCGGAGAAATCCGGATCAATACCCGATGTGGTCGAGAGATCAAAGGTTTACCGCCTTGAGAGTGGGGAATCTCCTATCAGCTAGTTGGTGAGGTAATGGCTCACCAAGGCGAAGACGGGTAGCGGGTGTGAGAGCACGGCCCGCCGCATCGAGACTGAGACACTGCTCGGACTCCTACGGGAGGCTGCAGTAACGAATCTTCCGCAATGCGCGAAAGCGTGACGGGGCAATGCCGCGTGCAGGATGAAGCCCCTCGGGGTGTAAACTGCTGTCAGGGTGCAGGAAAGACATGACCATACCCAAAGGAAGCACCGGCTAACTCTGTGCCAGCAGCCGCGGTAATACAGAGGGTGCGAGCGTTAATCGGAATCACTGGGCTTAAAGGGTGCGTAGGCGGATGCATAGGCGCTTTGTGAAATCCCACGGCTCAACCGTGGAATTGCTTGGCGAACCATGCGTCTTGAGGTTGGTAGAGGTCACTGGAACGATAGGTGGAGCGGTGAAATGCGTAGATATCTATCGGAACGCCAAAGGTGAAGACAGGTGACTGGGCCAAATCTGACGCTGAGGCACGAAAGCGTGGGGAGCAAACGGGATTAGATACCCCGGTAGTCCACGCTGTAAACGATGCATACTTGGTCGGAGCGGTTTGACTCCGTTCCGGCCGTAGGAAAACTGATGAGTATG
>JBBAOD010000006.1:0-3202 GCA_040401635.1 Phycisphaerales bacterium
CCGAGGCGCTCCCCCATCTCGTCGGCAATGTGTGGCGCAAATGGCCACAAGACACACGCGAATCGCACCAGCTGATCGCGCGTCATGCCGCCCTTGGTTGCGTCGGTCATATCACTCGGGCGCGTTGCTGCGTTCACCAGTTCGATCATCGCCGCGATCGCTGTATTGAAACTCAAACGTTCAATGTCCTCGCCAACCTTGGCGATGGTTCGATGCAATTGCTTTTCGATACCAACATCAGCGACCGCTGCACACAAGACATCGCCAGTACGCTCGTCAACCGCGAGTCGCCAAGCGCGCTGTAGGAAGCGGAACACGCCAACAATATCGCGCGTGTTCCACGGCTTTGATGCCTCAAGCGGACCCATGTACATCTCATACAAACGGAACGTATCCGCGCCGTACTCGGCGATCACGTCGTCTGGATTGACCACATTTCGCAGGCTCTTGGACATCTTGGCAACGATCTGCGCCACCGCTTCGCCAGTGGCTTTTTCCACGCATTGACCTTCGCCACGATCTTCAACTTCATCAATCGGCACCAATGTCCGGTCGGCACGCTGGTAGGCATGACTGGTGATCAATCCTTGGTGGAACAACTTGCCCATCGGCTCCGGGGTACTCACTTGACCAAGGTCAAAGAGCATCTTGTGCCAGAAACGTGCGTAGAGCAGATGCAGCACTGCGTGCTCGCTGCCACCAACGTACAGATCAACTCCGCCCGCGTGACACGTGGCCGCGTCATACGAAGTGGGCGCAGCAACCGCCGCGGCACCGGCGCCGGACGGACCCGCACCCTGCGCGCTCTTCTTTCGCGACAACATCCAATACCGCTCCGCGGCCGGATCCACAAACGCCTGTGCATTCTTCGGCGAGCAGTAGCGCAGGTAGTACCAGCAACTTCCCGCCCAACCTGGCATGGTATTGGTCTCGCGCACTACAGCGGTGTCTGCGGGCAACAGCGCCGGATCGACACCCGCTGCACCAGCCGTTGTACGCGTCCAATCACGCGCCTTTGCAAGCGGAGGCTGCGGCGTACTGCTTTCCACCGGTCGATAGTCAGCAAGTGGCGGCAATGCCACCGGCAACGCAGACACCGAAACCGGATAGTGATTTCCTTCAGCGTCGTAGACCACTGGGAACGGTTCGCCCCAATAGCGTTGCCGACTGAACAACCAATCGCGTAGGCGGTAGTTGATGCGCAAGCCGCCGATGCCCTTCGATTCAAGCCAGGCAATCGCGGCGCGCTTCGCGTCGGCGGTCGTCATACCGTTGATCGAAAGTCCACTCGCGGCGTTCGCGCTATTGATCGCCCGTCCTTCGCCGCTGGTGGCCATCTCGCCGGTCCAAGCCACGCCCGCGATGTCGACAACCTGCAGCACCGCCAGCGCAAACTCCTTGGCAAATTCAAAGTCGCGCTCATCGTGCGCAGGTACCGCCATGATCGCGCCGGTTCCGTAGCCCATGAGCACATAGTCCGCGGTCCAGACGGGAATGCGCGCGCCAGTCGCTGGATTGACGGCAAACAAGCCCGTTGGGACGCCGGTCTTCTTCTTTGATTCTTGGCGATCGATGTCCGATCGATTCTTCGCCCACGCCACATATTCCGCAAGCTGCACATCGCCGCCGCGCGCCACCACACTCGCCACCAGCGGATGCTCCGGTGCGACCACCATGTAGGTGGCGCCGAACAAAGTATCTGGCCGGGTGGTGAATACGGAAAGGAACTGACCGTCAGCAGCCGCGGAATCACTCGCCGCATTGGCCGCACTGTTCGAGTTCCCACCTGCACCCGCGCCATCCACTGTAAATCGAATCTCCGCACCCTCGCTACGACCAATCCACTCCGTCTGCATGGTGCGCGTGGAATCCGGCCACTCCACCAACGCCAGGTCAGCAAGTAATCGATCGGCGTAGGAAGTGATGCGGAACATCCACTGCTTGAGTGGCATGCGCACCACCGGATGACCACCGCGTTCGCTGCGGCCATCAATGATTTCTTCGTTGGCAAGCACGGTGCCCAACTTTGCGCACCAGTTCACGGTTTGCGTGCCCAGATAGGCCAAGCGGAATCCATCGAGATACACCTGCCGTTCGCGCTTCGTGCACGCACTCCAGCGCTTGGTCACGCTGGCACTGGCGCCATGCGCAGCGGCGGTCGCACCACCCGCGGATCGCTCAGCGTTTGCCACCATGATTTCTCGATCTTCCTTGACGATCGCCGCCTCAAGTTCAGCGATCGGTCGTGCGGCTTTCGCCTTGGGATCAAACCATGCGCTGTACGCCAAGAGCCAAATCCACTGCGTCCACTTGTAGTAGTCGGGATCGATCGTCGCAAACTCGCGCGACCAGTCGTACATGAATCCAAAGCGCTTCAACTGGCGCCGAAAATTATCGATGGCTTTCTTGGTGGTGACTTCTGGATGTACGCCCGTTTGAATGGCGTATTGCTCCGCAGGCAGACCGAACGCGTCCCAGCCCATGGGATGCAGAACATTGAAGCCCTTCATCTTCTTGAAACGACAGATGATGTCGGTGGCGGTGTAGCCCTCGGGATGCCCAACATGGAGCCCTGCGCCCGATGGGTACGGGAACATGTCCAGGCAATAGAACTTCGGTCGCGATGCATCGAATCCTGGCTCGCCTGGGTTCGGTTGTCGATACCCGCCGCCCGCTGCCTCCGCCTGCTCAAGCCGCGCCTGCCAGCGTTCTTCGGTGGCGTTGGCGAACGCCGCCGTGTATCGGAAGGGCGTCTCGTTCGCGCTGCCCGGTGACCCGGGGGTGCGCGCGTGGCCGTCGGTAGCGTTGTTCGCAGCAGACATAGGGGTCGAAGCGTACTTCAGTCGCCGTGTGCCCTACGATGCACGGCAATGAAGTCCCCGGACGACGAGCCCCTCGACCCGCAGCCCGATGGCGACAGCGCGCCTGACCCAGGTGCGGACGACGGCAATGACGAGGGCACTGACGAGGGCACTGACGAGCCACTCGGCGAAAGCGCCTGGGAGCTTCCCGCGCCCGTCGCCAGCGCATGGGTCGGATTCTGGCCGCACCCCGATGCGCCGACGCGTGATGAAGTGGGTCGCGCGGTGGCAAGCTGGGTGGGCCGCGAAGTGGAGATGGAGTCAAGCGAGCCCGATGAAGATGAAGGCATGTTGTGGGCGTTGATGGTGAACATCCCGGGCGTGAATTCGCCGGTGGTGCT
>JBBAOD010000006.1:3212-14939 GCA_040401635.1 Phycisphaerales bacterium
TGGGCTGAACGCGCGCTCAATGCTGAACCAGGACAACTTGAAGACCCGGCCATGGCTGCCTGCAAGTGGGTGGTTGGTATGCAGACCGTGCTTGAGCCCGGCGAGGCGCACGCCGAATATTTCCATTTGATGGCGATGCTTGCCGGATCGCTTCCGGAGCTCACTGGAATATTGGATGTTTCCAACGCACGTCGTTGGCCGCGTCAAGAAATTGAAGAGCAGTTTCTTGCTGCCGATGCAGTTCCCAACGACGAGAGTCTGTGGACGATCACCGCCGTTGCCACATCCGACGAAGAGGATGTGCCGATGATGTTGTTCACCACCGGACTTTTGCGCTGCGGCCTTCCGGAATTGGAAATGCTTGAGGTGCCCGCGCGTCACTCGCAGGCGGCTGCCATCTTGCTGAATCATGTGGCAAGTCTGTTGCTTGAAGCGCCACCGCCGGAGCCGGAGGAGCCGATCGAAATCGGACCAGATATTTTTGTGACACTGATTCCTTGGCAAGAGTGTGCTCGGTACATCGCGGAAGAAACGCCAGGCTCAACCGCCTTCCGCGAGACCGCGCGCGAGCAGGGAGACGGCTCGCTGATGGCAGTGCGCGCAGTGATCTGTTCCGCAAAAAAACGCGGCAGTTTCAAGCAACTTTGGGCGTGGCCGATCGAAATCATTGAGAGCATGGAAGCTGGTCGCGCGGTGCTATACGCCAGCGAACATTCTGCTGCAGCCACGGAACGTCGTGCGCAGCGCACTTGGCCAAAGTTCGCCACGGCGTTCGCAAGCATTCGTCGCGCAGAGGAGCCGGAGGTGTTGGCGCTTGTCACGACAGCGTTCCAAGTGCAAGCGCCGCTGGGATCAGTCGATGAGCACGATCGTCGCGAACAGGGTTGGTTCACGGTGCAGCGCTTCGATCATGATGTTGTGGATGCCATTCTTTCCGAAGAGCCGGTCACGCGCCAAGATCTTCATGTTGGCGATGCGATCCGCATTCCGCGCGCCGAGGTCACTGATTGGCGCGTGTTCCTTCCGGAGGAAGTGTTTGGACCGGCGCGCAGCGATGCGTTGCTTGCAGCGGTTGATCGTTTGCGAGGGCTTGCGTGAACATTCCGCAGCATGATGATCATGATGCGAGTGGCAACGACGCTGAGAACAGCGCGTCTGCTCGCGGCACTGGTGATGGTTCCGGCGCAAGCGGCACCGGTGGCACGCAACAACGCAATGCGGTGCCGCAACATCGGATGGACGCAAGCAGCATGCCAATAGCATGCGAAGCTCGTAACGAATTTGAAGCGCAATGCGTGCAGTCCGTCCTTGAGGACGCAGGGATTCAGAGCGTGGTTGATCCGTCCGGTGTGGCTATCTTTGGTTTCCCACTCCGTGCCGGTAGCACGGTTGTTCCAGTGCGAGTGTTGCCCGAAGACCTGAGCCGCGCCAAGCAGATGATTTCCGAAGCGCGCTGGGTTGGAAAGAGCGTCGATTGGGACGATGTGGATGTAGGCGAAATGCCGCCCGATGTCATTCGTATGCTCAGCCGCGCTCGGACCGATCGGGTGATCGGCCGTGTGATGATGGCAGTCGCGTGGATTGCCATTGCCACAGTTCTAGCGAGCATCGCCATCGGGCTGGTGCGGTCAATCGGTGGGCGTTGAGTTGGTGGAGTTGGTCAACCGAAACAGTGCAACAGATTGGAGAAGTCATGCGAAAGATCATCATGAATATTGTTGAAATCATGCGAGTGACTTGCGCGGCGCTGTCGCCGATGACTTGCCGCGTGAGTGCCTGGCCCGTCGTCGCGGCACTCACTCTCCTTGCCGGCTGTGCCTACACGCTTGACGGCAAAGTAGTAGATGGCTTTGGCAGCGTGGTCATGGGTCGTGACAAGGATCCCGATGCACGGAAGAGTGGCATTGGCGGTGCCACCGTGGAGCTCATTCGCGATGCCGGCACCATGAACCGCGCGGTTGCTGCGCGCGCCACCAGTGGTTCGGATGGTCGATTCATTCTGGAAGTGCCCGCATTCGGCGCGGGATGGATGGACGAATCGTGGCAGATCCGTGTGCGGCGCCATGGTTACGAGAATGTGGAGAGCGAAGTGCAGTTGCCGGGTTCCACTTCCGGGCGCCTGGTTATTGTTGAAATGCACGCTGGAAAGAGTGGGCAGTTTCGTGAGCCGGATAGTTCGCGATCCATGATTGATGAGGCGAAAGCGTTCGAGCCATCGCTTGGAAATACCCGTCCCTGACGTAGTGAACGACCGCCGATGCGCAGGCGCTACCACATACATCCTCCTGGACTTCTCTACCTGGTAGTGGTGGTGCTGGTGGGTCTTGCCGCTGCCAATCGGCCCAGCAATCTCTTGGTGTGGGTCTTTGCAGCCATGCTTTCCGGTGTCTTGCTCTCCGGAGTTCTCTCTGGTCAGCCACTGATGAAGCTGCGCGCGGTGCGCACTATGCCCCGCACTGGGCGTGTTGGTGAGCCGGTGATCGTTCGATACACAGTTATTAATGAGTCATCGTTGTGGCCTTTGTTTGCGCTGTTTGTGCGCGAAATCACCACGGTGCCCGGCTCGCGCGCCTTTGTGCAACACGTTGGACCGGGCGAGCAGGTGATTGCAGAGACCGCATACTGGCCCAGTCGGCGCGGACCGATGCGCCTAGAGCGATTCCGCATCGAAACGGTGTTCCCGTTCGGCCTGGTGATGAAGAGCGTTCGATTCGATGATGCCAGTGAATGCCTGGTCTTGCCGCGCGTTGAACGACTGCGCGCCGGTGTGCTCGTGTCGCTTGCTTCGGGCACTGTTGCGGGTCCGTCAACAAGTACGCGCTCTGGTCCGGGGAGTGATTTCTTAGGCATACGCGAATACCGCCCGGGCGATGGACTGCGACACATCGCCTGGCGGCGCAGCGCATCGGCTGGCACACTGGCAGTGATCGAGCGATCGATTGATGCACCGCCGCGCATTCGTGTGGCCCTTGATTTACGGCGGCCGACGGACGCATTGCGTGTCGACCCTGCTGGCCGCGCAGCGCGCGACTTGGAAGAGGACGCCATTGTCTTAGCCGCAAGCATTCTCTCGCACGCGCAGCGCGATGGTTACGAAACCCGGCTTTGTGTCCTTGGGCTTCCGTCGCCTGCGATGCCGATGCGGCGCGGGCATTGGCATTTGCAGAAGGAATTAGCCGTCCTTGCGGCATTGGACCTTGATGCGCCGCGTGAGGCGTCCGCGGTACTTCCCGCTGAACGCGAGCGCGCCACCACGCTGGTCATTCATGTTGATCGCGCCGATATGCGGTTGGTTGCCGATGGCGCGGTGCACATTGGCGCTACGCAACTGGGCGCTCTGATTGCACCGATTTCCACGCTGAGCGCAGCGGCAGATCCTTCGCCCGTCGCCGGTTCCGCAACGCCGCCCACCGACGCGCGCTCACCTTCACCAACACCCGGAGCCGCATCATGAATGTTGCGCTCCTCTTTCGGCGCGCGGTGTTGCTCCTAGTGATCCTTTCGATCGCCGCATTCGCTGCCAGCGAACGAAGCGGATGGGTGCTGGTCATCGGCGGCTTGCTTGCCGTTGCTGCAACGCGCATCACCGACGGTCCACGCAAGCGGCACCTACCCGCGTGGGCCATTCGCTTTGGCGTCTTTGTTGGTATCGGCTGGGGCGCGGTGCAATTCATGGCACATCCTTCGCCTGATGAAGCGCCACGCATTGTGGCGTACGTGGTGCTTGGTGCATTGCTTCTCAAACTGTGGGACCGCAAGACTCCCAGTGATTGGCGGCAGGTCATGGCGTTGTCCATCGTCTTGGTGGTTGCGTCTGCACTTGCCTCCGGTGACTTTCTGGTGGGCGTGTTGGTGATCGGTTACGCGGTGGCCACTATCGCCACCACCATGCTTTATCACTTGCATGCCGGTGCAGCGCGTGCCGAGGATGATCGCCGTGCCGCCGCATTGCGCCCGGGTGCACTTGCGCCGATGGAAGCTCCGCATGGCGCCGCGCCGATGCGGCACTTGCGGCGTCTCGCTGGTGCGGGTGTCGTGTTAGGGATTGTGCTTAGTGCCATGGTGTTTGTGATGTTTCCGCGTGAATCGGTGCTCGGGGGGCAAGCGGGAAATCGTCAGAGTGGATTCCGCCCCGATATTTCCTTGTGGAGCGCTGGTCGTGTTTCGCTTTCTTCGCGCGTGGCCATGACGGTGACGCTTCTTGATCCGCGCGGAGCGGCCGGACCGTTGACATTGCCACTGCGCCTGCGCGGCGCGGTCTTAGATGTGTATTCGGGGTCCGATGGCAAGTGGCGTGGCAACACCACGCACTCTGGCGATCGCTCATACCAGACCGGACCCGCGCAGGGCTTTCAGTGGTTCGCTGCCGAGGCGCGCGCAGAGCGATCAAACGTGTGGACGCAAGTGGTGGAGATGCGCTCGCTGGCAAGCGAACATGTATTCACTGCGTGGCTGCCGTTAGCCATTGCTAGCGAAGAGCCGCGATCATTTGTGCTTGATCCGCGAACTGCGGAAATCACCGAGGCGACCGCAGGGATTGTCGGCCGTCCGCGCAGTTACAGCATTCGCATGCAGGGATATCCGTCCGGTGCGCTTGCGCATGCGGTGGCGGGTGCCGCACCGCCAGCGCTTGCAGATTTCCCCGTGCTAGAAGTGCGGGTCATTGCCGAACGCATTCTTGCCGATGCACGTTTAGTTGATCTGCCAGATGAAGAAGCCATCAAGGCTGACCCGCAACTCAAGTGGGTGAGACAGCGGCGTATTGCGGCCATGTTCCAGGAGTATCTATCTGGACCAAAATTTGCCTACACCACCGATCTTTCCGCGTTCCGGCGCGTGGAAGGTCAAGATCCAATCGTGTTGTTCATGGAGCGCTACCGATTCGGTCACTGCGAATACTTTGCGTCTGCAATGGTGGCATTGTGTCGCTCCATCGGTATTGAAGCGCGTGTGGTCACTGGGTACATGGCAACTGAGTACGACACCGTTTCTGACCGCTATGTAATTCGTGAATCAGGCGCGCACGCGTGGGCTGAAGTGCGCACGGGCGAATGGCAGTGGGGCACCTTTGACCCATCGCCAATAGCCGAGTTGCTTGCCATTCAACAAGCCAATCGCACCTGGATGGATAGTTTCCGTTGGGTACTTGATCCCATTGAGTTTGCGTGGAACAGCCAATTTGCATCGTTTGATAGCCGCGCGCAAGCGGAGTTGGTGGAGCGTGTTGGCTCTGGCACCCGTGGCACCGGTGAATGGATCGCGGAGCAGTCCAAGGAGTTGTTGGACGCGGCGAATCGTTGGTTCCTGATGGGTCCAGCCGGCGCACTGTGGCTTGGGCTGGTGGGAATCACTTTGGCAATCGCTGCAACGGCAGTGTGGGTGGTGGGTCGCCGCGCGCGGCGAGTGGCCCGCGAGTTGGGCGCTAGCAACGAGCGTTTCACACGGCGCATTGCGCTTGGTCGCGATGTGGCGTTCTACTTTGAGTCGCTTGATGCCCTTGCGCGTGCGGGATGTGAGAAGCCGCGCAGTTGCACCCCACGGATGCATGTTCAGGCAGTGCAGCGCCTGAACCCGGCTGCTGCTCTTGCCTTTACCGCAATCGTGGATCGTTTTTACGAAATTCGCTACGGAGGAATGACGCCTTCGCGCGCCCAACGCGCGGCCGCCGACGCGTTGATTCCGCCTCTCCGTGCCGCATTGACGCGCGGCTAGACTTCACTGCAGCACGGGCGTTCCGTCCGTCGCACCACAGGAGCAAGTATGTCTGCAGCACGATCGCGCACCAACGAGTGGAGACGGAGTCTGGAAGAGCTTTGCCAGAAGGGCGGGGCGCTGGAAATCGCGATTGCGCGTGATGACGCACGTGGTCATGACTTGGTGTGGCGTCTCCGCATTTTGGAAGTGCGCGACAGCGGCATCGTTGTTGAGAATCCGGGCGCATTTGGTCGTGCGCTGCCGCTCCATATCGGTACGCGGTTGGTGGCGTTCATTGTCATCGGTCAGAATCGCTGGGAGTTCCGCACCGCGGTCACGGAAGAAATTTTGCCAGGCAAGTACCAAGACGCGCGCAACGGTGCAGCTCGATTGGCGCTGCCCGATCACGTGGAGCGCTGCCTACGTCGGCACGCGCGCTTTGATGTTGGTCCGTTGACGCTCGCACCAATTGATGTCTGGCCGCTCCTTGACCCAAAGACCGTGGTCGCTGCCGAGCGCGCCAATGAGTTGGCATTTGCAGCCAGCATCACTGGTGCGGTAACAGCAGAGAAGACCGATGAAGAAGCCATGCTCCCCCAAGTTGGGCCGCGCTTCACAGCGCATGTTGCCAATATCGGTGGTGGCGGCGCGGGCTTGATGGTGGATCCTGAGAACGCGGGCCTGCTTTCGCATCACCGGCTATTTTGGCTGCGTCTTGAGCCAAGCGATGGCGCCAGCGTTCCGATTGTCACCACTGCCAAGTTGGTGCACACGCACATTGATAGTTCGCAGCGCACTTACGCAGGTATGAGCTTTGATTTCAGCTTCAACCCTGGTCACCAGAAAGTAGTGGCCGAGCAGGTGGAGCGATCGATCAGGAATTTGGAGCGCCGACAGTCGCAGTGAGTGCGTGCGCAGTGCGCAGTAGTACCGCGCATTTGTGCAGGCTCTCTTCGTATTCGTGACGCGGCTGACTCTCCGCAACGATTCCACATCCAGCGCTGTAACGCAGCGTTCCGCCGTCCGCACTCGTGTGATGCAGGGCGATCGTGCGAATGGCCACGTTGAGCGTCACCGCAGTTGGGGAAATTAAGCCAACCGTCCCGCAGTAGGGGCCACGCGCAACGGGTTCCAATTCATCAATCACTTGCATGGCACGAACCTTTGGCGCGCCAGTGATGGAGCCAGGCGGGAATGTGGCGCGCAGCATTTCAACCACGCTGGTGTTGGGGCGAAGCATTGCTTCAATCTCCGCAACGCAGTGATGCACCGTCTCATGGCTCTCCACTTTGCGCGATGCAGTCACGCGCACTCCTCCGGAAAGAGCGATGCGTCCAAGATCGTTGCGCATCAAATCCACAATCATGTGCAACTCGGCAGCATCTTTGCTGCTGGCCAACAATTCGCGTGGATCCTCGTGAAATGCGCGGGTTCCCTTGATGGGGCGGGTGATTGCTCTGCCCGCGATGCGGTCAATTTCAACAAAGAGTTCTGGGCTCATGCTCACCAGTGCGTGCGTCTTGGTTTCTAAATATGCGCCGTAGCGAGGGCGACCAGCGTGCATCGCGGCGCGCAGAATGGCACGCGGCGAACCTTGCCAGTGCGCCGAAAATCGCTGGGTGATATTCGCTTGAAATATGTCGCCGGCATGAATGAGTTCTACCGCGCGTGCAACCATTGCTTCAAATTCTGCGCGGGTGATGTCTGGCTCTAGGCCGCTGATGGCGGCGCGGCCATCATCGCGTTCGCCACGCTGGACGCGGTCATGGATTTCTGCAGCGAGTCCAGCGGCTTGGGCACTCATTTGCCACGTCTGTGATTCATGGTCGTACAACAAACGAGCCTCGCAACATGCAAGCGTTGCCATCGGCCATCCGTCTGCAGGTGCACGGTGGCGTGGATACGCGCGCGGTTCGAACGCGCCGCCGAGTTCATACGAAAGTGCAGTGATCCATGTACCGCCATCGGTGGATGCAGCGTCGATCGCACGCAGTGCATCGTCGGCGGTCATGGCAGTCACCACCCGCGACGGTTCGGCGAGCACTGTCCAGCGCCCCCAGCGTCCATCCGCGGTTCCGGTAGCCAACGCTGCCAGCGCGCGTTGGCGTGGCCAGTGCGCGAGCACGGTTTCCGGCGTGAATTTCCAGTGAAGCGGCTGCATAGTGGGTTGGGCAGGTATTCCGCCGCTGACGGATCGTAGGGTGATGCGCTAGTATGGGCGACCCGCATTTACACGCGGAAAACCCACATTTCGTGGCTCACCCCGTCGCGTTGATGGCAAGCCTCGATCCGATCGCAGCAATACACCTATGGGCAAGAACGGCAAGAAGAACGGCACGAAGGCATCGCACTCCAAGGCAAAGGATACGCCTGCTCCCAAGCAGATGGTTTATTCCTTCGGAAAGCGCACCGATGGCGACGGTACTCAGAAGGCACTACTCGGCGGCAAGGGTGCAAATCTGGCCGCGATGGCGCTCATGGGTCTCCCGGTTCCGCCCGGATTCACCATCAGCACGGAAGTGTGCAACTGGTACTACGACAACGGCCGCCGCTTCCCGGAGAAGTTTGCCAAGCAGATGAAGGACGGCCTGCGCATTATTGAGAAGGAAGTCAAGAAGAAGTTCGGCGACCGTCGCGATCCGCTGCTGGTCTCGGTGCGCTCTGGCGCGCGTGATTCGATGCCGGGCATGATGGACACCATTCTGAATCTTGGCCTCAACGACATCACCGTCGAAGCGCTGAAGAAGGCCACCGGTAACGGCCGCTTTGCATGGGATTGCTACCGTCGCTTCGTGCAGATGTACGGCGACGTGGTGATGGGCGTGCAGAAGAAGAGTGAGATGGACCATGATCCGTTTGAGGAAATCATGGACGGCATGAAGCGCGAGTGCGGAGTGATGGAAGACACGCTGCTCACTGAGGAGAACCTGAAGGACTTGGTGAAGCGCTACAAGGACCTGGTGAAGCGCTGGACAAACAAGAGCTTCCCCGCTGCTCCGATGACGCAACTTGAAGGCGCCGTAGCCGCTGTGTTTGGCAGCTGGAATAACGATCGCGCCACTGTTTATCGCAACAAGTACAAGATTCCGCACGAGTGGGGCACTGCTGTCAACGTGCAGGCGATGGTCTACGGAAACATGGGCGAAGATTGCGCCACCGGCGTTGCGTTCACACGCGACCCAGCCAACGGCGAGAACGTCTTCTATGGCGAATACCTGATCAATGCGCAGGGCGAAGATGTTGTTGCTGGTGTGCGCACGCCGCTAGCGGTTGCGTTGATGGCCAAGGACAAGATTCTTTCCAAGAGCTTTGCGCAGCTGGAGAAGGTCCGCAAGACGCTGGAGAAGCGCTTCGGCGATGTGCAGGACTTTGAGTTCACCATTGAGCGCAAGAAGCTTTGGATGTTGCAGACCCGTAACGGCAAGCGCACCGCGCTGGCCTACGTGCGGATTGTGCATGACATGGTGAAGGAAGGCTTGATGACTCCGGAGCACGCTATGAAGAGCGCTGATCCGGAAGCGATGAACCAACTCTTGCAGCCGGTCTTTGAGCGCAAGGCGTATGAGGCGGCTCGTACAGCGGGGCGCATCATGACGAAGGGTCTGCCTGCTGGTCCGGGCGCTGCATGCGGTGAGATCGCCTTCAGCGCCAGCCGCGCTGAGGAATTGGCGCGACACGGCAAGCACGTCATTCTGGCGCGCATTGAAACCAGTCCGGAAGATCTACGTGGCATGATTGCAGCCGATGGCATTCTCACCACGCGCGGCGGCGTTTCAAGCCATGCGGCGTTGGTTGCCCGACAGATGGGCAAGGTCTGCGTTGCTGGTGCTGGCGAGATCGTGATCGATTACCACAAGGGCACCTTGAGTTGCGATGGAAAGGTCCTGAAAGAGGGCGATTTCCTCTCCATCAACGGCACCACTGGTGAAATCATCCAGGGCAAGATCGACACTGCTGACAGTGAGTTGAAGCAGGTGTTGGTGGCTGGCACCATGAAGCCATCCGAGAGCCGCGTGGCGCGCGACTTTGAGTTTGTCATGAATCTAGCGGATCGCTATCGCCGACTTGGTGTTCGCACCAACTCCGATACTCCGGAGCAGGTCCGCCAGGCCGTCGCATTCGGCGCGGAAGGTATTGGTCTGTGCCGCACCGAGCACATGTTCTTTGAAGGTGACCGCATTGATGCCATGCGCGAGATGATTCTCTGCAAGGACACGCCTGGTCGCCAGCGTGCGCTTTCCAAGTTGCTTCCGTACCAGCGTGCGGACTTTGATGGCATCTTGCGCGCCCTTGAAGGTCGTCCGGCATGCATCCGTCTTCTCGATCCGCCGCTTCACGAGTTCTTGCCGCACACCAAGGCGCAGCAGCAGGATCTTGCACACAAGATCGGCGTTCCTGTCGAGGACATTGAGCGTCGCGTGAACGAACTCCATGAGTTCAATCCGATGCTTGGTTTCCGTGGTTGCCGACTGGGTATTGTGTTCCCAGAAATCACCGAGATGCAGGCGCGCGCCATCTTTGAGGCGGCCGCGGCTGTCGAGAAGTCTGGTATTCGCACCAAGGTTGAAGTGATGGTTCCGCTGATCGCATTCAAGCGCGAGCTTGATTTGCAGGCAGAAACCATTCACCGCGTTGCCCGTGAAGTCATGACTGCCACTGGTCAGAAGTTTGATTACCAAGTGGGCACCATGATTGAGCTGCCGCGCGCTGCCATTGCTGCAGACCAGATTGCTGAAACCGCGCAGTTCTTCAGTTTCGGCACCAATGACCTGACGCAGACGGCGCTGGGCATGAGCCGCGACGACTCCGGCAGCTTCTTGCCTGGCTACAGCGAACGTGAGATCATCAAGGACAACCCATTTGCATCGATCGATGTTGGTGGCGTGGGCGTGCTGGTTGATATTGCCTGCAAGCGCGGTCGCATGACGCGTCCGGACATCAAGCTGGGCATCTGCGGCGAGCATGGTGGCGATCCGGCCAGTATTCGGTTCTTCGAGTCGGTGGGCCTGGCATACGTCAGCTGCTCGCCGTTCCGTGTTCCGGTGGCGCGCTTGGCTGCGGCCAAGGTTGCTGTGGAACTTGGAACCTCGCCGAAGCAGGGCAAGGGTAAGGGCGCGAAGACGAAGTCAGCGAAGGCTGCGTCATCGAAGTCTGCAGCCAAGTCAAAGCCGGCGAAGGCGGGTAAGTCGAAGTCAGCAAAGTCGAAGCCCGCTAAGAGCAAGTCAGTAAAGGCTGGAAAGCGCAAGTGAACCGGCACCGCACCGCGCGCTTCGCACTTGCAGTTACCGCGTCCATCGCGATGATCGCTGGCGCGTCGTGCGCGGTGTGGCAGCCGCCGGTAGTGGCCAAGCCGCTATCGGAGCCGCTTTCGTACCGAGCGCCGTTTGCACCTGCGCTCGCGGGTGTGGCTGGTGCGACCGGTGCATCCGGCGATGGACGCGGCATGTCGCGCGTTGCGCTCGGCGGATCATTGGAAAGCGGCGCATGGGCAGCCGCACCGTGGACCGAGGACTTCACAGACATCGAAGGTTCCGTTCAGCCAGCGCCCGCGTACCGAACACGCGTGAAGATGCTGTGGGACGAATCATTTCTCTATGTCGGTGCGGAGCTCATGGAGCCAGACATCTGGTCCACGCTTGCTGTGCATGATGAGATCGTCTTTCACGACAATGATTTTGAAGTGTTCATTGATCCAAACGGTGACGGTCGTGAGTACTACGAGATTGAAATCAACGCACGTGGCACGGTGTTTGATTTGTTCCTGCACCGGCCGTACCGCGAGGGCGCGCCAGCGATTCATGAGTGGGATGTCACTGGCGCGTTCGCCAAGTCGGTGTCGTTCAAGGGAACGCCCGATGATCCGCGCGATGTCGACCATTCGTGGACAGTGATGATGGCGATTCCGTGGAAGGCATTTGTTCCGCCTACGGACGCGCGCATTGCTGGGTTGCCAGCCGATCAGCAAGCCTTCGGCGAGCGCGCTCGTGCGGCAACCGCGCCGAAACCCGGCGAGACATGGCGTATCAATTTCTC
>JBBAOD010000006.1:14949-32222 GCA_040401635.1 Phycisphaerales bacterium
CTCCCGCGTGCAATGGCGCCACAATCACGAAGCACTTGACGCTGCTGGTGTGCGTCTCGCCACGCCAAACGTCGCGGCTCGTTCTGCGCCCGGCGGCGCTGAGCCGTATGCCAAGCGTGCCGGGCTTCCGGAAGACAACTGGGTCTGGAGTCCGCAGTGGGCCATTGATATGCACCTTCCGCAGTTTTGGGGTCGCGTGACATTCGTTCGCTAAGTGTTTGCATGAATGCGCGCGCCGTGTGCGTGTCATGCTTCAACCATCAGAGAAATCGAGTTCGCCATGCCTGAGAAGCGCAATCAGAAACGCCGAGCCACGGACCGCACTCCTGCCACGGTGCAGAACCAGCGCGTGGTCTTTGAAGATCTCGGGATCGACCGTGATCCGTCAAACATCTTTCATCAGACGCTTGAGCAACTGCTCGCCGCTGCTGAGATTGTTGGGCTGAAGCATCATCATCAGCTGATTCTTTCGCAGCCGCGCTCCGAAGTGCAAGTGAACTTTCCGGTGCTGATGGACGACGGCCAGCACCGGCTGTTCCGTGGCTGGCGCGTGCAGCACAATTCCGCGCTCGGTCCATTCAAGGGCGGCTTGCGCTTCCATCCGGGAGTTGATGCCGATTCAATGCGCGCGCTCGCCATTTTGATGACGTTGAAGTGCAGCTTGTTGCGCCTGCCGTTTGGTGGCGCGTACGGCGGTGTTGAGTGCAGTAATCGCGAGTTAACGCGTGACGAACTTGAACGCGTAACCCGACGCTTTGCGTGGGCGATCTCGGAGCAAATTGGCCCGGACCATGATGTTGTTGGTCCGGGTGTGGGCACTGATCCGCAGGTGATGGCTTGGTTTGCTGATACCTACGCGCAAACAGGAGCAACGCATTCGCGTGCGGACGCGCACCGGGTTGCTACGGGTAAGCCAGTGGAAGCGGGCGGCATCATTGGCCGCGCCAGTGCCGGCGGGCTTGGCCTGGTGGAAGTGTTGCGCGAAATGCTTCCCGATATGGGGATTGACCCAAGTTCCTTGACCTTTACGATCGCCGGATTTGGTAATGTTGGTCGCTCGACAGCGGTGGCGTTGTGTCGCTCGGGCGCCCGTCTGGTTGGCGTACTTGATCGCAGTGGTGCGGTGGTGAACCTCCGCGGCTTTGACCCGGACGACCTGATCGACCACCTTGACGTGCATGATTCGCTCGACGGCTTCCACGGTGGCGAGTGCGTTTCCGCTGCTGATTTCTGGAAGCTGCCATGTGACGTGCTGGTCCCTGCGGCGCTCGAACAGATGGTCACCAGCGAAGTTGCAGAGATGGTGGGTGCACGCGCAGTTGCCGAAATGGGCAGCGCGCCGGTGACGCCAGACGCGGACAGCATCTTCTTGCAGCGCGGTATTGAAGTATTGCCGGGCATCCTTTGCAACGGCGGCGGCGTGGCGGTGAGTTACTTTGAGTGGCTGCAGAATCGCTCCGCCATCTCATGGACTGCAACGCAGGTGCGCGAGACGTTGGCGGAAACAATGATCGCCGCCTCGCGCCGCGTGAAGCTGGCGCGACACCGCTACGAATGCGACTTGCGCACCGCAGCCAGCTGCGCAGCGCTCGAACAGATCGCCCGCGTTTACGACCTCCGCGGCATCTGGCCGTAAATAGGTGCCGTTCACCACTGCCCCCATTTATTCTGCCTCTGAGGCGATGTCAGTGGAAGTCAGCACTCGGGTAGGGCACCGCGTGATTTGACCTGATAGTGTTGTCGCATATGTCGACCGCCACTCCTTCTGAGGTGTGCCCTTGCTGCGGATTTGATCTGCGTGCGTTGAGCAGTCCGGCGGATCGGTGCCCCGAGTGCGGGGCTGACGCCGCCATGCGCGTGGTGCGACCTCGGTATCTACTGATGCTCGCTGGAATCCCGCTCGTTGCGTTCGTTTTCCAGTGGATGTTGGCGTGGATCTGGGGCGCGCGGTTACTAGCGCTCAATCCGGGGAATCCAAGCCGCGGTATCTCGCCCATGGGCCCCGAGACCACAGAGCGATATGTATTGAGCGGCGGTTTCGTCTGGTCACTTGCCTTACCAGTGGTACTCGCTCTTGTAACGGCAATCGCGGTCATCCGTATCCGCGGTGCCACGTCCGTCGTGTGTCGCACGGCGCTCGTGGCTGCAAGCGGATTGGCGTGGATCACATTGCTAGCGAGTACCGTTGCTGACGGCACGTCGGACTCGAACACCACGGCCATCATGTCGGTGGGGAATGTGCTCCTGCGCGCGCAGCTCGCGTGGCTGACGCTTGCGGTAGTAACGCCGCTCGCAATGCTGGGGCCGCAGCGGCTGATGCGCGCGCTCGCATGGGTATGCGTCGCCATCGCCACCTTTGAGGCGCTGGTCGAGATTCGTTATTACGTGCATGTCCCGCTGCTCTCAAAGATGGACTACGACGCCTCGACGCAGTTGGAGTGGATCACTGCCTTGGCATGCCGCATTTCCGCCGCGTTGTTAGTGGTGTGGGTGGTAGTGAGCGTGTGGCTGATACCGGACGATGGCAAAGGCAACCGATGGCGACCGGCACCGCGGCTGCTCTGGTGGTGCACGGTGCTTGGCTGGGTACTTGTTGTCATCATGCCAGTCATGTGGTGGAGCGTCCGCGCTCCGCTCGCCGGATTGGGCTACTCCGCTTCCACTTGGATTCTGCTGGTGAGCCGATGGACGCTGACCCTCTTGGTGGGGGCTATGTGGGTGCTGCCAGTCCTAGCGCTTGATGACCGCCGACTACGCCGCGCGTGGATCGCCGCGGCATGCGCAGCGATGGCATCCGTCATATTGCTCGCCGGGCGTGAAGCGCCCAAAGGAAGCACGGTCCCATGGACGCTCCCCGAGGCGCAGTATCCGGCCGATGAAGATGAGGTCGAGGGTGAAGGCGAGGGCGAGAGCGAGAGTGAGATCGATACCGAGAACCCGGTGGACGCCGCGAAGCAGATCGATACCAAACTTAATGAGTGACTGGTTCGCGCTATCGGTTGAGCGATCTACCAGCAATTGGTAACCACCTATCGCGGCACGGATGTACTGATCGCCGCCGCCAATTCCGCCGCATCCGCTGGCGCGCTGCCCGCATTCCACTTCACCCCGAGCCCGCTTCCATCCACATACTTGGGAATGATGTGAAAGTGCACATGCATCACCGCTTGATGCGCCGCGGCTCCATTGTTCTGCAGCACGTTGTAATCAACGCATCCCGTTGCCTTCACCACCGCTGCCGCGACGATGCGCAGCGCGCGTCCGAGCGCAGCAGCACTCGCGTCACTCAATTGATCGAGCCGCACGCGCTCCTCCTTCGGAACCACTAACACATGGCCGCGTGACACCGGGCCGATGTCCAGAAACGCGATCACATGATCGTCCTCATAGACGCGGTGGCAGGGAATTTCACCATTGATGATGCGTGTGAAGATGCTTGGCATAGAAGCAGTTCTATACCATGAGCGCCGTGCCCGCCCCGCAACGCCCGCATATCCCGATCGAATCGTGGCCCGATGCTCTTGAGGCAACCGTGGCAAGCGCATGCACGCTCCTGCGCACCGTGATCGTCCTACGCGAAACCGCCAGCACGCAAGACCATGCCCGCGCCGCCGGTATTCCTGTTGGCACGCTCGTCACCGCCTGGCGACAATCTGCCGGTCGCGGTCGACTTGGTCGCGCCTGGGAAGACACGCACGACGCCGGTGTTGCCGTCACCTTCGCGCTCCCCGATGACGCGCCGGAATCGCTTGCCATGCGCAGCGCCGTTGCAACCGCGCGTGCAGTCCGCAGCTTTCTGCCCGGCGACGCGTGCGGCATCAAGTGGCCAAACGACATCGTGGTGGACGGTCGCAAGATCGCCGGCATTCTGGTGGAACGCACCGCCGGCTTCGCACTCGTTGGAATTGGCATCAATGTTGGCCAAGATTCCTTCCATGCCGATATTGACGCGCACGCCACCAGCCTCGCGCGACTGGGCGTTCACATCGATCGCCTTGCCATGCTTGATGCGTTGATCCAAAGCGTAGACATTGCGTTCCAAGAGCCCATCGAGAGCATCTATCGGACGTACTGCACGCTCGACCGCCTCACGGGCCATTCCTGCGCCTTCAACACCCCCGCTGGGAGCGTTAACGGCATGGTTCGCTCGGTGGATCCGCGCCTTGGAATTCAGGTGGAAACTGCATCCGGAGTGCTTTTTCTGCCTTCCGCAACCACTTCGGTCGTTCCGGCGCATGCCGGCAGCCGATATGGTGGTGCTGATGTCACGCGTTGATTCCATCCCCTGCGACCGCGCCGCGGTGACGCCGAACCCAACGCTCACCCCGTGCGCTTCCACACTCGCCTTCGCGTGTGGTCTGGCATTGCTGCTTGCTCCCGCCACCGCCGCGCAGGATGTTCGACGCATCTCCGCATCTGACAATCCCACATTGATTGATCAGAAGGTCGGCGATCGCAATTCACTTTCCACATCGTCGCGCGTGATGCAGGTTGATCTTTCGCCGCACGGTTTCGAACGCCTCTACGCAGTGCCCGGTCGTGATGACCTGATGATGCGCACCAACGGCGCGCTGTACGCAGTGTTCAGTCAGTCCGCGTACATCCGCGACCCGCAGAAGAAAGGCGCGCTGAAAGCAGTCGTCCCTGCCGCCACGATTTTCTATATCGGTCGCCCTGATTTTCGCGTGATCCCCAGCACCGGCGTTCGCGATATCAACTTTATTCATGACGATCACGGCGATTACTCCAAGCGACCATCGACGGCTATGACCAGCATGAACGGCGTGCAGCGAATGGATGGAACGCCGATCGACGGGCGCGCTGCAGTTGCGCAATCGGCGCGTATCGATGGCCGAATCGACGCACCCGCGACGGCTAAGACTGTGCGCGCACCCGACGAAGATATTTCGTATCCCGCGCGCTCCCCTGAACCCATGGGCCCGCCATCGCCGGATGCTGTGGACCGATCAGCCGCTCCCGTGCTGCGTGCCTCGCAACCTGGCTTCAGCGACCGCATCGATGAACTCATGCGCCGCGCCAAGAAGGCGCAGTAGCCCCGCGTGCGTTTCCGAATCGTTTGCATGACGATCGCACGTGCCGGGCATTGGCGCAGCTCCGCGCCCGTGCGTGCTGTGACGCTTCTTGCGTCATGCGCCGTTGCATTCCTCACACCCGTCGCCGTGGCGCGTGATATTCGCCCGCGTTTCGATTCCGTCGTCTGCACACCAGGCGGCGTGGCGGCCATTGCTTTGGAACGTACCGCGCTTTCGGAGTGGCCCGCCCGCATTCCTGTAAAGATTGGCGTGCTGCAATCGCAAGCGACCTTGGTACTCATCGCGCCGCGCCCGGATGATGGACTGCGTTCTTGGACGCGCGCGCCCGCGCAGGTTGATGTTGCGCTGGTTTCTGAGCTTCCTGAATCACCTGAACCAGAGACGCTTGGTGGCATCTTTGCCATGGTGGAACTTCCTGCATCGGGCGAAGGCTCCATTGAAATTGGCGGCGTGACCATGACCGTGCATTGGTTGCCCGCGCCCAAACGCGTGCGCGCCGACGCCCCAGTGTTGTTTGTCCCAGCAACTATTTCTGATGATCGCCCGGACCCCAACACACCATTTGAATTCTGGCGTTGGGCATTGATCGCCGAACGCCAAGGTGCACGCATCGGCGAACCGCGCGGCCGTGCCGCTGAAAAACTATGGGCACGTCATGTGCAAAGTCTTTGGCTCGGAGCGCTGGAACGCGTGCGTGCAACAAGCCGCGGTGTGCACGATGAACTCAGCGATCTTCTCGCTGGTGTAGTAGAAGATCCGGATTACGCGCGATCCGTAGCCGCGTGGGTAGTGCGCCCCGAAGATCTGCGAACGCTGCTCGCCTTACTTGTTGATCACCAGCGCAACAACGCCGAGATAGTGGAGGCCGCGCTCACGTGGGCACGTGGTCGTTGGACGTGCACCATGTGGGTTGAAGAAGATTGCGGCGACCGCATCAGGCTGGCTGTTGCAAACCCTACGTCCGGCGAGCGAATTCTGCAGCTTTCCTGGAATGGATCCGCTGGCGAATCCAGCACTTCGGCGTTGGTTGTTCCGCCGCATCGCATCGCGCGTGCCTGGGTTGATCGACCGCCACTTCAGCCAACCGCCGACGCCTACAACAATGATCGCACGCGCACCGAATCGCTGGAAGCCACCGATGGCGAAGCACACATGAAAGTGATGGTGGGTGGGCGCGAATATCCGGTCAAGCCACCAGCGTTGGCATTCGGTGCATTTATGCCGCCGTTGTCACTGGCAGATATTCAATCATCATCCATCGAACCGATCGCTCCCGCGTGGCAGACATCAGCATCGTTACGTTGTCGCGCGGGCCGCTGGGAGTTGTTTGTCGAAGCGTTCCGCCCGCAGGGTGCACCCGCGCCAGAGCGTGACGAAGTCATCGTGCGTATTGGCGATGCAAGTGACCCATCGCGTGTCTTACGGATCACTGGCGATGGCGCGCTGGAGATGAAATTGGGTGATGACGACGGGGTTGCCGTTGGTTTCATGGCATGGACCGATCGGTGGCGCGCGCGCGTAGAGATTCCTGAGAAGTGGCTTGGTACCTCAACCCCTGGCGCGCGGCCGCTGTTGCTCTCCGTGGAGCGCGTCCCTGGTCCCACACAACCGCGGCAATGTGCGGGGCTGTCACGCCCGGCGTGGTTACCGAGTGCGCCACCAATCTTGGTTGATCTGGGACTCTGGGGCAACTTGGGCCGCTGAAAGAGCAAGTGGCAGGTGGCGATCTATACTCGCGCATCGATGCACGAAGAACCGCACGAACCGCAGCCAGTATTGCATCCATCGCTTGCACCGGAAGCAGGCGGCGCTGTTGATACCGCTGAGCCCGCGCGCAAACCGCGCGTCATTGCACTTCTCAATCAGAAGGGCGGGGTGGGCAAGACCACCAGTACCGTGAATCTTGGCGCCGCATTTGCGCGCTATGGGCAGCGCGTTCTGCTGGTTGATCTTGATCCGCAATCGAATCTTTCCCTGCACTTTGGCGTTGAAAGCGGCCCGGAACAGCGCACGATTCGCGATCTACTTCTTGACCCAACATGTCGCATCGAAGATGCAGTGCAAACGGCGCGTGCTGGACTGGATTTCATTCCAGCCGTTACGGAACTGGCGCTTGTGGAAGGTGAACTGGCACAGCAAGAAGGCATGCAAACCGTCCTGCGCTCCAAGCTCGAGCCTGTCTACGGAAATTACGATGTCATACTTCTTGACTGTCCGCCAAGTCTTGGCGTCCTGAGCGTCAATGCGCTCACCGTTGCGGACGAAGTATTCGTGCCGATGCAGGCGCACTACTTGCCACTGCGTGGCCTTGAGAAACTCCTGCAGACCGTGCATTTGATTTCGCAGGGCCTCAATCCAACCATTCGCGTCACCGGCATTCTGCTGTGCATGCATGACGGTTCATCAAGTCACGCGCGCGCAGTGATTGGTGAGATCGAATCGCAACTCGCACAATTCCGCGGTATGGATGTGCCATGGTCCACCGCTACGGTGCTTGACCCGCCGGTGCGCCGCAACATCAAACTTGCCGAGGCACCGTCGTTTGGCCAGACCATCTTTGATTACGCCCCAAAATGCCCAGGCGCTGACGACTATCGACGCATTGCCGAGCAGTTGCTGATCGGCTGGGGCTTGCCGCACGGATCCTTCGATGGCGCGGCAGTAGGCGGCAATGACTCGGGCGCCGCCGTGCCGAAGAAGCGCAAGGCAACCAAGGTGACGAAGCGCGGAGTGAGTGCAGCGCGCGGAGCGGCAACGAAGTCAACGAAGCCGGCTGGGTCTTCGAAATCTGCGAGCAAATCCGCGAAGAAGTCGTCGAAGAAGTCAGCGAAGAAGTCAGCGAAGAAGTCAGCGAAGAAGTCAGCGAAGCTCTCGGCGAAGTCCGCGAAAGCCTCATCCAAGATCACGAAGAAAGCAAACGCCAAGAAGGCTGCCGCCAAGGTCGCCACCAAGTCCGCCAAGCCCGTGAAACGTGCCCATGCAACGATCTCAAAGGCGGCGAAGGCCAACGCCCCCAAAGCAGCGCGCGCGGCACGATCGATCAAAGTGGCCAAGGCAGGACGCACGATCACCATGGCAAAGCTCGCGAAGCGTGTGCGAGCACCCAAGCCAGCACGGACAGCCAAAGCATCAAAGCCCACCAAGCGCCCCGCTCGCCGATCGTTGCGATCTGGCGGCCTGAGCCTCTGACGCGCCCATGACGGACCTTCGCGTATTGCCAATCGGCACGCCCGCCGCACTTGCCATCCGCAACATCCGGATTGCATGGATCATCGCGCTGGCGTTTGTTCTTGTGACAACGCTGTGGCCGCGCTTGTCGATCGGTTCCGGCGAATCACCCATCGATAAGTTGATTCACGCGGCTGCGTTTGGGGTCCTGGCAGCGCTGTTCATCTACACGCGGTGGTTGCGTTCACTGTGGTGGTCATTGCTGTTCATGGTTGCCATCGCAGCGCTCGACGAGGTATTGCAGATGATCCCGCAACTCGGCCGCTCGGCTGATCTGGATGACTGGTGAGCTTATGTGATTGGCATCGCCATCGCTCTTGCATTCTGTATGGCCGCGCGACCGGTTGGGGCGGATGCCGCGCGGCTCATTTCGCAACGGCGCAGCATTGCGGCTGATTTGCTGTTTGTACAACCGACCGCGTGGCTCCACCTCGCCACCGTGGCAGCGCTTGGATTTGCGGCGGGCGCACCGCTTGGCGTCCTGCTTGATTCGTGGTTCATACGCAAGGGCCCGCAGCCGTGGCAGTACGGCTTCATCGGCGGCATGCTGGGAATGTCCGTTGGCGTGCACGCCCTATGGGAAGCAGGTGTCCGCGCGCGCGTGCGTCGCGCAACAAGCGAGCAACCGTGCCTCGCATGTGGAGCTTCTTCGCACATCGTCGCCGTCGCCGCGGATGTCGGCGCTCCAATCGCCAGCACTCCAGCCCCTGAGACCAATCAGTGCACGCGCTGCGGCACCGCACGACGCGCGACCGATTGGGCACCGATCGCACCACTGCAAGCAAGTGCAGAACTGAGTGCATGCCTGCTACCGATCCTGCTGTCAACGGTGGCGCTGGTATTGCTAAGCGTCACCTTCATCACCATTGTCACCACGCTCCGGCTACGCAGTGACTTTGTACTTCGCATCGATAGCTGGTATCAGATGCTGCCAGCGGACGCGCGCATTCTTGGTGATATCGCAACGGTGGCGCTGATCGGCGCGTGTGGACTTGCTGCATGTCGACGCCGCATTGCAGCGCGCGTCGATCAATGCGGCGCGTCATGTCTTGGGTGCGGATTTGACCTGCGTGCCACAACGCCTGCAGCAATCACCGGAACATGTCACGAATGTGGCGGAGGATTTGTCCGCCTTTCAACTTCCACGCCGAGCGCACTGCCGGAACGCACCGCGTAGCCCGGCCAATCATTTGCACGGCTCAATCCACGGTCATTGTTCCCCCTGCACGCATCCACGCGTACTACGATTCCACCATGTCTCGCACAGCGATCATCGGAGCCGGTCTTGCAGGTCTTTCCTGCGCGCACGCGTTGCAGAAGCGCGGCGTTGACTGGACCATCTTTGAAGCATCTGATGCCGTGGGCGGCCGCGTTCGTACCGACATGGTTGATGGCTTCCGCCTCGACCGTGGCTTTCAGGTGTATCTCACGGCGTACCGCGCAGCGGGTGAATTGCTGGAATATGCGCCTCTCAACTTTCGAACCTTCCGTGCCGGTGCGGAAGTCTTCGATGGCCGTGGTTTCACGCAAATTTTGCATCCGCTTCGTCATCCACTCTCGGCGATTCGTGGCCTCGCTGCTCGTCCAGGTATGGCGCTTGATTTCGCGCGCCTCGCACCGATGGCCCTTGACGCCGTTCGCCATCCCATCTTGAAGCCAGGCGTTCCTGCTGGCAGCACGCTCGATGAACTGCGCCGCATGGACCTTGGTATGGCCACCGTAGATGGCTTCATGCGCAGTTTCTTTGGCGGCGTATTTCTTGACCGCACGCTTGGCACTGACTTCAGTCAGTTCCAGTACATCTTTTCTACATTCGCGCGCGGGCAGACCGTTGTGCCCGCACTGGGCATGGGCGAGATACCCAAGCAAATCGCAGCATCGCTACCAGCGGAGCGGATTCGCTTGCGCGCGCCCGTTAGCAGTATCGCTCGTCGCGGCAAGTCGTTTGCAGTGCGCAATGCCAACGGCGACGAATCGATCTTCGATGCCGTCGTGTTGGCCACGGATATGGCCGCGGCGCACGCACTTGATGCTCGTATTAACTCGCGCGCGTGGTGCTCCAACGTCACGTTCTACTGGGCATGTGACGTTGGGCGATTGCCCGCGCCGCTGCACCAACCAATGCTCTTTCTTGACGGCACCGGCGATGGCCCGGTGAATCACGCGGCCTGCCTCTCCAGCGTTGCACCTGAATACGCGCCGGATGGTCAGTCGCTTATTGCGCTCAACATGGTGCAAGTGGATTGGGCGGCCGAAAGCATGTCCAGCCTGACCGCGCGCATGGTGGTGCAAATGGAGCGCTGGTTTGGCACTGGTGCCATGCGCGGCTGGCGCCTCCTGCGCATGGATCGGATTGTGCGTGCTTTGCCACGTCAGCACACCGCAGATATCCATGCGCGACCATCCACGGAGATTGATGACGGCATGTTTGTTGCCGGCGACCACGTGACAGACGGCTCCATCGATGGCGCCGTTCGAAGTGGCACGCTTGCATCTGAAGCCGTATTGCGTTGGTTCAACCGCTGACCGGCACAGGGTCCGATGTCACCGTCAGCACGCCCGTCGACATCTTCGGTTGTACGCCGTTCTGAATGATCTCCACGCGGACAGTGCGGTCGTCCTTGCGATAGGTGAGGCTGGCGGTGGATGCGCTCAACGTCTGTGACGCCAGTTTCCAACCGGCCTCATCAAATCGAGCCATGGTCTCACCGACGCGAGCATTCAAATTACTGATTGGACCCTTGTACGAGAACTGACCGGCGGTGACGCGCCCTTCGGATTGGCGCAGGCCAGAACTGTCGCGCGGAACCATTCCAGGAATCTGTGGCAAGTCAGACTGCAGCACGCTGTCTGGTTCCGTGCTGCATCCCGTCGCCCAGAGTGCGGCGGCGGAGACGGCAAGCAGGGCGATGGCTGTCGTTCGGCGTCGCATCTATCCGATACAAGGTAACCGCGCCGACCGCCGCGCGCACAACCATGGGTCGAGGATTCGAACGCCACGCTCGCACCTTCACGGTGCTCACCTTCATCAGCCGCATCACGGGCTTCGCCCGGGACGCGCTGCTAGCCCGCGTCTTCGGCGCCGGCGCGGTGATGGACGCGTTCAATTTCGCTTTCCAAGTTCCCAACCTGTTCCGCCGCCTGTTCGGCGAGGGCGCGCTCACTGCCTCGTTCCTGCCCGTCTACACCAAGCTTGACCGCGACCACCCAGAGACCGCGCGCCAATTCGCGGGACTGATGCTGGCGCTGCTTGCGGTGCTGCTCTCTGGCGTGACCATCGTCGGCGAGATCGCCCTGTACTTCATTCACGACATGAGCGAATCGCCGATGCTGGGCATTCAGCTGTTGATGGTGATGCTGCCGTACATGCCGCTCGTATGTTTGGTTGCGCTGGTTGGCGCCATGTTGCAGACGCACGGCAAATTTGGACCAAGCGCGGCTAGCCCGATCATTCTGAATATCTCGATTGTGGCAGCCGCGTTCTACGGCAGTTACTACGCGGTGAATGCCGGCGTGACCGAACACTTGGAGCCGGTACCGCACATACAGATAGTGGCGTGGAGCGTTATCGTGGCTGGCCTGTTGCAACTTGCATGGAGCCTGTGGTCACTGCGGCACCATCGCATTCGGCCGCACTTGGATATGAAGCCCAACTGGCCACACATGAAGGAAGTGCTTTACAAAGCGCTCCCCATGCTCTTGGGCCTGGGCATCTTCCAAGTAAATACCTTTATCGATGGCTTGGTTGCTAGCTATCAAACCATGATTGGACCAACCATCTTTGGCGTGGACTATCCGCTTCCGCCGGGCAGCATGACCGTCTTGAGTTACGGTCAGCGCCTCTACGAATTCCCACTCGGCGTATTCGGCGTAGCCATTGCCACGGCCATCTTCCCTGCACTGTCGCGCGAGTCGAACGACCCTGATCGCTTCATGGCAACCCTTCGGCGCGGCATGCGGCTGAGTTTCTTCATCGGCTTTCCTGCAAGCGTTGGCCTGGTGCTGGTGCGCGAGCCACTCGCTGCGGCGATCTTCCAAGGCGGCAAGTTCAGTCACGAAGATGTGCAGAAGGTTGGATTCGTACTTGCGATGTACGCGCCAGCCATTTGGGCGTACTCCATGCAGCAACTCTCTACGCGCGCGTTCTACGCGTTGGGCGACAGCGTGACCCCGGTGAAAGTCAGCGTGTGGATGGTGGCGCTCAACTTTGCGTTGAACATGATTCTGATTTGGACACCGCTTGGCGTTGGCGGGCTGGCGCTGAGCACGGCCATTGCGGCGATCGTGCAGATCATCATCATGACGCGGATCATGCATAAGCGCATGGGCATCATCATGGATCGCGAGACGCGTGCCTCATTCGCGCGCACTGTGGCCGCAAGTGCCGCCATGGCAGGCGTCGCTGGTCTTGCGTCCCTTGCGTTTAGTGGTCATGACACCTGGCTCTGGAGTGTTGCAGCCACGCTGGTGCTTGCGGGTCTCGGAATGGTCACCTACATGGCAGCCGCCCGGCTCCTCAAGATGCCCGAACTCGGCTGGGCCATCCGCGGCAAATAGGTGCCGGGGACAAACCGGTGCCGTTCACCACTGTCCCCAATTACGCCCCCGCCGACCTCCACGCCCCCGTCTTCGCATCGCGCTCCACGCGCCGATACACCGTGTCGCGCTCCACCGCCGTGAATCCCGCCTCGCGGATCGCGCGCGCCAAATCACCAACGCTGGTCTCTTGGTGATTGCCTTCACCGACCGCCTTAGTGATGTCGTACCACACCACCGTGCCGTCAATGTCATCAGCACCCGCTTGCAACTCAAGCTGCGCCATCGGCAGCGTCTGCATGATCCAGAACGCCTTCACGTGCGGGAAATTGTCGAGCATCAAGCGCGCGATCGCCAGCGTGCGCAGGTTCTCCAACCCCGTCGGCCCTGGCAGATACTCAAGCTCGCTCGCATTCGGAAAGAATGGCAACGGAATAATCGTCTGGAAATACCCAGTCTTCAGCCCGCGCGAACCCGGCATCGGCAGTCGCTCGTGCGGATAGTTCGCTGCAGGGCCAGTCAGGACCACCGCCCCGTTCGCATCTTTCGCAATGCCTTGCGCATCAGCCCACGCACTCAGCGTGTGGTCTTGTTGCAATCGCAAGAGTTCCATGTGATGCAGCCGCTCGCTGCGTTCTTCAATGTGCCCGTACAACATGGTCGCATTCGAATTAATTCCCAATTCATGCGCTGCGCGATGCACATCAAGCCACTGATCACTGCGAATCTTGCCCTTGAACGCCTCATCATGGACGCGATCATCAAAGACCTCCGCGCCGCCGCCCGGCAAACTTCCAAGCCCCGCCGCGATCAGATCGCGCAATACAGCAAGCACGCCTTCGTACCCATCACCGCCGCGCTTGGAGATGCGCTGCAGATGCACAATCTCCACCGCAGTGAACGCCTTGATATGAATCTGCGGCGCTTCCTCGCCGATGGCGCGCAACATGTCGGTGTAGTAACTAAACGGAAGCCATGGATGCAGCCCGCCCACGATGTGCATTTCCGTGGCGCCACTCTCACGTGCCTTGCGCGCTTCTGCGCGGATGTCATCCAAGTTGTGTTCGTACGCGCCCTCCTGATCCTTCTTGCGATGGAACGCGCAGAACTTGCAGCTGAGGGCACAGATGTTCGAGTAATTCAGATGCCGATTGATGTTGTAAAAAACCGCATCGCCATGCAGGCGCCGGCGCACCATGTCAGCCAGGCGGCAGACTTCATGAATGTCCGGCGTGGCAAAGAGCACCGCGCCATCGGCCGCGGTGAGCCGCTCGCCCGTCTCCACTTTGCGCGCGATATCCGTGAGCGCCGGGTCGCGGCGGCGGGTGCGCAGGGCGGGGTGATCCACCACTGCAGGTGCAGCGTGAGCGCCAGAAATAGGAGCAGCAAGCGTCATAGGGAGGAAAGGATAGGCGGGATGTCAGGTCCAGCGAACCGCCGCAACAACCCGGGCGTACCCTTATTCAGCATGAGTCCCCGAGCCGACGTGACCAACCTGACCACTCCTACGGCGCGCAGCCTCCACCGGGGTGGTCACGTAAGTCTCCTGTCGGCCCTCCTCCTCAGTCTGATCGCCTTGATCGCAGCCACGCCCGTCTGTCGCGCCGCTACTGATTCCAACATTTCCATCACCGTCGATCGCACGGTCAATTTTCATCGCAGCTGGACGCTTTCGGTCAGGCTTCGCACGCCCTCCGATCCCACCGCGGCTTCGGCCGCTGCCGGACCGACGCTTGTAGCCGGTACCAACGGAAGCCATGGGTTCTTCTCTGTAAACACCATGCCGTTCATGTACGTCAACCCGTACTTTGATCCCTACCGCAATTCGTTTGGCGGTCTGAATGGTCTGGTGATTCGTTACAGCTCCAACGGAAACAGTTTTGTCGCGTTTGGCAGCCAGCCGGTCCTTGCCGCTGGCAACCCGCCCAGCACATTCATCATCTACAACGCGCAGAAGGATCGCCTCACCGTGATTGTTGGAAGACTGCGCAAGATCATTCCGAACGTGCACAGCGAATTGGCAGCGCTGGGGCTTGCGAATGATCCCACCGTCTACATCAGTGACATCGCCGCGCAAGTGATTGCCGGTCGCGTATCCGCCATCAATGGTGTGCAGTTCAACGCAACAGCGCCACAATGAGCGCTCGATGCGTTCACTGTGGCGCTGTTGCAATAGGACTCGGTGCGAGCCCGAGGATTGAGACCTCGGCACTCACAACAAGAACTTTATGACTTCGGAGCCGGCGCAGAGTCGCTCTGCGTTGGTGTATCCATCGGCTTCATCGTCATCGGATCACGCAGCGGCAACTCCATACTCTTGCCGCTGAAGAACTCTGACATCTTGGCGCGACCGGTCTGATCGCCAGGGGCAATCTCGTCCCACTTGCCGACCACCATCACCGCCATGTCATCAAAGTTGAGGTACTTCTTGGCAACGCGCTGAATGTCAGCGGCGGTCACCTTCTGAATGGAATCGCGATAGCGCTGCCAATACTCAGGGTCGCGTCCGGTCCACTCGTCGGCAACAAAGATTCCCAGCGTGGCATCCTTACTGGAGAACTGACCAGGGAAAGCCTCGATAAAACTCTTCTTGGCAACCTCCAGTTCTTCCGCACTCACGGGCTGATCTTGCATGCGCTTGAATTCGTCGCGCATCAACTTGATCGCCAGTGCCACGGTGCCGTTCTTCGATTCAAAGGCGCCCGCAAACTGACCGGGGTAGTAAACCCCCGCTTCGAAACGCGAGCCAACGCTGTACGCCAAGCCCTCGTTGGAACGAATGTTGCTCATGAGTCGGCTCGTAAATCCGCCGCCGCCCAGGATCTCGTTCATCATTTCTGCGCTGAAGTAATCCGGGTCATCGCGCTGAATGCTGCGGCGACCAATGCGCACCTTGCCTTGCGGAATGTCCTTGGCAACGCGGTAGACACCAGGCTTGAACACATTGGTTGGAGCCGGTGGGTTCGAGGCCATGTCGCCGCGCTTCCAGCCGTCCATCGCCGTGGCGAGGCGCTTCATCATGTCATCGGGATTGAAGTCGCCGGTGACGGAGATGATGACATTGCCGGGCTGAATCAACTTGTCGTGCTGAGCACGCAACTTGTCGGTGGTGATGGCATCCCAACTGTCCTTGGTGGTCTGCTGACTTTCGAAGCAGTCGTCGCCAAAGATCAGATACTTCCACTCGCGACCAAGGATCTGTCCAGCTTCGTCGTTGCGCTGCTTCATGCCTTCCATCGCCTGTCCGCGCATGATTTCAAGGCGAGCCTGGTCGTAGCCCGGGTTGCGCAACATGTCGAAGAAGAGCGTCATGCTCTGATCGAGGTTGGCGGCCAGCGTGTTCATGTTTGCAATCACGGCGCCCTGGCTGCCACTGACGCCAACATTGGTGGCCAAAAAATCAAGCTTCTCATCAAGATCAGCAGGCTTGATGGTGGCAGTGCCGCCAGTGCGCGTCATTGCCGCCATTGCTGCGGTGAGTCCCGGGGTGTCCTTTGGGTCAAGCCACTGTCCGCCCTTGAACGTCAGCGTCAGCGAAATGAGTGGAAACTCCTTGCTCGGCGCCATGTAGACGGGCGTTCCATCCGGCAGCGTGCGGCGGAAGTCCTTCGCCTTTGGTGGCGTGAAGTCAAGCGCTGCGAACTTCAAGTCTTCCGGACGGGCCGGAAGCTTGGCGGAGTGATCAGCAACCCAAGCAACCGGCGCGTCGCTCTTAGCGACGGCCTTCGCCTTCGTGCCAGGCTGCAAATCTGTCATTGGAACAGTCTTTGCATCCGTCTTGGAGACCGTCTTCGCTTCGGTCTTAGCAGCAGACTTGGTATCTGCCTTGCTGTCAGTAGCAGTGCTCTGCGGTGATGCACATCCAGCAAACGCTGCGCTGGCGGCAAGGAGGGCGATGGTGGCGATGTTCTTCATGGTGTGTTCCTGTGTATGTCTGGCGTGTGATGCAGTGGTGCGATTCACTTGGCGGATTTCTCCAATTCAGCAATCCGCGCTTCCATCTTCTTCAAGAGGTACTCCATCACGGGCGCCATTTGCGGCGGAACCTGTGCGGCCTGGTCACGCAACTGCGTGAGACCCTCCTTCAACTTGCCAGCATCCTTCTCTTCGCCGATCTTCTTTGCAGCCTGACGCGCCATGCCCTGCATCGGACCTGGCAGCGCAGCCAATTCTGGATCGGCCGCTACCGCTGCGCCCGCCTTGCGGGTGTAGGTCGCCACGGAACGGTTCGTCTTGTCGAAGTATTGATTGGCAACGCGCTTGATGTCTTCCGGAGTGACTGCCTGAATCTTCGCGCTTTCCTTGTTGATTTCGCTCCAGTCACCCAGTGCCTCGGCCTGCGCGAGTTGAATGAGCAGGAAGAAGTTGTTCTGCAGTCGACGGTAGCTGTCGGCCATCGCTTGGTTCTTGACCTTCTGCAATTCTTCAGCGGGCACCGCCTCGGTCTGCAACTCC
>JBBAOD010000007.1:0-16183 GCA_040401635.1 Phycisphaerales bacterium
AAATCTCGAAGAAATCCGGCGCTCGCACCGCGTAACGCAAGCCGTGCTTGTTGAAGGTTCCATGTTCCGCACCCGTGTGCAGGGCGCGCCAGGATCACAGCCCACTGGCTTTGTTCAGGTGCCACCAACGCTGGAAGACGTCTACTTCGGCGTCATGGACGAGAGCCGCGCCGACGACGCTGCGCACGCAATGAACGCTGCCTAACCACACACACTACGGACCACCCATGCGCCGCACACTGACTCTTGCATTCCTTGAACTCCGCACCTCTTGGCGACGCCCGTCGTGGTGGGTGCTGCTTGCCATCCTCTTCTTGCTGACGTGGGGTTTCTCCTCCGGAAGCGTCACCATCGGCAGCGGCGGCACCCAGGCCGGCGGCGATCGCGCGTTCATCAACAGTGAGTTCAACCTGGCGTTCGGTGACATCCTGGTCTTCTCGCTCTTCTACATGTTCTTCGTGTGCACGGCGTTCGGCAACGCAGTGAATGAAGACGACACGCTCCGGGTGATGCCGATCGTTGGCAGCACCGGTATTACTCCGCGCGAGTACGTGATCGGCCGCTGGCTCGGCATCGCGTTGGTATTCAGCGTGGTCATCACACTGCACCTCCTGATGCAGATTGGATTCTTTCAGCTGTACCCGCTTTCAGAGCCAGAAAAGATGCGTGGCCCGTTCGCACTGGTGAACTACCTGCGACCAATGGTGATGTTCGTGGCCATTCCGGCCCTCTCGCTCGGCGCCATCGCATTTGCGATCGGCTCCATCACCCGTCAAACCGTGCTGGTGTTTGCGTTGCCAGTCGCGCTCCTCCTCTCCAGCATTTTCTTCATCTGGAACTTTTCGCCCGAGTGGCTGCCGCACTGGGGCAACCGCGCATTGCAAGCTGTGGATATCACCGGCTTCCGCTGGCTCAACGAGACCTGGCTCAAAGTAGATAAGGGCGTGGCGTTCTACAACCACGAGCCACTGACGTTCGACGCGCTACTCATGGGCGCCCGCGTGGCGCTCGTAGTCGCCGCAGGTGTGGCACTCTTAGTAGCCGCACAGCGCGAACAGCGCCGTATGCGCAACCCGCATGTCGTGACCACCACTGAAGCGGAACGCATCATTGCGGACGCGGATCGCGCCCGTCGCGAGCGCGAGGCAGCGCCGCGTAAAGAATCGTCGCTTGCATCACTCGGCATGAGTTCCGGCCATGTCGGCGTACTCGCCGCAACGGTGGATGCCTTCCGCGCCGAGGTGCGCGAAATGCGTCGCTCACCGGGTCTCTGGATCTTCGTCCCGCTGATCATTCTGCAGACGGTGGGTCCCGCGATCTACTCGCCTGGACCGTTCGATACGCCGAAACTCACCACGCCCGGCAGCTTCGCCGCGCAGAGTTACAACACGATCACGCTGCTCTCCATCTTCCTGGTGCTTTACTACTTCACAGAAAGCCTGGCGCGCGATGAACGTTCGCGCATTGCTTCCATCGTGAATGCCAGCCCATCGCGCACGGGTGCACTGACGCTCGGACGCATGGCGGCGTGCACCACCGTGGTGGCAGTGGCGCTCTTTGGCGGTCTCTGGGCGGCCATGATCTTGGCGATGGTGGTGCAAGGCGTGCAGTCGGGCATCATGCTCATGCCAAGTCCGGGCCCGCTATTCATTGCCTGGGGCGCCATGCTCCTACCAACGCTCTTTGCATGGATGTGCTTCATGACGCTCGTTTGGAGTCAGTTCCGCAACCGCTATGCGGTGTACGGCGCTGGCATCGGTGCCATGATCCTCACTGGCTGGTGCGTGCAAATGGGCTGGATGAACTGGGTGTTCAACTGGCACCTGTGGGATGGCCTCACGTGGACCGATTTCGGCGCGCTGGAACTCGACCGCGGCGTGTTGGTCCTGAACCGCGTGCTGTGGATCTTGGTTGGTCTAACGCTCCTACACATCTCGCTTGAATGGTGGCGACGCCGCACGCCGGATGCGCAGGGCATCACCACGCGCCTGCAATTTGCGTGCGCGTGGAAGCGCGTCGTGTGGATGCTTGTCTTCGGTGGCCCAGCGATCGCCGTAGGTATCACGCTGGCACTCATGGTGCGCAGCGGACCGAACGGCGGACCGGAACGCAAGGCGGAACGTGATTACTACGTCGGCAACGCATCGACGTGGAAGGACGTTCCGCAACCAGAGATCATGAAGGTCGATCTTGATCTCAACCTTGATCCCGCTGCCAACAGTATTGCGGTCAAGGGCAGTTACGGTCTGCGCAATACCACCGACAAGCCGATGCGCCGCATCGCAGTCACACCGGACAGCACGTTCGAAGGCGTGAAGTTCACGTTCGAAGGAAAGACCTGGGACCCCGAGGGAGCCACCAAGGAGCGCAAGGAAAACCCGCGTAGCCCAGCCTGCGAAAATAGTTCCGGCCTCTGGATCTTCACACCCAAGGAGCCACTGGCACCCGGCGCAGAAGTCACACTCGGCTTCGAACACGTGGCGCACGTCCCCGCTGGCACGCGTAAAAATCCGGCGGGAGCAAGTGAGTTCATCTTGCCTGCTGGCACCGTGCTCAACAGTTTTGGCGTGTCGTTCATGCCGATGATCGGCTATGTAGACGGCGTCGGTATGGATCCAGAACGCACCCCCGAAGCGAAGCGCCCCGAGCCGGATGATTGGAAGAAGGTCACCAAGACCGCCTTCGGCACCGGCGGGCACACCACCATGACCGCGCGCGTGCAACTCCCCGCCGAATACCGCGCCAACATGCCAGGCGTGTGCACCTCGGACACCGTCGACGGCGCCACCCGCACCATGGAATGGAAGAGCGATCATCCGATCATGGCCGTCAACCTGGTGGCAGGAAAGTGGCAGGAATCAAAGGGCGAACGCACCGCTATCTGGCACCTGCCCGCGCACTCATTCAACATTCCCGCCATGCTGGAAGCGCTCGACGGCGCGCATGAGTGGTATTCGAAATGGTTCTGGCCGTACCCGTGGAAGGAACTCCGCATTAGCGAATTCCCCGGCCTTGCCGGCTATGCGCAGGGCTTCCCTTCCAACATCGTCTTCAGCGAGTCCATTGGATTCCTTTCCAAGCCGAGTGCTGAGCAAGACGCGCCGTTCATGATCGTGGCGCACGAAACCGCGCACCAGTGGTGGGGCAACATTCTTCCTCCAGGTGACGCACCTGGTGGCAACATCTTGAGTGAAGGAATGGCGAACTTCTCCACAGCGCGTCTGTTCCGGCAACGCCGCGGCGACACCACCGTCACCTACGACAAGGGCGGCTGGGTCTTCTGGATGCTCATGGAGCATCTCGGCGATGACAAGATGGACGACGGATTGCGCGCCTTCATCGGCAAGTTCAAGGACGGCCCCGATTACGCACTGCTGCAAGATTTCATAGTCGCCATGCGACCGTTCGCCAAGGACGCGGCCGCCTACGACGCGTTCGTCGACCAATGGTTCCTGAGCGTTGCAATTCCAGAAATCAAGGTTGAATCAGCACAATTCACAGTACCCGCCAAGGAGGGCGATCCATGGCGAACGGTAGTGATGGTCCGCAACGCTGGCACCGGAACTGTTCCGATCGAAACTGCTGTGACGAACGGTGAAGAGCGCTGGCCGCAGGCGTCTCTCCCCCGTACTGCCGAGGAGCGCGCTGCTGCAGCAAAGCAGCGCGATGAATACAGAGACGCCCGCGACACGCACACGATTGCTGCTGGTGCAACCGCGGAGTACGTGATCGAATCAGCCTTCCAACCAAAGAAAGCCATCGCCGATCCCGACGTTCACACCCTGATGATTGGCCGAAAGACTGCTGAAGCGGACGTCACTGAGGTAGTGCCGACTTCACCAAAGTAGTGCTCGCTCCACCGCCCCTAGTTTCGAATCGCACTTGCGGCGCGCTTTCGCTCCGAAGCTTTCTGTGCAGACAAGACGAGCCCCGCGCCCAACACCGCCACTACACCCGCCGCCCATTGCTTGCCGGATAGCACTTCGCCAAAGTACGCCGCGCTGAACGCGCTGACAATAAATGGCTGTAATTGCAGCACGCCTGCCGTGGTAGCCACTCCCATGCGGTCGATGGCCGTGTAGTAGAGAACGTGACCGATCGCAATTCCAAAGAAGGCACTGAGGCCAAGCGACCAGAGTTCGCTGCTTCCCAAGTCAAGAACCTCGGCGCCATGCCCGCGCGCAAACGCCAGCATGCATGCCACCAGTGTTCCGCCCGTGTACAGCGCGATCACTCCGAAGGCAAACACCGGGTGGTAGCCATACATGAACTTCCGAACCGTCAGTCCGTACACGCCGTAACCCATGCCGGCAAACACGGCCAGCAGCACGCCAATCATGGAGCTGCCTTCCAAGATGTTGCCCCCACCAAGCAACACCCCCGCTACTCCGCAAATCAGTAGCCCCAATCCACCGAGGTATCGCGCCGATGCAATCGTGGCGCGCTCAGTCGGAAAGAGCAAGTATGCACCAATGGCTACTGCCACTAACTGCAATCGCAATCCAAAGGTCAACAGTCCTGGATTCACATAACTGTGTGCTGCAGTAAATGCCACTTGTGCCAACGTGTTAGCGATGGCGGGAACCAGCGCAGCGCGCCAAATTGTGCGCGGCAGCACGCCACGTGAAAGCGCCCACAGCACCGCTGGTAGCCAAAATAAAGCGCTTGCGCCGTAGCGCCATCCGTTGTTGGTCCAGTGATCGATGTAACCCGCAAGGTGCCGTACAAACAGCGGAACCGTTGACCAACACGCGAGCGTGGCGATCAATACTAACACGCCCTCAGAGCGTTTCATGTGTCGCACTGCAAAGCTTGAAGCTGCCGACGGCACTGCGCGCATGCGCCGCAGCGCACTCATCCGAGTGCCAACCTGCCGCCATCAACCGGAAGATTGACGCCAGTGAGATACGAAGCGGCGGGTGAAGCCAGGAACACCGCCACTGCTGCAATTTCTTCAGGCGCGCCCAGGCGACCCATGGGCACTGTTCGAAGCGCATCGGCCTCTACTTCTTGCGCCGAAGTACCGGCGCGATGTGCACGCCCCTCAAAGATCGAAGCAAGCCGCGCTGTGCGCGTAAAGCCAGGAAGGATGGTGTTCACGGTGATTCCAAACGGCGCCAGTTCCACTGCGAGTGATCGACCCCAGTTGGCTACCGCCGCGCGAATAGTGTTTGAAACACCTAATCCGCGGATGGGCGTCACCACACTGGTGGAAGCAATGTTGATGACGCGCCCGTAGCCAGCCTCGCGCATGCCCGGCGCAAACACTTGCACCAGCGCGTGATTGGCCAAGAGGTGCATCTCAAACGCTTTCGTAAAGTCTTCTGGCTTTGCTTCGATCGCCGCGCCAGCCGCCGGACCGCCGGTGTTGTTCACCAGCACATGCACGGGGCCCGCGCTGCCAAGGTGCGTACGCGCCGCAAACTCCACATCCTTGGCGCTACTGAAGTCCACCTCCACGCTCCAGTGCCGCTGCCCGGCGGGCTTCGGCAGTTCTTCAAGCGTCCGCATCAAGCCTTGGTCATTTCGGCCACACACCGTCACCGTCGCGCCCGCGGCTGCCATGGCAATGGCCGTCGCCTTGCCGATCCCTTGGGTGGCGCCACAAATAAAGGCGTGGCGGCCAAAGAGCGGAAGGTGTGCGGTAGCGGGGGCGGGAGCCGGGGCGGTCGTCATTGCCGCAGCGTATCGAACCCCGGGGAGCGGTAGAACATGGCAGATGACGATCGCCACCCTTGCTGCCACGGTGCTGCTTGCCCAAGGAATTCCGCCCGCCGCGCCGGTGGCTGCGCCGCCGCTCACTCGCACCACCGTTCCTGGCCACTGGGAGGGCAACGGCCTCCCCGAAGGCACCGACGGCGTTGCGTGGTACGTGGGCGAAATCACGCTTGACGACCTCGACCGTACCTCCGACATGGTGTTGACGCCCGGCAACATTGATGACGCTGACGAGACATGGTTCAACGGCACGCGCGTCGGCAGCACCGACGGATTCCAAACCGAGCGCGCGTACACCGTTCCAAAGTCACTGTTGCGCACTGGCGTCAATCGCATTGCCATCCGTGTCACTGATATCGGAGGTGCCGGTGGCTGGGTTGGAACATCCACATTGAAACCAACGCTTGCAGGTGATGCATGCGCCTTTGATCTCTCCGGAACATGGTGGATCTGCCAAGGTGATCACCCTGAGCTCGCAACATTTGATCCGGTGATGGATCCCGACTTGCACGCGCGCATGGTGCCCATTCCAGTCGGCACGCGGCGTATGAAGTTGACACCCATGGCAACAGTCACGGGCACCCTTCCAGACCTTTGGTACACGGCGCCCGCTGCTGCGTGGACCGACGCGCTCCCTGTGGGTAACGGTCGGATGGGCGCCATGGTGTTCGGCGATGTTCAGCACGAACGCCTGCAATTAAACGAAGCAACCGTGTGGGAAGGCAACGCAAACGACCGCAATGCCCCGGCAGCAAACGAATTCTTTCAAAAAGCGCGCGCGCTTGCGCTTGCTGGAAAAGTCCTGGAAGCACAGCAAATCATTCAAGATCATTGCATGCTTCCCGGCGACATGATGCCGCGCAGCCATCAGACGCTTGGTGATCTCCATATCGAAATGATTGATGCGCCACGTGCTGCTTCTGAATATCGGCGCTCACTCACCTTGCGCACCGGTGTTGCCGCTAGCAGATTTCAAGTGGACGGAATTTCCATCATCCGTGAAGTCATCGCAAGTGCACCAGACGAACTTCTACTCATTGATACGCGTGTCGAAGGCGAAGGAACTATTCCGGCCATGCGCATTCATTTGCACCGCGACAACTTTGAGACAGACATGCCCGTGCACACCGCCATTCCAACGCGGCAAGGTGCGCGACTCGCCTTTACCGGGCACACCGGTCAGGGTGGTGTGGGCTACGCATCCACTGCCGACATCCATACTGACGGTGGGACCATCACCATTGAAGGTGGCGACGCGGTGGTGCGCGGTGCCAAGTCGGTCACCGTTGCCGTTGCTGCACGCACCGACTACTTCGGAAGCAACCCCGCCCTGCAATGTGATAACGATCTTCGAAGCGCCGTATCCGGTTGGTCGGCGCTGAGCGAACGCGCAAGTGCGTGGTTTGCCAAGTCCATGGATCGCGTATCGCTTGACCTGGGTGGCCCGTCGCCTGAAGCCAGCGTCATTCCAGAACTTCTCTCTACACCCGCGCGCCTCGCTCGCTTCCGAAACAAGCCAGAGTGGGACAATGACTTCATTTCCCTGTATTTCCAGTACGGGCGCTACTTACTGCTCTCCTCAAGCAGGCAAGGGAGTTTGCCCGCCAACCTGCAAGGCATTTGGAACCAACACTTCCGCGCGCCATGGAACGCAGACTTCCACACCAATATCAACGTACAGATGAACTACTGGCCGGCGGGTCCGTGCGCACTCGTTGAGACAGAGCTTCCGCTCTTTGACTTGCTTGACAAACTCCGCGTGCGCGGCGTGCGCACTGCGCAAGATCTTTATGGCGCACGCGGTTGGTGCTGCCATCACATCACTGATGCATGGGCGATGACTGCTCCAGAGGGGCAAACGGTCTGGGGCATGTACCCGCTCGGTGGAACGTGGCTCGTGCGACACGCATGGGAACACTACGAATACACCAACGACACCGCGTTTCTACGCGACCGCGCGTGGCCGGCACTCGACGGTGCGGTTCGATTCCTCTTGGACTACTTAGTGAAGGATCCAAAGACCGGCATGCTGGTGAGTGGCCCCAGTACCAGTCCAGAAAATACCTTCATACTCCCCGACGGTTCACATGCCAATCTCAGTATGGGCACATCGATGGATCAGTGGATCGCCCGCGACCTCTTGGTGAATTACCTTGATGCTGCGCGCATCCTTGGCAAAGGCAACGAAGCCCTTCCCATTGAAGCTACTGAAGCCCTCAAGCACCTCGCTATGCCCACCGTGGCCGCTGATGGCCGACTCATGGAATGGTCAAAGCCCTATGGCGAAGCAGAGCCAGGGCATCGCCACATGAGCCATCTGTATGGACTGCATCCCGCTAACTTCATCAGCACTGATGGCACCCCCGCACTGGCTGCGGCGGCACGCGCAAGCCTGGAATTCAGGCTAAAGAACGGTGGTGGTCATACCGGGTGGAGCCGCGCGTGGCTCATCAATTTCTGGGCGCGGCTACACGATGGTGAACGCGCGTGGGCGGACATCTGCGCGCTGCTCTCCAAGTCCACCCTGCCCAATCTCTTTGACGACCACCCGCCGTTTCAAATCGATGGAAATTTCGGCGGTACCGCCGGCATTGCAGAGATGCTGATGCAGAGCCATATTCGCTCGTGGAGTGCTGGTCATCTGGTGCACCGCATCGATCTCTTGCCTGCCCTGCCCCGCGAGTGGAGTGACGGGCGCGTGCGCGGACTCATCGCGCGCGGCAATGTTGTTGTGGATATTCAATGGAAACACGGCGCCATTGCCCGGGTGCAGTTGGACTCACCCGACGCGCGTGAGCTACGCATCAAGATGCCCACTGGTGTCACTCGCGCACACGTGGCGGTGGCTGGTCAAGCGCCCATTGATCTACCGATCCCAGACGGCATCGTCATCATTCCACGCGCGGCTGCACCCACTCCGCGGAGTGTGGTGATTCTGCCGTAACCACGCGCCGCCATCACTCTTTCGGCTTAGCAGCGCGCAACGTAACGTCCAGTTCGATTTCTTTGCCGTCGCGCCAAACCTTCACCTTGACAACGTCGCCAGGTTTCTGGGCACGGAGCTTGGCCATCATGGTGCCTGTACTTTCCAGGTCCTCGCCGTTCCAGGACACCAGAATGTCGCCCTTCACAATGCCCGCGTCACTTGCCGACGTGTCTGCGCTCACGCCGTCAACCAGAACGCCCTTCTCTGGAGCTCCCGCTTCCCGATCATCGTCGTTCATGGATGGCATCACGCCCAAACGAACAGCGGCATATCCGCGATCGGCCGTCTTGCCACTGTCTTGCTGGAACTCCAAGCGCTCTGGTTGAGTGGCAACCGTCGTGGCAATGTCCGCTGCCAAGGCGACAATCTTTGCGGCTCCCTCCGGATTCAGGGTGTAACCCTTGTCCTTGGGGGTGTGATAAATGTCGTGATTTCCGGTGTACATAAAGAGCACCGGGACACCCGCGCCATAGAAACTGGCGTGGTCACTCGGCCCGCGACCGGATGGGTCAGCGTGAATCGTCAAGCCACTGCGTTCAAAGATTGGTCGCATGACGTCAATCATGCCCTTGGCGGAGCTCATGCCGCCAACGCTCAAGTCATCCGAACGCAACCGACCGACCATGTCCATGTTCACCATCAGCGACATTTTGTCGCCGGCAATTGTTGGATGCTCGACATACCAACGCGAACCGCGAAGGCCACTCTCTTCCCCGGTGAATCCAAGAAACAGAATGCTGCGCGCATCTTTCGGGGCATCCTTACCACCATAGATATCCGCCATCGCTTGAGCAACGCACAGCATGGCCGACGTGCCACTGGCGTTGTCATCAGCACCAGGGTGCAGCTGACCGGTGTACTGCGGGCTGGTGCCAAAGTAGCCGTATCCAACGTGGTCAAAGTGCGCACCAACCACCACCCATTCATCAGCCAACGTGCCCTTGCCACGCAAGACACCACCAACATTCTGCGTTGGGGTTCCGCCGTTCGACAACTTGGTTTCAATCGAAACCTTGGCATCATCCTTCAGGGCCACCGTCTTGATTTCGCCAGCGTCGGCGCGCTTGCGCCAGTCCAGCAATGAACCCTGATCGGGCGCGCCCGCTTTCAAGATCTGCTCGGCAACATCGGTGGAAACCTGCACCATGGGAATATCAAGTGGACGGCCCCAGCGGCTCGTCGAGACGTCTTCCAGTGCAACCTTGCCGTCGCGTGCGCCGGGAGGTGAAACCAGAATGATTCCTGCAGCACCGAGTTCCACCAGTGCATCAATCTTGGTGGTCATTGCTGAAAATTCACTGAAGCGGCGCGCTGACCACTTGGAACGACCGCGTTCATCAAGTGGCTCATAGCGAAAGACCATGGCAATCCGACCGGTGAGATCGGTGCCCTCTTCAAAGCTGGTGTAGTCGGCTTCGCCCTTCTTGATGCCGTAACCAACAAAGGTCACCGGTGCTTCCACCTTGGCATTGCCGGAAATTCCGAGCACTGTGAAGTCTTTGCCGCGCTCGCGATCGGCGCCGCCCGCGGTCAATGCGCCATCTTCCACTTTCGGTGCGCCACCAGTGAGGGCAAACTTCTGTTGATAGCTCTTCCACGGCCCATCCTTTGGAGTGACGCCGTCTGCGCCAACTGCCGGAAACGCAACTTCAAGGCCCGCGTCCTTCATCCAGAATTCCAGGTACTCAGCCGCAAGATCATTGCCGCGGAGTCCGGGCGCGCGGCCTTCAAACCACGGATTGGAAAGCGTGATGGCGTGTTGATACCAACGGGTTGCCACTGGTCCAAGATCAACAAAGACCTTGGCAAGATCAATGTCCTTGGCATCAACGGCCTTGGCACTGTCGGCGGGCGCCCAGCTGTACACATTGATGGGACCCTCGATCACCTTGCCTGGCTCTTTCGGTGCCGGCGAAGTCTGCGGCGCTGTTTCATCCTGCTGCGGCGCAGGAGCATCGCGAGTAATGACCACCTGCTGCGGCGGGTCTGCGACCGGTGCATCTTGCTTCCCATCCTGTCCCCCACTCGCGACGGCACAACATGCAATAGCAAGAGAGATTGCGAGTGGATATGAGCGCAAGATTGATCCAAGCATGAGGTGCCTTTCGAAGCAGGAAGTGTAAGGGTTTACCCAGTGCACACCTTGGAAAAAGCACGCGAGGGTCGCCAGTTGGCGACCCTCGCGGAAAGAATCAGGTCAGTAACAACATGTGGTGGCGTACACCCAATGTCGCACCAGTATCAGTCTCCGATACGGAGCATGTCACGGCCAAGGATGCCGTCGACAGTCAAGACACCCGCATTGCACGAGCCGTTACCCGTGGTGAGCATGTCGTAAGCAGCCGACGAGTAGTACGCATTTGCGCCACCCGAAGCCACAAACCACAAACTACCGCTTGCAACCGACGATCCAGTGGCTTGCGACGCCTGAGCGAGCGCCAAGTCATTGTCCTGCTGGATACCAGCGATCGACACCACCTGAGTGTGACCATCGAAAGCGAGCATTGCTGGTGCACTGTTGTAGCCCTGGTTGAAGAACCATGGAGTTGGCGTAGAGAACGCAGGGTTCACTTCGCCGCCTTCCATGTTCTGGAGCCATTGATGCTCCCACATGCGCCACTTCAGCGATGGATACTGCGCAAGACCAGCTGCTGGGCTCTTGAAAGCACCGGGCATGGTGGTCTTGGTTGGCTTTGCGCCAAACACCGCGGAAGTGTTGCTACCAGTCTTACGCGACCACGCCATGACGTCCGGCGACCACATGGCAGACGGACTCCAGCAATAGGTGGGGGTTTCAAAGTCACCGTTGGAGTAGTTGAACTCAACCGGTGTAGAGAAGTACTTGTCAATCTTGCCGAGCGTGATCTTGTCCTTCGGGGCCCAGAAGACCTTGTCGTAGAACTTGCCACCGACATAACTGTTGAACGCCTTGCAATTGGTGAGGCGCCATGCGCCTTCCCAACGTGCTGCAGCTCCCCAGAAATCGCAGGCCTGATAGGTCACGAAGTTGCCGCAGTTTCCCGGCCATCCAGCGCAACGCGCTGGCGCACCCGAGACCCAGTAGCCCCAGAGACCACCACCCGAATCCCAACCAAGGATCATCTGTGGGATGCACTGCGTTGCAGTGATGGCCGTGCATGCGCCAGTGATGGCATCGCCGTACATGCCGCACTCGTCAGGAACAGCAGTGAACTGCCGGTCGTTGTAGTCAGCCCCGTACGCGTTACTCGCAGCACTCAGGTTGCGGAGATTGCCCAAGCTCTGCGTGATGAGCGCAGCGTCTCGAGCCTTACCAATCGCAGGCAACAGGATCGCAATGAGCAGCGCGATGATCGAAACGACCACCAACAGCTCAACGATCGTGAAGCCCTTCTTATTGAGGCGGTTCATGTACCTACCTCGCCTTTCTGCAGCCCGTAGGCATGCATGAAGAGTCCAAACCAAGATGTGACCGGCACTGAAGTTCACCGAGGCTTCAAGGATCGGTGTTCCAGACCGGCGGGCTGGACTCGAACAGGTGCGGACCTTTGGCGGCAGGCCCGCGAAGCCGTTTCAGAAATCCAACCACACCTGAGGGGTGGGCCGGGGTTGTACGGAACGATATCCGTACTGACAGATATACGGCTGTGCCAACCACCGGAGATTCAGGAGATCGTGGCGAATGTCGCCCGAGCCATCGGCACCCCCGGGGCATCTAGAGTCCCAATAATGACCACCAGGACCCCAAGAGCAGCCTAGACCATCCGCCTTTACCCTTCCCCCCGCAGCCTGACGCGGATCCTGCAACCCCGCGCCATTTCCAGCTGACCCAAGGACTACCCCCATGAAGCTTTACACCCGAACCGGCGATGACGGAACCACTGGCCTCTTCAGTGGCGCCCGCGTCTCCAAGGACCATCCGCGCATTGAGGCGTACGGAACGATTGATGAACTCAATGCGGTATTGGGGCTAGTACTCAGTGCCTGTGATCCCGCGCACGCCTTTGAGAAACGATTGCACACGATCGTTGGTGCGATCCAATCACGCCTCTTTGATATTGGTGCAGATCTTGCAACACCCGAAGGTGCCAAGCAGCAATCAAAGATTCACCGCATTGATACTGCAGACGTTGCGGAGTCGGAAATGTGGATTGACGAAATTGATTCGGCCAATCCGCCGCTCACCACGTTTGTCATGCCCGCGGGAACCGAGCTTGCTGCGCGGCTCCACCTCGCACGCACTGTGTGCCGTCGTGCGGAACGCACCATCATTTCACTCGGAAGTATTGAACCCGTCGGCGAGCCACTGATGCGCTATGTCAATCGATTGAGCGATCTGTTCTTTGCGATGGCGCGCCGAGCAAATCACGAGCGTGGGCATGCAGATGTTGCATGGATTCCAAAGCAATCCGGCGGGTAATAAGCCGCAAATTGCGCTAAGCGTGCTTACACCTCAACCGTGCCGAATACGCGATCGCCAGCGTCTCCAAGCCCAGGGCGAATGTACGCATTGCCATCAAGTTCACGGTCCAGCGCTGCGGCGTGAATCATCACATCGGGATGTGCGTCATGCACGCGACGAACGCCCTCGGGGGCGGCAACCAGGCACACCATTTGAATATCACGACAGCCGGCTTCCTTTAAATAGCGAATAGCGGCACAAGCACTGCCGCCAGTGGCAAGCATCGGATCAATCACGATGGCATAGCCATCACCGACGTCGTGCGGGAGCTTGGCGTAATAGGTGACGGGGCGATGCGTTGTTTCGTCGCGACGAATGCCAATGTGTCCAACGCGCGCCTCCGGAAAGAGTTGCATGACGCCATCGGTCATGCTCAAGCCAGCGCGCAAAATCGGCACCAGTGTGACCGGGCGGCTCAACTGGTGGCCCTCGGTCTCTTCGAGTGGTGTCGGCACGCGGATCGGGCGGGTGTCAAATCGGCGGGAGACCTCATAGGTCATCAAACCGGCGATCTCATTGAGCAGGCGACGAAAGTCCGCGGAATGAGTGCCACGATGGCGCGCTATCGCCAACTTGTGCCGAATGAGCGGGTGATCGAAGACCTTGAGATTGGAGAATGCGTCCGAATGCGTGGGCATAAATGTGTTCCTTGCGGTCAAGCGTAGACTGCTCGGTCGCGCCGCGAACCCTGCGGCGGGAGGAAGACCACATGACGAACACAGTAGACGAAACCCCGCGCAACGACGGCGCGCTGCCGAATGGCGCGCGCGATACCGCCATGAAGCACCAGAATGCCGTTCGCGGCGGTTCTGTGCTGCTCGGAACGGGCGCGCTCATCGGCGCAGCCTTGGCCATTCTCCTTGGCGCAGCGTTTGCGCAGACCCCGGCCGCAAGCCGCCCGGCTGGTCGTGCCAAGCCGAGCCCAGAGCAGATCACGCTGGAGACGCGCGCTGCAATGGAAGTTCTGAATCAATTCGTTGGCCGCTGGGACATCAACGGTCAATCGTTTGACGAGAACGACAAGCCGGTTGGAACGTTTACCGGTAGCGCGCATTATTCGTTTGTGATGGCAAACAATTTCTTGATGGGTGAGACCACACTGACCAGTGGAAAATTTGTGCTTGATCAGACGGATTACTTTGGATATTCCCCGGGCCTCAACAAGTACACCCACGTCATGCTCACTGAACTTGATAAGTCGATGATCTACCAACAGGGCGAATGGATGGCCGAGGTTGGCTCATTTGTGTTCGCTGTTGCTGCGCCGCTCGACTCGCCCAAAGGAACACCGCGTAGTGTTGGGCTTGAGTACGGATTCAGTAACGCCGGCATTGCAGTCACCATGAGTATGCAGAACGGCGTCAAGCCAATGCGCAAGGTGCGCATGCTGCTCACCAAGTCAACACAGCCCGCGGCGCCAACCGGCCCCGATGGCATGCCTTTGGGCGGCAATGTGCAGTATCAGCAGGGTGACCCAGCCAAGATGCGCGCACAGATGCAGCAGGCGGTTGGGCAGATGACTGCGCAAAAACAAGCTATGCAGCAATATATGCAGGGAATGAATATGGGTATAGACAGCCAGATGGACAAGATGATGGATCAACAAATGGACCAAGGTGTGACCGATCAAACCCGCGAACTGCTCCGGGGTCCTGAGTAATGCCACTCCCTCGCCTGGCAATCATTGGTCGACCAAATGTCGGCAAGTCCAGCCTGTTCAATCGACTGGCCGGACGCCGCATTTCCATCGTCGACCCCACTCCTGGTGTGACTCGCGATCGCGTGACCACCATCCTTGAACTCAATCCGCCGCCAGATCGATCCGATGAAGAACCGCGATTTGTAGAAATCATGGATACCGGCGGATACGGAATCTATGCCGCCGAGGGCGGACAAATTGATGACGCCGGTAAGGACTTGGCGCTGCTAACGCCGGACATCGAGGCACAGATTTACAAGGCCGCCCACGACGCGGAATTGATCTTGTTTGTCATCGATGCACGCGATGGCGTGATGCCGCTCGATGAACGCGTTGCGAAATTGATTCGTAGCGCCGGACTTTCACAGAAGGTTGTGCCGATCGCCAACAAGGTGGATGACCCCAGCTGGGATGCCGACGGCTTTGAGGCTGCCGCGCTTGGTTTCGGGCAACCACTCTTGGTGAGCGCCACTTCTGGATACGGATCGAAGCGATTGCTGGAAACAGTGTGGGAACGCCTTGAAAAATCCGGCGCAGGTGAGCAGCCGGAAGTTCCGGAAGTTCGCTTTGCGATCGTTGGTCGTCGTAATGCCGGCAAGAGTTCGTTGGTGAATACGCTGGCTGGTGAGCCACGCGTCATCGTCAGCGAGATTGCAGGCACCACGCGCGATGCTGTCGATGTTCGCTTTGAAATCGATGGCAAGGTGTTGGTTGCTATCGACACCGCGGGCGTTCGCAAGCGCAAGAGTTGGGCTGATGACGTTGAGTTCTATTCAAACGCGCGCACCGACAACGCCATTGAACGCGCGGACGTTTGCGTGTTGCTTCTGGACGCCACCGAAAAGTGCTCGCAGATTGAGAAGCGCCTTGCTAGCCAACTCGAAGAGAAGTACAAGCCCACGGTGATTGCGGTCAACAAGTGGGATCTCGTCGCGGGAAAGCTTTCCCCGAAGGACTACACGGAATACCTCACCCAGGAATTCCCAGGGCTTGAATTTGCGCCGATCGTGTTCATCAGTGCCAAGGACGCCAGTGGTCTGAAGGAGCTGCTGGGCATGATTGCGAATCTTGATCAGCAGACCAAGCACCGCGAGGGCACTGGACGCATTAACAACGCGGTGCGTGAAATTCTGGAAGCACGTGGGCCGAGCTCCGCACTCGGCACCCGCGCCAAGGTCTTCTACGTGGCGCAAATTGATGTGCGGCCGCCAACGATTGCAATGGTGGTCAACAAGCCCGACCTCTTTAAGGGAACGTACGAGCGGTATTTCAAGAACCAATTGCGCGAGCACTTGCCGTTCAGCGAAGTTCCGATCAAGTTGATCTTCAGCGAACGCAA
>JBBAOD010000007.1:16193-28564 GCA_040401635.1 Phycisphaerales bacterium
CGAATGCAACTGCTGCAAGGGCGCCAACAATGCCTGTCCCGATCGCTGTTGCAGCGAATGCGTCGAGCGTGGCGATTCGAAATGCTGAGCGAGCTAAGAACGCTGTTGCAGCGGTGAATGCCAAGCCGTCAAACGCCAATTTGAGCATCGGTTGATCAATCGGCACGAAGTTGGTGAGGGCGGCGACCGCGACGCATGCAAAGGCGCGGCTGGTGATGTCAATGGCGGATCCAGGTGGACGCCCGCGCACCAGCGCAATGGCGGCAAATGCAGCGGCGCCCGCGCCCGTGCACAGCAGAAGCCAGACCACCGAGGCGCCAGCAGCAGAGAGTCGCTGAATGGCGGTTGGGGAAACCGTCTGGATTGGAAGCAGCGCTGGCAACCCCGCCAAGCAACCAATGACTAAGGCAAGCAGCGCAACCACGCCAACGCCGCCCCAGAATCGGAAGTCACCCTCCGGACACAGGGGAAGATCATGCGCACGGTCGTTCATGTGGCGGTCATCGTATCCCGTGGCGTGGGATATCCTCAGATGCGCCATGGATATTCAGATCCGCGACCGCAGCCGCCAGCCCATTGGCGTGGCACAGGTGGATCCAGCGGCGCGACCGATGCTGGTCCGTGCAATCGCTGCGGATGGGGCACCGCATGAAATCTATCTTGACTGGGAACACGCGCTTGACGATGCGGGGCAATTGCGTTCGTGCGTGACATGCGGGTGCCAGCACCTGTATCGGCGCCGAACCCTGCCCCGATTTGCGCCGTTCGCCCTGGTACTTGCGGGGGCTGGCGTGGTGGCGGGAGTGCTTGGGTACTCCAGCGACCCGATCGTGCTTGCGGCGCTGGTGGCTCTGCTGGTGCTTGACGGCGCAGTATTGGTACTCGCCCGTGTGCAGTTGGTCTGCTATCGCTGCGGCAGCGCCTACGGGGGCGCGCCGATCGCTCGCTACCACCGTGCGTGGGATGCTCGTATCGCCGCGGAACCCGACAACCAGCCGGCTGTGCCCACGGACATGAACGCCACAAACGATGTCCGCGGGCCATCGCTACCATCAAACCCATGAGCGCCCCGGACATTGCGCCAACCGTTGCCGACACCGCATGGATGAGTTCCCTCGGTGGTTGCTTTGTTGTATTTGATGGCCCGGACGGCAGCGGAAAGAGCACGCAGTTCCGGCGCTTCGCTGACATTGCACGTGCGACCGGCCTTGAGGTGGTGGAAGTGCGCGAACCCGGCGGCACCGCGATCGGTGAGAAGATTCGAGCCATCTTGCTTGATCCAGCCAATGCAGAGATGACCACGCGCAGTGAAATGCTTTTGTACATGGCTAGCCGCGCGCAACTGTATGAACAACGCATTGCGCCAGCGATCGCATCGGGTGCGCTGGTGCTTGCCGATCGGTTTGTATCAAGCACGCTTGCATACCAAGGCACCGCTGGGGGAATTGACGAAGAAGAGATCTTGGCGGTTGGTAAGGTCGCCACGGGAAATCATTGGCCAGACCTCACCGTGGTGTTTGATGTTGATACTGCTGTTGCCATGAAGCGCCTTTCACCGCTTCTCGATCGCATGGAACAAAAGGGCATGGACTTCCACGCGCGCGTCCGCAGTGGATACCTCGCGCAGGCAACGCGTTGGGCGCATCGTTATGCAGTGGTCAATGCCAGCGTTGCTCCGGATGCGGTGACACACGGACTGCTTGATGTAGTGGCGGCGTGGACAGCACAGCGATCAGCGATTCGCAGTGCTGCACACAAGTAATCCACCGCGTCTCCACATTGCAATACGTTGCTTTGTAAATTTATAAATAGTGATGAACTTCCGCACGTGCTGCTCGTTTCCGCGGAAACTGCGCGCATACTCACCGCCGTGTGTGGACAGCACGCGGGGCACTGGTTGAACCGCAGATCGTGTGGGGACATGAATCCGAATGTTGCGCGTCGTGACCGGCTGAGCCGGTTCGTAGATCTAGCGCGGGTCTATCGTGGTTGGAGTCGGCAAGAGCTGGCCTCCAACCTTGGCAGAGATCTTTCCAAAGTAGTTCCTGACAGTGGCAATCCAAAGCTTGATTTGGTGGTTGCCCTTGCTGATGCGCTTGATTGGAATGTTGGCGATGTAGCGCAGTGTGTTTGGGAGGCTCCACCACTGGTGTTGGTGCCCGGTGAAGACTTTGCTGCGCTTGACGCGCAGGCGATTGAATCACACCGAGCGGGTGATTGGCGCGGCCTGATTGCAGGCGGACGGCGGCTGTTGGCGTCCGCAAACACCCCTGCCGAGCGTGCGCGTGCGCTCAATCGGCTGTCTGGTGGGCATGATGGGCTTGGGCGCTATTCCAAGAGTCTTGAATGCCTGCGCGACGCACTGTCGCTCACGCCACTGACACCGCAATTGGAGTTGATGTTGCGTGTCAACCTGGTTGGTGCGCACTATGCGCTGTGGCATGTCATTGAAGCACGTGCCACGGCGCGGGAGTTGGTGGATCGCTTTGAGATGCGACCGCCAAACGGGCGGGTTGAGCGCGTAGCGCAGGCATTTTCCCTGATGTACCGCGGACACTGCGCACGGCGCGCGATTGCCTCGTGCACTGAAGATGCACATCGCAATGCCAATGAAGCGTGCGCAGACCTGGAACGAGCCGGCACCTTGTTTTCTGCCTTGGCCCGTGAGTTCGGCGACGATAGTTACGGTGGCGTCGCCAACACTTGCCGCGGTGCTCTCCTTGAAGTGCATTGCACGCTTGGATTGCTGGATCCGCTTGATGCGGTGTCAACAATCACCGAAGCGCTCGGTGGTGTGGAAGATCCGCTGTTGGCTCCCCCAGGCGATTGGCTGGAGAGTTATGGTTGGTGGTGCATCTTTGGATGCAATGTGGCAGTCCGTCATTTGGACGATCCGCACTTCCACCGCGCCATGGCAATATTTACCAACAAGGCGATCGAGATCGCGGACCGACTTGGAAACTGGTCGCTTCGGGAGCGCGCATTTAGCCTTGAGCAGATGCGGCGGGAACGCCTGGAAAAGTCCACTGGCTTTGAGGCCGAGTGGATCCTTGATGAGGAAGATGTCCGCACGATCGCCGGCACGATGGGCAGATTTCCATCGTTCCGCGAAACCGGCTGGCGAATCCTTGCTGATGCCCGCATTGTCGAAAAAGTATGAAAGGAGGAACACACCATGAAAAAGCAATTTGAAGTGAGTCATAGTTTGCGTGTTCGTCCCGGGGGCACGGCATCGTTTCTTTCATTGTCGATGCTTCTGTTGGTGACATGTGTCGCCTTCGTTCCGTGCGCGCCAGTGGTGGCCGCGGAAAATGGACGCGTGCAGGCTGCTCCGGCGGGTGATGAAAGACCGGCTGATCGCCGGCGCTGGTGGCTTGATATCTGGGCCCATTCCATGCAGGAAACCTGCTTTATCACCTGGATGGATACGCAGTTTGGTGGTCCAGTTTGGCAATTGGTGTTGCCCGTCCAACAAGTGAATTCCATCTATGTGTGGTGGGTCGTTACGGTGTGGGAGCAGCCCAACGGGAAATGACCGGTGGCGGTGCACGGAAATGAGTGATGTCAGTTTCACCATCGGGCGGGGTCTCATCTAGACTCCGTCCGATGGGTGCTAGTGGACATGCAGCAAACGATCATGCTTCGGCACATGCGCACGCGCATACCCCTGCGCACGAACACTGCCCAGGGTTGCTGCTCTTGATCTGTGGTCCGTCCGGTGTTGGCAAGACCACCATTGTCCATGAACTGATTCGTCGATTCGGTGGCTTGTTTTCCATCAGCGCGACAACCCGGCAGCGATCACCGCAAGAGCGTGACGGCATCGATTATTTCTTTGTCGATGAGCGGACCTTTCAGGAGTGGATTACTGAGGATCGGTTCCTTGAACACGCCCAGGTCTTCGGCCGCGCGTGGTATGGAACGCCTGAGGCTCCGGTCCGCGCTGAACTGGCGAAGGGTCACTTAGTGGTGCTTGATATCGACGTTCAGGGTGCGGACAATGTGCGCAAGCGCATTCCTGAAGCGCTAGCAATCTTTGTGCTCCCGCCCAATGAGCAGGAACTCTTGAAGCGGCTGCGTGCACGTGGTCGTGAAGATGAAGCGGCCATTGAGCGTCGCTTTGCGGAGAGCAAACTCGAGATCGCGCGCGCTACGCAGGGTCACACCTTCGACGCATTTGTGGTGAACGACACACTGCCCCGTGCTACCGATGAGGTGTCGGCGATTGTTGCGGCGCGGCTGGCAAAGCGGGGCTAACCGCGTGGGGGTTTGCCCCGGGGTGCGCCAGGGCGACGGCAGGCATAGTTCAAGGAAACGGGGTGGCTTCCGCGGAATAAATCCCGGGAAAGCGCCGATAAATTATCACTCTTGCAAAATGTCTGCGATTGGCTAACAGGCTAAAGTAATACCCCTGGCGGCGCATCGGCACTGCCCCGGCGATGGCGCCCGCACCTTTGAGGCCTCTGTTGACTACTGCACGCATTCCACTTCCGCGACCGCCCGCCACCAATCCTGCTGAGTTGCTGGTGCGGTACACCGTTCCGATTGTCACTGTCCACATCTTGGCGCTCTTGGTGTTTGTGCCAGCGTTCTTCTCGTGGACCGCGGTGATCTTGTGTGTTGCTGGCGTTCACGTGTTTGGGCAGACCATCACCATGGGCTACCACCGATTGCTCGCGCACCGCAGTTTCAATACGCCGCGTTGGTTTGAGCACACACTCGTCCTTGGTGCGCTTTGCTGTCTTGAGGATTCGCCGGCGCGTTGGACGGCCACGCATCGGATGCACCATGCGCACAGTGATGAACCAGAAGACCCGCACAGTCCGATGGTGACGTTCCTTTGGGGCCATGTTTGGTGGGTCATGTTGCGCAACCGCGATCTGCATCACCGCACCAACTATGACAAGTACGCCCGCGACATCTTGCGGGATCCTTTCTATATGTGGATCGAGAAGCATGCGTGGAGTCCGTTGTGGTTCTACTTGGCGCAGTGCGCCATCTATGTTGCTGCGGGATTTGCTGTCGCGCTGGCATGGACTGATGTGACTGGTGCTGCGCTGTTCGCTGCGAGCGTCTTGGTTTGGGGCGTATTTCTGCGCACTGTCATCGTTTGGCACATCACTTGGAGCGTCAACAGTCTGACGCACATGTTTGGCTATCGAAATCACGACACCGAAGAGCACAGCCAGAATAATTGGTTGGTGGCGTTGGTGGCCGCTGGTGAAGGTTGGCACAACAATCATCACGCTGATCCTGCGTGCTGCACCAATCAACACCGCTGGTGGGAATTGGATGTGACATACTGGGAACTGCGCGCGATGTCGCTCGTTGGGCTGACCAGCGATCTCTCGCCGCGCCGCGAGGTGCGCGCCGCAGCAGCGATTGCCGCGGCGGCAGCACGAGCGAAGGCGAAGCTGATCGATCCTGCTGTGCCGACGGAAACCCGTGTTGATGCGAATGCGCAGAAAGCCAGCGTTGGTGCTGGTGCCAGTGCTGCAGGCGTAGCGCAACCGAGTGCTGTTCATTCAAGCTAAGGGTGCAGGTGGGCAGGGCCGAGCGCCGCGAATCGCGGTCTTCGATGGCAACTGCGTCCACGCTCTGCGCGAAACAGTGACTTAGGAATCTGCGGATTCTTCGGTGACCTGCGGTGGCCCAATGACGGCGCTACCCACGCGAACCATGTTGGATCCGCACTGCACGGCGATCTCAAAGTCAGAGGTCATGCCCATGGAAAGAATGTCGAAGCGCTCGCCACCAGCGCCCACTTGACGAATGTCGTCATACAGCTCGCGGCAGCGTTCGAACGTCGCGCGCGCGGCGTCGGCACCGCCGGTCAGTGGCGCCATACACATGAGACCTCGTGGCCGAACATTCACCATCGTGTCGATCTGTGCCACCAAGTGCCGTGCAGCACCAGGGGCAACCCCTTGCTTGGATGACTCGCCGCTGACATTCACTTCCACAAGCACCTCAATAGGGGTCTCGCGTCGAGCGGCGGCAATCTGAATTTCTTCGGCAAGACGCAGGCTATCCACCGACTGAATGAGCCTGGTTGCCTCAACAGCCTTCTTGACTTTATTGCGCTGCATAGTGCCGATCATGTGCCAGCGCACCGCGGGCGCTGTCCCACCAAGTTCGGCATGGCGTGCGCGCCACTCATCGATCTGCGCGGTGCGCTGCAAGAGTTGTTGCACGCGGTTCTCTGCAAAGTCCACTTGACCCAATTGCATGAGTTCGCGAATTTGTTCCACCGAACCGCTCTTGGAAACCACCACCAACATGATGTCTTCTGGTCGACGGCCAGCAACCTTGGCGGCAGAAGCGATACGGGACTGCACATCCATGTAGCGCTGCTTGAGGGTCGTGCCGTTCGCGTCCTGCGTTCCGGTGGTCATGTGTGAAGGATACGGCGCTCTGCTGAAGGGTGAATGGGGGAAATGTCGGGGCGAGGACGCAGGGGTGGCGGGGGAGCTTTGGGCGCACGGGGATTGTGCTGAGTAGCGGCAGGCGGACACTCGTTGCACTCGTATCCTGACAGGAGATGAGCGCCAAACACACCGTCACAACGCCCGGCAATTGCCCTTGCATCCTGATCATTCGTGATGGCTGGGGGATCAATCCGCACCCCAAGGAGCGCGCGGCGGACGGGACGCGGCTTGGCAAGACGCCGGTGTGCGATCGGTTAGAACGGGAGTGGCCACACACATTGATCAAGACGTCTGGTGAAGATGTCGGGCTGCCCATCGAGAATGGCGAGCCGGTGATGGGCAACAGCGAGGTGGGGCATCAGAACATCGGCGCTGGTCGGATTGTTGACCAAGAGCTCATGCGAATCACCCGCGCGGTACGCAGTGGTGAGTTTGCGCGCAATGAGGGTTTGGTTGCTGCATGCGCGCATGCCAAGGGAACAACGGACGATGGTCGGGCTCGCGCACTGCACATCATGGGGTTGGTGAGTGGTGGCAAAGTGCACAGCGACTTTCTCCATCTTGAGGCGCTTGTGCAACTTGCAAAGTCCCAAGGAGTCCCCAGTGATCGCGTGTTTGTGCATGTCTTCACTGATGGGCGTGACACGGCGCAACAGAGTGGCCTTCCGGTAGTTGAACGGCTCGAGAAGTTGCTCGCACATGCGGGCGGGCGCATTGCGACGGTCATTGGTCGATACTGGGCCATGGACCGTGATTTCCGTTGGGATCGCGTGGAGCGCGCATGGAATGCGATCATGGATCGCCCGGGAACAGCGTATGGAACGAATGCTGTGCAGGTGATGCGCGATTACTACGCAAAGCCAATCTCGCCCAACATGTCGGGGGATGAGTTCATTCCACCAACCAGAATTCTGCGCGACGCTGGTGTGCCAAAGGATGGCGATGCGGTGGTGTTCTTCAATTTCCGTGGTGATCGACCGCGCGAACTCACCATGGCGTTTGTATTGCCGGATGAAGCGTGGTCAAAGGTGAAGTCTGGTGGATTTGCGCGTGATCCGCGCCCGCACGGCTTGCACTTCGTGACTATGACGGGGTACGAACAAGGCCTGCCGGTGCGGGTGGCGTTTGAGCGCCCAGCAAAGATGCCACACATCATGGGTGAGTGGATTTCCAGCTTGGGTCTCACGCAATTTCGGTGCGCGGAAACAGAGAAGTTCCCACATGTGACGTTCTTCTTCAATGACTATCGCGAGGAGCCATTTCCAGGGGAGCACCGGACATTGATTCCGAGCCCGAAGGATGTGGAAACTTACGATCAGAGGCCGGAAATGAGCGCGTACGGGGTACGGGACGCGGTGTTGGGGCGCATTGCGGCTGCGGATTGCGAGTCATTCATAGTGGTGAACTTTGCAAATCCGGACATGGTCGGGCACACGGGAAATCTGCAAGCGGTCATCAAGGCGTGTGAGGTGGTGGATGAATGCGTGGGGCAGATTATCGAAGCAACGCTGGCGCGGGGCGGGAGCTTGGTGATCACGGCGGATCACGGAAACGCAGAACGGATGAAGGACCCCATGACGGGTGAGCCCCAGACGGCGCACACGAATTTCACTGTGGAGTTGTTTGTAGTGGGAAATGCGTTCCGCGGTGTGCAATTACGTGAAGGCGGACGGCTAGCAGACATCGCGCCAACAATGTTGGTAATGATGGGCTGCGCGCAGCCGCCAGAAATGACCGGCACCAGCCTCCTCTAAATTCCTCCCATTCCTCCCATTCCTCCCGTTCCTCCCGTTCCTCCCGTTCCTCCCGTTCCTCCCGTTCCTCCCGGACCAATTTATTTGCGGTGAATTTCGGCACGACTTTTGAAATGTCGACAGTACGTGGGCATGATGCGCCTATGCCTCGACGACGAAGGGCCATCATCCCCGGCGTTCCGCACCATGTGACCCAACGGGCCGCGCATGGTCGTTACATCATTGAATCCAACGACTCCAAGGCGATTCTCATCGACCTCCTCGCCCAATGGGCGAACCGAACAGGAGTACTTGTTGGCGGCTTCGTGCTCATGAACAACCACTTCCACATGTGCCTAACCCCACCCAGCGAGGACGCGTTGAGTCTCATGATCGGCCGCGCCACGGCCTTCCTATCGCGCTGGATCAACGTCGGCCTTCGCGATGTTGGCCCAAACTGGCAAGGGGCGTTCTACGCCGCGCCAATGGATGATGACCACACCATCGCCGCGCTCCGATACATCGAACGCAATCCGGTCGCCGCAAAGCTCACCAGTAACCCTTGTGCCTGGCGCTGGTCAAGCGCTGCATGGCACGCGGGACTCGGTCCAAAGCCGGCGATCATTTCGACGGACTATCGGCCATGCGCCGAGGTCAAAGCGTGGCGAGACAGTCTTGATGTCGAGCAACCCGAATTATGACGACGAAAGATCCACGCCGCCACCACGAACGGCGATGAGCTCGCTGATGAGAAATGGATCGACCGCATGGAGGCCGTGCTCGGCCGACCTCTACGCCGCCGCCCGCGCGGACGACCGCCAGAAATTGGTCCGGGAGGAACGGGACGAATTTAGGGTTAGCCGTGGATCATGCGACCTTCGGCGCCAAGCGCCGCTTCGTGCATGCTCTCTGCCATCGTTGGATGCGCATGCATTGTCGCAATGATGTCGTCCACCGTTCCCTCAAGGGCCTTCGCCACGCAAATCTCGTGGATCAACTCACTGGCATTTTCTCCAATGATGTGACCGCCAAGGATCTCGCCGTACTTCTTGCTGACAATCAACTTGACCATGCCCTCGGCCGCGCCGTCGGCAATCGCCTTGCCGTGACTCTTCAGGCTGTACTTGCCAATGCGGTACTCAATGCCCTTCTCTTTCGCGGCGCGCTCTGTCAAACCAACGCTCGCTACTTGCGGGTTGCAGTACGTCGCACCGGGAATCGCGTCGTAGTGCACGCCAGTTGATGCGTGTCCGAACATTCGCTCGACCGCAACGACTGCTTCTTCACTCGAAACATGCGCAAGCCATGGACCACCAATGACGTCGCCAATCGCATAAACGCCAGGGACACTGGTTGCGTATGTCGCCTTGTCCTTCTTCTCCATGTAGTCCGTCGAGATGTCCCCCTTGTCCGTCTTCAGACCAAGCGACGCGTCAAATAGCCCTTCAAAGCGGCCCGCAACACCAATCGCCACCAAGACAATCTCTGCGTCAATTGTCTCGGACTTCTTGGTGGTCTGATCTTCGATCGTGACCTTCGCGCCCTTGGCTGTCTTCTCCACGGCCTTGGTCATGCAGCCGAGTTTGAACTCAATGCCCTGCTTACTGAAGATCTTCAGCGCTTCCTTGGAAATCTCATCATCCTCAACCGGCATGATGCGATCAAGCATCTCCACCACGGTCACTTTCGTACCGAATGCGTTATAGAAATACGCGAATTCCATACCAATCGCACCGCTTCCGACAATCACCATCGACTCTGGTCGTGCCGGCAAATTCATCGCCTCATAGCTCGAGATGATGGTCTTCCCGTCCTTCGGGGCAAATGGCAGTTCGCGCGGGGCCGCACCAGTCGCAATCAGAATCTTGTCGGCGGTGATGATCATGTCATCCTTGGAAACCGCGCCGGTTCCTCGATAGTAATCATCATCCGCCTTCGAAACTTGCACCTTGCACGGCCCGCCCGCAGTCTTGCCAGCGATGATCTTTGCGTGCCCTTGAATATGCTCGATCTTGTTCTTCTTGAGGAGGAATCCAATACCACCATTCAGTGTGCCCGCAACATTGCGCGAGCGGCCGATGACCTTTGACCAATCCAACTTGACGTTCTTGGGGTCCACCTCAAAGCCCATGTCCGCACCGTGCTTGAATGCTTCGGTGTAGACGCTGGCCGCATGCAGCAGCGCCTTCGTCGGAATGCATCCCCAGTTCAGGCATACTCCGCCCAGCTTGGCGCGCTCGATGCACGCCACTTTCTTGCCAAGTTGCGCCGCGCGAATTGCTCCGACATAGCCGCCGGGTCCGCCGCCAATCACGATGAGGTCATAATGCTTTGCGTCTGCCATGGGTCAATTCCTCGTGTAGATGAGTGCAGGTGAAGGGTGCACATCGTAGGGATCTCCGGCGCGGCGCGACCGACCCCGGCTGTCCAACAGCGCGGCGAACCATCCCTGAAACCCTACCCCTTGCCATTCGAGCGGAAATCTGCCTTTTTGCTAGCATCCGACCGCTTCAGGACCCCCCTTGCGAACCGCCATCATTAGTGACATCCACTCGAACCTGTCCGCCCTCGAAGCGGTCTTGGCCGACATTGAGCAGCGCAAAGTGCAACGCATCATTTGCCTTGGCGACTTGATCGGCTACGGCCCCGACCCGGTTGCCTGTGCCGACCTAGTCGCCGAACGCTGCGAATGGTCGCTCCTTGGGAATCACGACTTTGGCGTCCTGTATGAGCCAACCAATTTCAACTCTGCCGCCGAGCAGGCTGCCTACTGGACTCGTCGCCAGTTCGAAGCCGCCGCTAAAGAAGACACCATTGCTGGCGAACGCCGCTGGAACTTTCTTGGTCACCTCAAGGTGCGCGTCAACGATAACAATTACCTCTGCGTGCACGGATCGCCCCGGCGGCCGATCAATGAATACCTCTTTCCTGACGATGCGATTAACAATCCGCATAAGTTGGAGAGCATCTTTGGTCGCTTCGACCGCATGTGCTTGGTGGGTCACACGCACCACCCGGGCGTGTTCACTGAGGATCAAGAGTTCTGGAAGCCTGACGAACTGCCCGACCGCACTTTCAACGTTGATCCCGTGCAAAAAGCGATCATCAATCCCGGCTCCGTTGGACAGCCACGCGACGGCGATCCGCGCGCCTCGTATGCCATCCTCGACACCGATGCTGGTGAGGACAAACACCGCATCGAATTTCACCGACTTCCGTACGACATCGACATTACCGTTGCCAAGATCCATGCGATCCCTGAGCTCCACGATTGGCTCGGCGACCGACTGCTTGAAGGGCGCTGAGGCCCGGCTGTATGGCCGGCATCGCATCCCGACCAACGCGCCGAGCGCGTGAACGAACTGAACACTATGAACAGTAATTCTCCGGCCCCCCGGAAGCCATCCGTCTTCAACATCCGCCGATTTCTGCTCACTGCTGCACTGATTTCAGTGGTCGCGGGGATCGCGGGAATCATCATCACTGGTCGTAACGGCGGCAGTGGTCCGGTGGCTGCCACAACCACCGGCGCTAACGCATCTGCGGACGCTGTTGCGCCAAGCGCCGCGGCCACCACCGCACCGCAAGGCACCCAGTCCACCGCCACACCGCCAACAACCACGACGGCACCAGCCCCCGCAGTCGCCAAGCCCGCTGCCGACGAACTGGCATGGGTCGCGGCTGCGCCCGGTTCGCCAACCGAAAAAGCCACGCCGATCGGCTCGCTCGACGCCAAGGTCGCGCAATTCCAACTGCAGCTCACCGCACGCGGCGCAGGTATTTCTGAAATCACCTTTAGTGATCTGTGGCGCACCGCTCGTGATGCCGCCAGTGCACGCACTGGCAATCCGCCCGCTGAAGGTCAATACGTGTTGACCGCGCCCGGAAAGTTGCAGGGCTTCAGTGTTCCGCTCCTCTCCGCGCGTGTGCTTGATGTCGATGGTCGGCAAATTCGCATGGACGGCAATGTCTGGCGTGAAACCGCGCCGGGCACATTCGTCACTGAGATTTCCGACGGCACTGGCGCACTGCAACTCCGCGCCACACGTCGATGGGTGGTTGAGCCTGGCTCCTACGACATCCGCTGCGAGCAGCGTGTTGAGAACCTTTCATCCATGCCTCACTCCATTCGTTGGATTCAGTTCGGACCAACGAACCTCACCCGCGACCCGAATGACTCTGTCGACCCGCGTCGTTTCCAGTCGGGTTA
>JBBAOD010000007.1:28574-31601 GCA_040401635.1 Phycisphaerales bacterium
TAATGTCGAAGGAGCGCGACCCCGGTCAACAAACCGTCATCGTTCACGATGCCACGATTGACCAATCCAAGCTGGTCACCCAAGTTGAAGGCGGCAATGTCGTGGTTTGGCCCAGTGTGCGCCAAGCACAAGAGCGCTACGGACTGTCGTGGTTTGGAGCTACAAATCGCTACTTTGCGCTTGCCGTGCATGCGCCGTATGCAACTGGCTCACCACTAAAGACTATTTCGCCTGCCATTGCCACCGTCGCCGCACAGGTTGGCGATGGCATGCATAACGGAGCGCCTGAGAAGGTGATCTTCACCACGTGCTCCAGCGACGCCCTCACGGTTGCGCCGGGTGCAAATGCAACATTCGACATCGGTGTCTTTGCGGGGCCGCTGGAGCGTTCACTGTTGACCACCGCGCAGCCATATGCGGCGCTGAATATGCAGGGACTGATCCTGTACCTCATGAGTGGCTGCTGCAGTTTCTGCACGTTTGCGTGGCTTGCTGATTTCCTTGTGTGGTTCCTGGCCTTCCTTCATCACTACGTGGTCTTTGACTGGGGCTTGGCCATCATTGCGCTGGTGGTTGTAGTACGTGGTTTGCTTCATCCACTCACGCGGCGTTCGCAGATTTCCATGCAACGCGTGACCAAGCAAATGGCTTCCATCAAGCCAGAAATCGATCTTCTCCAGAAGCGCTACAAAGAAGATCCAAAGAAGCTGCAAGAAGAAACCATTCGACTGTACCGCGAAAAGGGCGTCAATCCACTGGGTTGCGCGGGTGGCATGGTTCCCACCTTCCTACAGATGCCGATTTGGATCGCCCTGTATGCCGTCCTGTATTTCGCATTTGAACTGCGGCAACAGCCGGCGTTCTTTGGCGTCTTCCAAAAGATGGGTGGCTGGCCGTTCCTGAGCGACCTCAGCGCGCAAGATCACTTCATCTCGTTGCCGTTTGAAGTCAACCTGTACATCGCCAAGGTCACTTCGATCAACTTGATCCCCATCTTGATGGGTGTGGTCTTCTTCATTCAGCAGAAGTACATGACCCCGCCGCCAACGGCAACACAGACGCCCGAACAAGAGCAACAGCAGAAGATGATGAAATGGATGATGGTCATCCTCTTCCCTGTCATGCTCTATACGGCGCCGAGTGGTCTCACTTTGTATATCGCCACCAGTACGCTCGTTGGTATCTATGAGAGCAAGCGTGTCAAGGCTGAGGTTGCCAAGATGGACTTCAGCAAGCCGCAAACTGCTAAAAATGGCTGGTTACAGAAGGCATACACCAACGCCATGAAGCGCGCGCAAGACGTGCAACAGAAGGCACAGAAGCGATCGCAGGCGAATGTGACAAAGGCGCCAAGTAAAAAGTTCCGCGATAAGTAAATCGATCCGAGATAAGTAAGCCACTCCGCGACGAGTAAGCCGATCCACTACAAGTAAACGGATCCGCCATAAACCGACGGATCCAAGACAAGTGATCTGATCACGGCATGGACAACCAGAGCGTCATCCTCGCGGTCGCAAGCCCTCCAGGAAGTGCGACGCGCGGGATTGTGCGCGCGAGTGGTGTCAACGCGTGCCAAGTGCTATGCGACGCCATGGATCCAAACTGCCACGGAAGCGTTGCGGTTCGGGCGCGCACGCGTGGCGTACATGTGGTGCGCCTACTTGAGCCATCCATACCAGCGCTCGCGATTGTCATGCCTGGTCCCGCAAGCGCCACCGGCGAAGACTGTGCGGAGATTCACACCGTTGGAAATCCATTCGTACTTGAACGAATCATTGCTGCTGTCATCGCCCACTCGGATGGAGCCGCCCGACGTGCGCACCCGGGCGAATTCAGCGTGCGGGCGGTCTTGTCGGGTCGTATGCCGATTGCATCGGCGGAGCGCGTCGCAGCAGTCATTATGGCTGAAACCGATGCACAACTAGCCGCTGCATCAATGCTTCAAGTCAACACTGCGGAGCAGTCCACGGCCCGTGATTCAGATGAAATTGCCACGCTGTTGGCGCTCGTTGAAGCCGGTATTGACTTTACTGATCAAGAAGATGTGGTCGCCATTGCGCGCCCTGCCCTGGAGGGCCGCGTGCGGGCTGTACGCGACAGCATTCGCGCGCGCTGTGCAACGTCGGCCGGTGCAGAGTCTGCGCAACGGGCGGCACGTGTCGTACTGACTGGTGCGCCAAACGCTGGCAAGAGTTCGCTCTTTAATGCGCTTTTACAGCACATACGCGCTGTGGAGAGTTCCGATCGCGGGACAACACGCGATACTATCGAGCACGCGTGTTCGCTCCCGGGTGGTGTGGAAGTGATCTTGGTAGATGCGCCGGGCATTGACGATGCAATTCATGATGTTGATGTCCTGATGCAAGCGCGTGCACACGATGCAATCAATCGCGCGGACATCATTCTTGTGTGCCAATCAAGTAGTCAAGATCAAGCCACTCGCGCCGCTGGATTACCACCAATCCATAGCGCACATGGACTCGTCATCAATGTACGAACGAAGTGTGACACGCTCAGTCATTCAAGCGTTGTTGATTCCGATGGCGCTCTATCCACCAGCGCCCATACCGGTGCTGGAGTTACTGAACTCCGCGCCGCTATCGCCAGGGCTGTCAGTGCACGCACACCGCGGAATACCCATGAATTCACACTTGGTGTGGCGCGTGTTGCACTGCTCAAAGAGGCGGCTGATTCACTTGACGACATGCTGACGATCGACGCGCCAGAACTGGTTGCCGCCGCACTGCGCGCCGCGCTCGACCGACTCGGTGAAGTGTCTGGCGCCATCCCGCCCGATGACGTCTTAGGGCGGCTGTTCTCGAGTTTCTGTATTGGAAAGTGAACCACTTGCGCCCGCCGCCACGCTCCCGGACAGTAGCCTTCCGCGCGTGCAAGGCTCCATTGACATCCGTGTCCGGTACTGCGAGTGCGACCCCATGGGCGTGGTTCACCACACGGTCTATCCGGTGTGGTTTGAGATGGGGCGCACTGAACTCCTGCGGTCTACCGGACGCACCTACCGCGACA
>JBBAOD010000008.1:0-525 GCA_040401635.1 Phycisphaerales bacterium
CATGCTTCACTCATGCCAACAACCGCGTATCGGTCCAAGTGACCATCAGCGCGCGCATACGTGAACGCGTTTCCGGAATGTCGGCCTTCGCAGGGGCGGAGGTCAGCATGCAGGTCAATATTGACGCAACCAATGGCCTGACCCGAAGCACGTGCGCATCCTGCAAGAATGCCGTACGCATTGTTGTGACCACCGCCAATCACAATCGGCACCACACCCTAGCGGCGCAACTCCTCAATGACATGTGCCACACGTCGATCAATTTCGCTGACCATTTCGCGCAGGGTCACCAGGGCCTCGGCGCGCGCCCGTGGCCCGCCGACCGTTGCATCAATACCCTTAGCGGCTTTGTTCAGGTCGCGTACATCAATGCATCCGGCGACCGCCACCGTCGCTCCATCCAAGAACGTATTCGACTGCATGTTCAGGAAGCGTGGCAGAAACGCCCGCCACATCCGGCGCGTGCCGCCGCGACCGAGATTGGCACGAACACCAATGTCTTCCGGGACTCCCACCAGCACAACC
>JBBAOD010000008.1:535-29644 GCA_040401635.1 Phycisphaerales bacterium
TCTGCCGGAGTTTGCCCCTCGGGTCCAACGATGCCGACCCGTTGCCCCAGGCGCACTTCGCTGTCACGGGGGGTGGTCAGCGTGCGGATTTCATCCGGTGTTGGTGTTCGCAGGTGTTCCACGCGCACAAGTGTACGGAGCACCGAATGCCCGTGAGCGCTCAACCGTTCCGTGGGAAGCCTGTATACGAATGACATGGAACAGCCATTTCCCGCCGCATCGGAACCCACGCACGCGCCCGTACCCAGTGCCGCCCCCGCGGTCACAGCCGGTCGCCGTAACTTTCTTCGCAACGCCATCATCGGTGCGAGCGTGCTGTCATCAATGCGCACAGCGTTTGCCGGACACGCGCTGCCGATTGTCCAGTCGACCACCGTCACACCAAGTGCCGGAGAGGCAGTGCCTGCGGGCAGCACGGTGCCCGGCACCATCCGTCTCGCACATCTCACCGATATCCATGTGCAGCCAGAGCTTGGTGCCGAGGCGGGCATGGCCAGCGCTTTCAATCACGCGCAGTCCATGAAGCCCGATCTGATCATCACGGGCGGTGATGCAGTGATGGATGTGTTCGAAGCGAAGCGGGCCCGGGCGGAGCAGTTGCGCACCATTTTCCAAGGCACACTCAAGCGTGAGTGCGGGGTGCCCGTTCATCACGTCACTGGAAATCACGACATCCTTGGTTGGAATCGCACGAAGAGCGAATCCACGGGTACGGAGGCAGACTGGGGCAAGCGCTTCGCGTGTGATCTCTTTGGAGTCGCTCGCAACTATTACACGTTCGATCATGGTCCATGGCGATTCATTTGCCTTGACAGCGTGCAACCGAAGGGCGATCGCTACACGGCCTATCTGGATGATGCGCAGTATGAATGGCTGCAACAAACGCTGGCTGCTACGCCAAAATCCATGCCAATTGCAGTGGTTTCGCACATTCCGATTCTTTCACTGACGGCACTCACCTATGGCGCGCCCCGTTCCCGCGAGCACGTTGGCACCGATACCGTCATCTATCACGGCGAAATGCACACCGACGCCACGCTGCTTCACGACCTCTTCAAACAGGCTGGAAATGTCAAAGTTTGCCTCAGCGGTCATGTTCACCTCCTTGACCACTGCATGATTGACGGCATCTCCTACATCTGCGACGGCGCGGTCTGTGGATCGTGGTGGAAGGGCTCGGTGGAAGGCATTCCAGAGGGATACGGCGTCCTTGACCTCCGCCCGGATGGCACCTTTACTCACCGATACGAGCGGTATGGATGGCAAGCGCGGACATGAGGCGAGTCATCGCAATTGGCTAGGATGCAGCGGTCGACTCCATGGACGGTGAAGACCACATTTTCCGAGAACGCGCCGTTGACTCCGCATCGAGTCCGGAGAGCATCAACCGTGTAGCTCCGATAGTGTCGGCACGCCTGTGGGTGCTCGTAGCGGGTGCAGGCGCAGTGGTGGCAGCGTTTGCCGCGTGGGGATTCTTCGGGTCGATTCCGCTGACCGTCCGCGGTACTGGAATCTTGATCGAAGGCTCCCTGGTGGTGGCGGCGGAAGCGCCTGCCGATGGACGCATCGGTGATTTGCTTGCTAAGCCTGGCGACCGTGTTGTGCAAGGGCAAGTGCTGGCGGTGGTTGCGAATCCACTTTTGGAAGCACAGCGGATCGATGCCGAAAATGCCGCTGCACGATTGCGCGAGCAAGATGCCAACCTGACCGCGGCAGAAGATGTGGCCACTGCTGCGTTCACTGCATCAATGGATATCCGCGACAGTGAATGTCGCCACCGCATTGATCGTGCCGCAGCCATCGCGTTTGAATTCAACCAGGCTGTTGAAGCAAAACGAGCTCGAGTACGCCAAGGACTGCTGCCAGAGTCTGAATTGCTGACGATTTCCAACGCAACCCTGGAGATCGAACGCGCACTTTCTGAGGCACGGAGCGAATTACTCCGCATTCAGGCCGAGCGTACGGAAGCCAGCACCCGTCGCCAGCAAGATCAACAGCGCCGCGAGAATGCCATTTCCGATGCAGATGCTTTGATTGGCCAACTCGCAGCGCGTATGGCAGACGAACAACATGTCATTGCGCCGCGCGCTGGCAAGTTAGTGCAGCTCACCTGCAGTCCAGGCGATGGAGTGCATAAGGGCAACACCGTAGCAATCATTTCTGATGTTGGCGATGGCCGCCTGCGCTGCTACGCATTCTTTCCGCTCACCGAAGGCAAGCGTGTCCAAAAGGACATGCACGCGTTTGTTGAACTATCCATTGCGGATCGTGATCGCTTTGGAGTGATTAGTTCTGTCGTGCGCGATGTGGATGCAGTGGTCGGAACGCGGGAGAACTTCCTTAGCATTATTAATAGTTCGGACGTTGCCCAAGATATTGAGCGACGCGACGGTGGAACCGTGTCGGCGGTCATTGACCTGGAGTTGGATACCGCTTCACCAAGCGGCTTGCGATGGACGGGTGGAACTGGATACCCCAAGCAACTCACGCCCGGCATGCTCTGTGACGTTGATATTGTGACTGAAGACATAGCGCCGATTTCTCTTCTCATTCCACGGCTTCAGCAGGCTTTCGGTGGTTGATGAACCGACTGGTAGCACCCCTTCGCACGGTAGAGGTACCCCTGCAGTGACGGATGCCGCACGGAAATCTCCGGCAACTCGGGCCACTCATCCTGCGGCGTTTCGACCCTCGGGACTCCGGGTCGTTACTGCGCCAACCATCGTTCAGATGGATGCTGTGGAGTGCGGTGCTGCATGCCTCGTGTCAATTCTTGCCTTTCACGGTCGACACATTTCCATTGAGGAAGCGCGGCGCGTATGCGGCGTCAGTCGTGATGGAAGCAGTGCATTGCAGCTCACCGCTGCAGCCAGCAACTATGGACTCAAGTGCGAGGGTTACGGTGTTGAAAGCGCCGAACTGCGAGACTTGCAACTCCCCGGGATTCTGTATTGGGGGTTTGATCACTTTGTGGTGCTCGAAGGGTGGAGCCGCGGTCGGTGGCGGATCATGGATCCTTCCATCGGGCATCGTTGGGTCAGCGCCGCTGAGTTCGATGAAAAATTCACCGGCGTTGTGCTGGAATTGACACCAACCGCTGAGTTCCGCCGCGGCGGGCGGACCCGCGGAGTTCGTGAAGCGTTAGTGGAGCGGATGCGTGGGTCTTGGCGCGTAGTAGCAGCAACCGCTGCGTGCGGCGTCTTGCTCGCGGTTCCCGCCTTTACGCTCCCCGCCCTCGGCGCGGTGTATGTCGACCGTGTTCTCCTTGAAGGCGCGAGCGGTTGGTTACTGCCCATGGTCTTGCTGACCCTTGCTGCCATGGTGGTCAGCGCGGTACTTGCGTATGTTCAACAGCAGCTACTCGCCAAGCTTGAACAGCGCCTAGCCGTTACCGGTGCGGCTCGATTCTTTGATCACTTACTTCGGCTTCCCGTGGACTTTTATTCGCATCGTTACACCGGTGACATTGTGCAGCGGCTTGATGCTGTTGAACTCTTAGCGGGTGCCTTTGCTTCAAAGATTGCCCCCGCGCTCGTTGGGCTCCTCACTTCCACGCTGTTCATTATTGCGCTGTTTGTCATTGATACGCACCTCGCCCTGATCGCAACGGGCATTATCGCGGCGGTCATTCTCATTGTGATTCGATCCGGGCGCGCATTGATCGATCGCACGCGGACGCTCGAAAAAGATATCGGTCTTGGCGCTGGAACTCTCTCTGCGGGTCTGGCCGCTATTGAAACAGTGAAATCCTCTGGGCGTGAGAACGATCTCTTTGCACGTATTGCTGACGCCAATGCACGCGCCGCAACCTCCGCACAGGCGCTCGAAGGTTTATCAACGACACTCACCGCAGCGCCAGAATTCTTAGTTTCTCTGCTGGTGTCTGCCATTGTCCTGGCATTTGGCGGATGGCAGGTCATGCAGGGGCATATCACCATTGGTTCGTTGCTAGCGTTTCAGGCAATCCTGGTTGTTGCCATGGGACCGGTATTGGAACTTGCATCGCTTGGACAAGAGATTCAAACATTGAATGCCACGATGGCACGCATTGATGATGTCCTCAGGCATCCGCGCGATCCGTTGGCGTTGCCGGTTGAGCCAGTCGAGTTGGTCGTGGCAGCGCACAGTGCGGGGGGCTCCGCGCCACACCAACAGCCGGCGCTGGCCGCTGACGCCTTGGAATTCCGCAATGTTGTGTTTGGCTACAGCGAATCAGCCGAACCACTGATCCGCGATTTCACGTTACGCATTGCGCCTGGTCATCGTGTTGCCATTGTGGGCGTCACTGGTTCCGGCAAGAGCACGGCCGCCAAACTTGCAGCCGGTCTTTATTCGCCATGGTCCGGTGAGGTGCTCATTGATGGTCGCCCACTCGCTTCGGTCCCCCGGCACGAGCGCGCCACAGCCATTGCAGTGGTGGGGCAAACACCAATTCTCTTCGCCGCCAGCCTGCGCGACAACCTATCCATGTGGGATCCGCTCATTCCCGATGCATGGATGCGCGAAGCAACCGACGATGCCGGCTTGGCTGGATTCATTGAGGCGCGTGGTGGTCTGGGCATGATGATTGCTGAAGGCGGCATCAATCTTTCGGGTGGAGAAGCGCAGCGCGTGGAAATTGCTCGGGCACTTTCGCGTCGCCCATCTATCTTGATTCTTGATGAGGCCACATCGTCGCTTGATGCAACCACCGAATCGCAGATCGATCGCGCGCTGCGTCGTCGCGGCTGCGCATGTTTGGTGATTGCGCATCGCCTGAGCACCATTCGCGATGCCGACGAGATTGTGGTGCTTGACCGCGGAGTAATCGTTGAACGCGGTTCGCATGAAGAGCTCATGGCGCTGAATGGCGTCTATGTGGCGTTTGTTCGTGGTGGAGGACAGGGCTGATGCTCAACGGTGCAGCGACCATCTTTATTGATTTGGGCAGCACGGAGCGGCACGTTGACGGCCGCGACCATATGGATTTGGGCTCCGAGCCGCGCGCGCTCGCAGTCGCTGCGGGCATGATTAGCGTGTTTGTTGCTCGTCGAAGGCTTGATGGAACGCCTGGTCGCCGCATTTATCTGGGTACCGTTGCACCCGGTGGCATACTTCCATCACTGCTGACGCATTTGCAGGGAGCAGATACCACGCTTGTTGCTGTGCCGGATGGCCGCGCCAAGGTCGTCACGGCGCCTGCCCGTGGCTTGGGTGTTGAGGAAGCAATTGCCGACGGTACCGATGCATTTGCGCGGGTCATGCTGCCGATTGATGCACGCTTTGCCACTGAATGCGAAAGTGATCCGCTGCGCAGGCTGCTTACGTATGCAAGTGGGATTGCTGCCGCCGACGCTACCGCCATGGCTGACGCTGCCCGCGGCAGATCACATCAATCAGCCGCACTACGCGATCGCTACGCGCGCATGCTCGGATCGGTCTTCGCTGATCACAACGAAGTGCTGAGTATTGATCCCCACGTTGATCCACTACTTCGCGCGTGCCGTCACATTGCCGTTGCGGCGGGAGTTCCGCTGGCAAGCATTCCGCGCCGAATCCCAAACGATTCCATGCTGGCATCAGCGGAGTCGTTTGCACAGGCGGCGCGTATTGGATGTCGGCATGTGCTGCTCGCGGACGAGTGGTGGAAGAGCAACTTCGGTCCACTGCTGGTGACCGCGTTCGATGGAACGCCGGTAGCACTCGTACCCGGTCGCTGGAGCGGCTATCGCGCGTTTATGTATCTACCCGGCCAACCTCCGCGACTTTGCAAAGTCGACGCCAAGCAGGCAGCATTGCTGCAGCGCGCAGCGGTGGTGTTTGCGCCGCCATTGCCGGTCGGAACAGTCACGCTGCGCGCCTTGTTCGCCTTCTTGCTGCGCGGCTCATCGCATGACCTCTGGCTCGCCGCGCTGGTGTCTCTTGCTGCAAGCGCGCTCAATCTGTTGATTCCATTTGCCACTGGACTCCTAGTGAGTCGGGTCATTCCGGGTGGCGATCCGGTCTCACTTCTGCACCTGGGACTTGTGCTTGCGTCCACGCTGTTTGCGGTTGCCGCGTGCGAGCTGGTGACGCGCTTCCTTCTGCTCCGCACTGAGACGCGCGCCATGATGCGTGGTTCATCTTCGATCATCCTCCGTGCGCTGCAATTGCCACTCTCGTTCTTCCAAAGATATTCGGTTGGCGATCTCGCGCAGCGGCTGGGTGTCATTGAGGAAGTGCAGCGTCGCGTCACCGGAACCATGGTTGTCTCAGTAGTAAGCGGGGTGTTCTCGCTGACGTATTTACTACTGATGGCAGCCATTGATCCGCTGGCGGCCGCTGTGTCGGCACTTCTGTTCCTTGGGGTATTTACTGTTACCGCTGTTGTTGCCGGTCGGCAAGCGCGGTTCGCCGCTGACGCTGCCGAGCGGAGTGGAAAGCTCAGTGGTTTCTCGCTGCAATTACTCGACGGTATTGATCGAATTCGTACTACCGGAACCGAGGAGCACGCGTTACTGCAGTGGTTGCACCGCTACCGACCCGAGCGCCGTGCCATGTACGGCGCCGCCATTGTGGGTGCGCAATTGCGCGTGCTGGCCGTCGCTGTGCCATTTGCTGCCGCAGGTTTCCTGTGGTGGCGCTTCGGCGCGATCGCTGGTGGCAAAGAAGTGCAAGTTCCGGCCTTTATGGCCTTCAATGCCGCATTCCTCGCAGCGCTTGCAGCGATCACTTCGCTTGGTTACGCCATCGGCGACATTTCGGAAATCGCGCCATTGATGGGTCGATTGCTGCCGATTCTTGAAGAACGTCCCGAGTCTGATTCCGGAGCAGAAAGCGCCGGGCAACTCTCTGGCAGCTTGTCAATTCAAGGCATTCGATTTGCCTATGCGGGTTCTGCAGACGAGGTACTCCGAGGGGTTTCCATTGAAGTTGCCGCTGGCGACTTCATTGCCATCGTCGGCGCATCGGGCAGCGGAAAGTCCACGCTTGCGCAGTTGCTACTGGGATTGCGCCGCCCGACGGCAGGAAAGGTCCTCTTTGATGGCAAGGACTTGGCAAAATTAGATTTGGTCTCGGTGCGTCGGCAAATCGGCGTCGTGGGGCAGCACGCGCGCGTGATTCCGGGAACGATGTTCGAAAATATTGTGGGTGCCACGCTCCTTTCCAAGGAGGAAGCGTGGACTGCAGCGGAGGCAGCCGGATTTGCGGAAGACATCCGTGAAATGCCCATGCAGATGAGCACTTTCGTCAACGAGCACACGCTGTCAGGCGGGCAGCTGCAGAAACTGTTGATTGCGCGCGCGCTTGTGACACAACCGCGCATCCTGGTGCTTGACGAGGCCACCAGCGCGCTCGACGAAGTTTCACAGGCATGTGTCTCGCGCAGTTTGGAAGAGCGCAAGGTCACCCGAATTGTGATTGCCCAGCGCCTGAGCACGGTTCGTGCTGCCGATTGCATCTATGTGCTCTCGGCCGGAGAGGTAGTTCAGACTGGACGCTTTGATGAATTGGCATCCGCCGAAGGATCGTTCCGCGAATTGGTGCGGCGGCAGTTGCTTGAGGCAGACCGCCCCTCAGTTGCCTAAATGCATCGGGGCGCACCCCAAACAGCGGTGCGCCGCCCATGACTTTTAGCGTGTCCGTGGCACCGTTCAGCGTTTCTTCGCGCCCAGATTGACCGCCTTGGGGGCAACTCGACCGCTACTTGCCTTGGCTAAGCCCGATGGCTTTGCGGTAGCCGTTGCTCCGCCACCCTGCACAGAAGCCAATTCATTTGCTTGGAGTTTCTTGTTGTTCATCATTGGATCGTTCCTTTCCTATCAGCCGAGGCGCACTTGGGTACCAGCCCAATGGAACGCCTCTCGCTCGATCATCGGATCGGGCGGTGGTCAACACAACCGCCACTTACGGAATATGCCCTTAAAAAAGAACAACCCCCCGGAGGCGTGTAACTCCAGGGGGCGTTTGTTTCTCCGCGCAACCCTGCCGGGCGCGCGAAGGGAGTGGCTTTTGGAGCCTGACGGAGAGTGCCCACTCGGGGCACATCGCTGCTCCTCTTCTATGAACGCAACCTGCGGCCTCCACCCATCACGGAATGTGCTGAAGTGAAGAAATTCTTGAAATGTCCTCAGGTCGACTGATTCACAATGTGCCGTGTTCACGCCTATAGAGGTATCCGAGGTGTGTGTTGATAACGCCGTTCACCTTTGCCCCTTTTCTCCGATTCTGCTGCCCGACTCTCACGAGTAAAGGGCGCAAAGTCGGTCCCGGCCCCGCGCTTCAACGCTTGGGGCTGGGAATTTTTTTGCACGGAAGCCCCTTGTGGGCAAGTAATTGCGCCGCTGCGATGCAGAATCATTGTTCATTTCGGCCGAATGCGAATTCTTTCGCGGAACGGGGCACGCACTTCCTTGACTTGTTCCAGAATCGCGGCACCATTACAGAGTGCTGGTTGCGCGGCACCGATTGACAGGAGAGTAGGAACAGGAGATTTAGTGGTTGCGTCCGAACGCGTGTATCGGACGGGATCGCTGTTGGTTCCTGGAGTGCCTGCTATGTCATCCCTGCCGCTTCCGTCCGCTTCGGATGGTCCAAGTCTCCCTGAGTTGTTCGAGACCATCTACGTCAGGCTCAAAGAGCTGTCGACGATGTTCATGCGCGCTCAGCCAGCAGGACACACACTTCAGTCCACTGCGATCGTGCACGAGGCATTCCTCAAACTTGCGGATCGTGAATCAACGGACTTTGAAAGCGAAGAACACTTCTTTGCTACAGCAGCCACGGTGCTCCGCAGCGTTTTGGTGGACCACGCTCGGCAGCGCAAGAGCAAGAAGCGCGGCGCTGGCAAGCGTGGATCCTCAGTTGAATTCTTTGACCCAGAGGATGGCTCGGGCAATGCAATGGGAGTCATTGAGCTTGAAGACGCCATGCAATCACTGGCACTCGTCGATGCGCGTGCCGCTCGCGTGGCTGAATTACGAATCTTCGGCGGCATGTCGATGGACCACGTGGCTCGGTTGCTCAGTACCAGTGTGCCGACCGCCGAGCGCGATTGGCGCTTTGCGCGGGTGTTCCTTGAAAAGCAATACGGCCGAAACACCGACCTGACCAAAGTTTCAGCCTTTATCGCTGCTGAAACCAATACGGATCGAGCCACTTCATGAGCCTCGTTACCCCAAGTCGCTGGAGCACCGTGCGCCGACTCTTTGAGTCAGCCATCGATATGCCAACCATTGAACGCGGTGCATATCTTCAGGCCGAGTGCGCAGACGATTCAGACGCTCGACAAGAAGTGTTGGCACTGCTCGCTGCAGACGAAGTTCCCTTTGATATGCCGGTGGATCGTGATCCGGACAGCCGCCACGCTGAAGCGGCAGAGAATTTCCCAGAAGTCCTTGGCTTCAAGATCGTCAAGCGCATTGGCTCCGGTGGTTCCAGCCGAGTGTTTGAGGCAATCTGCCTTGAAAATGGCGCTCGCGTGGCGCTGAAGGTCATGAATTCGGGCTCCAATGGCCAGTCACTGCTTCGGTTCCGCCAAGAGAGCCGAGTCTTATCGCGCCTTTCACACCCAGGCATCGTTCGTCTTCATGAAACGGGTCAGACCCAGGACGGGCAGATTTACTTAGCGATGGACTTTGTTGAAGGTCAGCGCATCGATGAGTGGTGCACCAGTCACGCGCTCTCTCCGCAGGAGCGCGTTGCCGCTGTCTTGCAAGTGTTGGACGCGTTAGAACACGCACACGCCGCTGGTGTGATTCACCGCGACATCAAGCCGCACAACATCTTGGTGAATACTGACGGTCAGGTTCATCTGGTGGACTTCGGTGTTGCGCGCTTGACGCGTGAAGATGGCAATCGCACGGGCTTCCACACCGAAACCGGCAACATTGTTGGCACTTTCGCTTACATGAGCCCGGAGCAAGCAGATGGCAAGGCGAGCCGCATCGGGCCTGCCACGGATGTCTATCAAACAGCGCTGGTGTTGTTCCAGCTCCTCACTGGTCGCCTGCCCTATGAGGTTGAGGACCGCGGAGCCATGTCACTCTTGAAGGCCGTGCTCTTTGAACGCCGCATGCTGCTTTCTGAAGTTGTTCCAGCACTCAGCGGTGCGATCGAAGAAGTGATCCATGCGGCACTGAATGTTGATCCAGTGCAACGCCCGCAGACGGTTCAGCTCTTTGCTGCACAGCTTCAGGTAGCCCTGGCGCAGATGGACTGACTGATGAGATAGATACCGGTAGTGTGATCCGGTGAGTGACTTCCGCGGGGCAAATATCTGATTGGAATTCGCAGAGCGAGCCCGCGGTGAACTCCCGCGGGCTTTTCGCCCGTGGGTGTCGTCATGCCCGGTCATTGTGAGTCAGACTGCGGCGCGCATCGGTACGCAGCTTGTTGACTGCCCAACGCGCAAGACCAGCGGACCATTAACGGTCTCGGCACGAAGTAAGAATCGGCCGGCTGTGAAGACCATCGGGGGCATGGCTGGATCGCGTGCGGTCAGGTCCGGGATCACCAGCTGTCCGAAAGCGTCAAGAATCGACACCTGCGAAGACTGGCGGCCGCACATCGCCCAAGCATCAAGCGCGACGGCGCTGCCGTCTGTAACAATCCATTCCACCTCAAGGGTGGCGCGGTCGTGGCCGGAAAGGGTGGCATGCATGAGGCCGGGTGCCAGGTCTAGGCACACGCTTCCAGGGGTGCCGTGCGGTCGCAATTCAAAGCGACGATCGCCGTCATTGATGCGGAGCAATTCGCGTCGAACCAGTGATTCACCACCCACCATGATCGAAGCCTCAGCCGCGAGGAACATCATTCGCATGGAGTGGGCAGAACGGGGGATTGGAAGGGTGTGGGGATGCACTACATAGATGAACACGAGATTCACACTTGCCAACCATCACGGATCCTTCCAATTCCTGAGTTGGTTGGCAAATTAGCCTCTGATAATCAGGCCCAGGCGATCCGGTGTAAAAATAATTGGCTTTTTCGGAGGTGCCGTGATGGGTGGTAACGCTGAATTGCGTTATCACATGTGGAGGCTGCCACGGTTTGTATGGTGGTGCGCCTTTGCCCCGATGCCCCAGCACGTCCGAGTGCTCTGGGGCTTTTCTTTTTTTACCGGTTTTTCTCCCCGTCGATGCCGAGAGCACCCGCCGTACTATCTCACTTCAATCCCATGTCTACAGCAACAGCAGCCACCGCCATGCGTCATCCAGAACCGCCCACTACTCCCGGCCTTGGCCGTGTCTACAACTTCTCTGCCGGTCCGGCGTGCATGCCAGAGAGCGTCTTGGCGCAACTTCGCGACGAGATCACCGACTTTGATGGCAGCGGCATGGGCCTTCTGGAGTTGAGCCACCGCGGTCCGGCCTACGACCGGATCTTGGCCGATGCATTTGCAAGTGTCCGCGCGTGTGCGGGCGTTGGTGCCGACTGGGAAGTGTTGTTCCTCCCGGGCGGATCGATGCAGCACTTCTCATTGATCGCCATGAACTTTGTTCCCAAGGCCAAGGCTGGCGCAGAACAACCGTGGGTTGCCTTTGCAGACACGGGGCTTTGGTCGCACAAGGGTGAGAAGGAAACAGCGTGTGTTCGCCCAACCAAGAAGGTGTTTGATGGCGCAACTTGCCGATTCGATCACGTTCCATCGGACTCTGAAATTGCAGACTGCACTGGCGCTGCGTACTTTGCCTATTGCTCGAACAATACGGTTGAAGGCACACAGTTTGCGCGGCCACCGCGTGTGGCTGCGCCGTTGGTGTGTGATGCAACCAGCGACATCTTCTCGCGACCGTTTGACCTCAATGCGCATGAATTGCTCTTTGCAAGTGGCCAGAAGAATCTGGGCGCCAGTGGCATCACCATGGTGCTTGTAAAGAAGTCATTCTTAGAGCGCGCTGATACTTCGCTGCCACCGATGCTCAGCTATGCAAACTTTGCCAAGACTGAGTCACGCCCGAATACGCCGCCGACCTTTGGCGTCCGTGTGATTGGCCTCATGGCACAATGGACCCATGAATTTGGCGGACCGGTGGCATTTGGCCCGCGCAATGCGGCCAAGGCGGCACACATTTACAGGGCGATTGACGGCAGCGGCGGCTTCTACCGTCCGTCCATGCGCGCGGATTGTCGCAGCGACATGTCCATTAGTTTCCAACTGCCCAGTGAGGCGCATGTGGACCGATTTGTAGCGGAAGCGGAGAGCGAAGGACTGTGCGGACTGCGCGGTCATCGCGAGTGGGGCGGTATCCGTGCGTGCGTTTACAACGCCTTCCCGGCGAAGGGCTGCGAAGTGTTGGCAGACTTCATGGGCGCGTTTGCTAAACGGAACGGCTGATGGCAGGAGTAGCGGAAAAGTTGCCAGTGCGGAATGCGCGCGCCGTTGTTGTTCTCTGGGTTGCCGCATTGCTCGTGGGTGCATTCATCATTCTGTGGCCCGTGTGGGCAGGGATCGTTGCAACCAACGACGACATCAAGTTTCTGCGCGAGCCGTCGTGCGCACTGCCAGTGTGGGATCGCGTGTGCGACGCGTGGACGCACTCAGCCAGCTTCCGACCATTGGAGATCATCGTGAGCGCTTCCTGTGATGCCACCACGTTGGCGTGCGGGTTAGTTATGCCGGTGCAGGCGCTCGCCTTGGTGGTGTTGGCATGGGCAGTGGTGGGATTGGCAGATCGAGTGGCGCCTGGAAACCGCGCAGTGGCGCCGATCGCACTGCTGTGGATTGGACTTTCACCGCCCGCCACCACTGCCGCATGGCAGATGGATGCGGCATCGCAAACGTGGAGCGCTGCACTTGGCGCGTGGGGAATGCTCCTCGCGTGGCGGGCATTTGCGGCGGCACGCATGGGGCGCAACGCGTGGTCCGATCTCATCTGGCTGGCAGTGGTCTTTGCCATAGGCGTCAATGTCAAGGAAACCATGTACGGTTGGAGCGCCGCGATCGGAACAGCCACCATCGTTGCCATGGTGTGGTGCGCCTTGCGCGATCGAAGTGCCATGTGGCGGACATCGCTGATACTGTTGCCAACCGTTGTGCTGCCAGTGGCACACATGGCGGCTCGCGTGGTAACTGGTGCGCTTGGTAGTGCGGCAAAGGCTGATCCTGGAGCGCGCTATCAGGCGGAACTCGGATTGAATGTTCTGGTGAATTCGGCAATGACCATTGCTGGATGTCTGGGCAATGGACCCTTTCATGTGCTCACCGACAACGACGCGCCGATTATCTTGCGCGTGTTGCCGCTATTGGCCATTGCGCTGGTGGTTGGCGTGATAGTTACAGCGATTGGGTTCGCATTGTTTCATCGCCGCGTGCATGGGCCGTCGATGTTGCTTACCGCCACACTCCTTGCCGTGGTTGCATTCGCTAGCACCGCCGCCACCATTCCGATGGGTAGTGTGTCTGAGTTGTATTGCATGGGCGCCAATGCGGGCACAGCGATTCTGTTTGCCGCTGCGGTCGTTGCGCTCTGGAATCCTGTTGCTGCAGACGAGCGCGCACTTTGTCGATCGGTTGCAGTCGTCGCTACGGCCGCACTCGCTGGAATCGGCGCAATTGGTCTAGCGGGGCGGGCACATCAGTCGGAAATCACTTGGAAGTGCACGCGGATGGCCAACGAGTCCATTCTTGCATTTCAGAAATCGGTTGCCCCGCGTGCCGAAGGCAACGCATGCGCCGGGGTTATTTTCTTCCCAGCAAGTTGTGTTTTGGACCGAACCTACGGGCAGTACGTACTTCCGCCCGCACAGACCATCCTGATTGACAGCACCGAACCCTGGTTAGCGCGGCGGGATCCTGCACGACCTCTGTTCTTCTCGTTCAGTCAGCCGCCGGGGATTACTGAGCCAACGGATTTAGTGTTGGACTGCACCGTGATGCCTGCGCGTGGGCATTGGTAAACGCAGGATGCAACTGACGCAGCGCTCATTCGTCGCTGGTTCCTTGCCCAGTCCAGCGTCGTACGACTTTGACGTCAATTCCAAACAGATCGAGCGCTCTGCCGACTGATTGATTCACGATGTCATCGATTGACTTGGGCCGGTGATAGAACGCCGGCACCGGCGGCATGACGATGGCTCCGTTGAGGGTAGCGCGTTCCATGATGGCAATGTGCCCTGCATGCAATGGCGTCTCGCGGAACATCAGTACCACCCGGCGTCGTTCCTTGAGTTGCACATCCGCGGCTCGCACAATGAGTTCATCATCGAAGCAATGCGCAATTCCGGCGAGGGTCTTTACAGAGCACGGCGCAACCAGCATGCCATCGACTTGAAACGAACCACTTGCGATCGATGCACCAATGTCCTTGAAGCCATGCACCACGGTGGCAAGACTCTTGACCTGCTCGATGGTGAAGTCAGTTTCTTCAGTAATGGTCCGACCGGCGGATGGTGACAACACCAAGTGTGTCTCCACCCCGACAGCTCGCAGAAGTTCCAGGGCGCGGATGCCGTAGATCGTGCCCGAGGCGCCGGTGATACCGATGATGATTCGTTGCATACTTCGCGCCGTTCAGGTGATGTTCCGAAGCCAAGAGATCTGCGCGGCCCACCGCGCCAGCACCTCGTTGGGTGAGTGCAGACGATAGGAGACTCCCGCAGTTACCTCGGCATATTTTGCCCGATGTTCTCTCGTAGATTCAACAGTGGCTCGAAAAAACGCCAGTTGCGGCTCATTTGTGTGGTCGCCGGGCATCATGGCGGTAGCGGCCGAGCGTTGTTGCGGCGCTGCAACCGGCGTGGCGCGCAGTTGAATTTCAAAGACGCCCCCGTCGAGCACCAACGAAAGAGTGGCGCGTCCATCGCGCACCATATTGCGGCATGTACCGGAATGCGCCCACAGGCAGAGGTTCAGATGGTGCGCATCGGTGGCCAGCACTTCACCAATCGACAAGTGCGCACTGCGCGGCCAGCCTGCCTCATCAACCGTTGAAAGTTGAAACGCTTGTCCCGCTCGCCCGAGCAGATCGGCGCCATCAAGGTAGCGCGCAACCTGCTCGGGGAGCGATGGAATTGATGAAGGACCCGCGATCATGTGGTCATGCGTGCGCGAACGTCATCACTGACGATCACTTCTTGATAATGAGTTCGTGGAACGTCTCAGCCCATTCCGTGCAGGCTTTCTCGGCGGTACCCAGCGCAGAGAGTTTCTCGGTGCCGAATCGATCCGTGTCATGCGTTTGCATCAGCGCAGCGACCACTGGTCCGTTTGCGCCATCCATTGCATAGAGCTCGGCGCCGGCATAGCCGTAGCCGCCCTTGAGAATCTGCGTTTGTGGAGCGATGTTGCGCAACGGCTGGTTGGGCTTCACGCCGGTAATTGCCGCGCGAATCACCAGCGTGCGGTCGCCAGTTCCGACACCAGTTCCGAATGACTTTGCCAACGCTTCCTGTAGCAGCGTTCGCAGGTTTTGCAATTGATCAGCAGTCAGGTCGCCGTAGGCATTGCCATCGGGCGTGACCACCGGGTCGATGACTACCTTGCCAAAGCGGGTAGTGTCGAGATCCTTCAATCGGAAATCCTTGCGCTGATCGCCATCCGCTTTTAGTGCCACCGTTTTTGGGATATATCCGGTGTAGTCAACGGTCTTGCTGCAACCAGTAAGTGCACTTGCGGCCAGAAGTGCTGCCAGAGCAGTGGGAATGATGGTGGTGAATTTCATGGGTGATTCCTGTAGGAAGTGGACTGGAAAGCGTGGACGATAGTGCAATGACTTGTGCTTCGGTGAATGCAAACGCCGCCGCGAGTGACTCGCGGCGGCGTTTGATGTTGAGATGGTTGAGACTTGTTCAGTCAGCGCGCTCAGGCCTTTGGAGGAGCGGGAGGTGCTGGAGGAGCCGGTGGAGCTGGTGGAGTATCGCCGCCCTTGCCGCCCGGAGGAGGACCGCCTGGTCCGCCTGGCCCGCCCGGTCCACGACCGCCTTCGCCGCGACCGCGTCCCTTGCCACCCTGACGCAGTTCCTCTTCGGAGATCTTGCCGTCGCCGTTCTTGTCAGCGCCCTTCATGCGTTCCCACGCCTTGGCGGGCACTTCATCCTCGGTGATGAAGCCATCGCCATTCTTGTCGAGCGTCTTAAAGTCTGGGCGCTTGCGACCTTCGCCATCGGCGCCACCGGGACCGCCTGGTCCCTGTCCTGGTCCACCTGGTCCGCCAGGACCATTTGCCGGTGGGACTGGTGGGTCGCCCGCTGGGGGCGCAATTGCCACCGCAGTCGCTGCGAGTGAAAGTGCGAGGAATGCCGGCGCGATGAATGTGAATGCTTTCGTGTTCATAATCAGTATGTTCCTTTCGGTAATGAGGATTTGCCTGAAGTTTGTCGGAGGGGACAAGGATTCGTCGGCAGGAATTGCGTTTGTCACGGCTGCAGGCCATGAGCAGCAGTGAAACGCACCCCGCCCGCGATGGATTTCATGGAATTGCCGTAATTCCCAAATTGCCTGCCGTGGGCAGCGGCATGAGCACCGCTAGCCTCCGCGCTATGCCTCGAATCATCAAAGCCGTCGCGACCGCGTTTATCGCCTATTCGAGCGTATTTCTTGCGTCCTGCGCGGCACCCTCGAGCGCATCCGCCCGTGACGCGCAAGCCGCTGCCGTCCCGGTAACCCACCGCATCCTGGGTCAGGATCGCGGTGCGGTATCGATCGTTGCCGTGGACGGAACGTTGCAGTGGCAGGTTCCCTGCCCGCACAACTCGCATGACCTTGCAGCGTTACCGAACGGCAACATGCTCATTCACCCAGCGCCGAACCGGATCGTTGAGATCACGCCATCGAAGGAAGTGGTGTGGCAATGGACGAGTGTTGCCGTGGCGCCGTACACCGGCCCGGTAGAGATCCACGCGTTTGAACGATTGCCCGACGGTAACACCATGATTGCCGAGACTGGAAATGTGCGAATCATTGAAGTGGATGCGCAGGGCGCCGTTCGTACCAGTGTGCCGATGCGTGTTGAGCATCTAGATGCGCATCGCGATACCCGTCGCGTTCGTAAGACTGCCTCCGATACATACCTCGTGTGTCACGAGGGCCTTGGTTGCGTGCGCGAGTACAACCACCAGGGCGCCGTGGTGTGGGAGTACGTGCTTGACCTCAACAATCAACCAGCAACCGGCGGGCACGATGGTCACGGAACGTGCGTATTCAATGCGCTTCGGCTGTCGAATGGAAACACGCTCATCGGCGGCGGAAACAACAATCGCGTGATTGAGGTCACGCCTGCGGGCAAGGTAGTGTGGTCCATCGAGCGCGACGAATTGCAGCGAGCCGATGGTCGCCCAATCCATCTGTGCTGGGTTACCAGTTTGCAGGTCCTTCCTAATGGAAACGTGGTGATCGGCAACACGCATGCTGGAGAATCGAATCCGCAGATGGTTGAGGTCACACGGGCGAAACAGGTGGTGTGGGTGCTTGACAATCAGAAGGTGTTCGGCAATGACTTGTGCACTGGATGGCTCCTTGATGCCCCCGCCGGGACGATTCGCTGACGCGAGCATGGTTGCAACGGTGTGAAGTGAACTCAGAAAAATAAAGTTGCCGCACTTGTGATGAAGTGCGGCAACTTGTTTGTTGTCATGTCAGACGTTGTGCGCGTCATGCGAGCACGCGGGCTGATTACCTGCCTGCACCGTCCGGCTTTCCAGCGCCGCCTGGCTTTCCAGCACCGCCCGGACCAGCCGGACCGGCTGGTCGACCTGGCTTACCAGCGCCGCCTGGACCTGCTGGGCCACCGGGTTCACCTGCGCCACCAGGGCCGCGTGGGCCACCGGGTTCACCTGCGCCACCAGGGCCGCGTGGACCACCAGGTTCACCTGCGCCACCGGGTCCGCGTGGGCCACCGGGCTTACCTACACCGCCGGGACCGCGTGGGCCGCCGGGTTCACCTGCGCCACCGGGACCACGTGGACCGCCGGGTTCACCCGCACCACCAGGACCGCGTGGGCCACCGGGTTCGCCTGCGCCACCAGGACCGCGTGGGCCGCCCGGCTTGCCTGCACCGCCGGGACCACGTGGGCCGCCGGGTTCACCGGCACCACCAGGACCACCTGGATTTCCAGGCTTTCCAGGCTTACCAGGTTTACCAGCGTCGCCGGGGCCAACTGGGCCGCCAGGCTCACCAGCGCCACCTGGATTCTTTGGGGGAACCTGACCCGTGCCCGATTGCGACGCAAATGCCACACTCGTGCCAGCAAACACGCAGGCAAGGATGGTTGGAGCAACGCGAATGAATGAAGCCATGAGATCGAAGTTCCTTTCAGGGGTGCGATTCAGGATGTGCGTATACAACGTTCAAAGATAGTTGCTTTCATCGGCCTTCGGGGGACAGAGCCAATACGAGCAATCGGTGGCTCCCGAGTCCGGGAAGCCACCGATTGCGCATCAAGCGGTTGGGGGCGCGTGTGCAGCCCGCTGTATTGGGTCAGTTCCAGAGGGGGAAGTACTCAAGCGCATTGATTGGGAAACTCACTTGGACACCCACTTGGTTGTCGATTTTCCCATCCTGCACCTGGTACGCGTAGCCAAATTCCACGAGCGACTGTGGCCCGAAGAAGTTGTAACCAAGACTGGCTGACGCCAGGAAGTTGTCATAGGAGGGCGTGCCCGATGTCGCTGAAGTGTTGTTCCAAGTCAGCGCAACATCCGACTGCCAGTTGCCAGCGTTTCCGATGATTCCGAGTGTGTAGAAGTCGCTCGAAGCATCCTGAACGCCGTCGACATTCCAGAACTTCACGTACTCAAACAGCGGCCCGATGCTGATGTAGCCCGCATCAAGCGTTTGGGTGGGGTCACCGTTGACAACGTACTGCCAGTTGAATCCGGCCGAGAGGCCCTTCTGATTGGCATCCGCTCCGATGCCTGTTCCGAAGTCGATGTACGACACAGCAACCTGCAAGGTTGGGAAGATGAGCGGAATGTTGACGCCGTTGTATGACAGGCAGTAACTGTCTACGCCGCCGCCGGTTCCAGGCCCGGTTGGGCTTGGAGTGGAGACGATGTAACTCTGCGACATGAAGGTCGTATCAATACCGAATCCTGCAACGCTGAACGAGTGAATACCGCCACCTTCGTCACCCGTGGAGAGTGTGCCCATGGTTCCCATGAGTCCGCCGAAGTTGTAAGCACCAACCGAGTTCAGGTCGAACAATCCGGGCAGTAACAACGGAGCAATTCCGAACGGCGCGGTAAATCGTCCCGCCAAGATGCCGGTTCGCTGATCGCTCCACTGCACCCAGATGTCACCAGCATTGATGCCTTCGCCGTTGAAGAACCATTGGTCTTCATTCTTCGGCGCATCGATTTGCTCAAGACTGAGATTGATGTTGACGTTGATTTCTGGGGTCACCCAGATGTAACTACCCCAAGCGATGGAACCGTTGAAATTGTTCTTGTTTCCAGGGGTATCGGAGTAGGTGTACTGCACCTGTGGCTGGTAAGCCATGTTGACGATCGGTCCGTGCCACTCACCGAAGGTGTCAAACATGTCACGGAACAGTGCGAATGGTCGCGGATCCGGAGTACCGCCGCCACCCTGCGCGAAACAGTTACTCGGCACCGCGAATGTCGCGATGGCAAGGAGTGCGGCGCAGAGTGCTCGGAGTTGATGGGAGATTCGGATATTCACTTGGAACCTCCTTCGGTGCGGGTGCTGGCGTTCGCGACGGCCTTGCGCGGCACACGCGTGGCAAACTCGTTGACGGCGGCGGCGATGACCTTCGGGTCAGCTCCAAGCTCAAAGCGCTTGAAGATGCGGCCACCCGGACCAACGAGGCATGTGTCGGTGGAGTGCCGAACCGTATACGAACCGTCGGCTCGCTTTGGTTGTGGCTCATACGCGGCGCCGAACGTGCGCGAGGTGCGCACGATTGTTTCAGGGTCACCAGTAAGTGCAATCAGGGGAACCGGTGCCTTGGATACGTAGTCCTTCAGCTTGGCTCCCTCATCGCGTGACGGGTCAACGCTGACAAAGACGTAACGCAATTCTGGCGGATTGGCCTCAGTCTTGAGAATGTCAGCAACATCGGCATAGGTAGCCATGTTGCGGGGGCAAGCGCCGGTGCAGTCGGTGTAGCCGAAGCACAAGAGTGCCAGCCCGTCCGAAAGTTGGTCATCAGTGAACTCAACACCCTGTGCGTCGCGCAGCGCGAATGGACCACCAACGGCGTTGGTATCAGCAGCTTTCAGCGGCAAATGTGCATCTTCCGGCTCTGGTCCGTAGCCGTCGCCCGGGCGCACTGGCGGCATTGGCTTACTTGGGTCGTAGACGCGGATCTTCTGCATCATGCCACCATCTTCATGGCAGAGGATGTGGCAGTGGAACACGAAGTCACCAACAACGCACGGCCGCGTGAATGGAATCATGATCTCCACTTCGCCGCGAACCGGCATGGAGAAAGTATCTCTGTGCATGTTGAAAGGCTGCGGTACCCCGTTGATCTTCAGGATCTGGAAGTCAAGTTGATGAATGTGGAAGACATGCAGTTCGTCAGAGGAGTTGCGAACGATCCACTTCTCGTTGTCGCCGTAACGAACTAACTGATCGATGCGCGTCCCGTCGAAATATCGATTGTTGATACGGAAGTCGTTGGGAGTTTCGCTGAAGACGATGGTGCGAGTCACGTCTGGCGTCACCTTGCTGAGGTCATCAAGTGGGACTGGACCGACAGGCGTCTGGGGCAGGGCGATGGGATTTGCAACCGGATCGCCCATGCACACCATAGTCAGGAGATTCTCAGCGGAGTACCCGTCGCCGTTCGGTCCGGTACGAATCTCCGAGGTGTGCAACTTGTAGCGGCCGGGCTTGTCGAAACGCACCATGACTTCTACTCGTGCACCGGCGGCCAGTGGCCAACGCGTGGCTTCCGTCATCTGCACGGTGGGGTTGCCATCCACGCCGACCACCCAGAATTTTTCACCGCCGAAGTCAAGGTTGTAGTAAATGTTGGTTGACTCATTGGCAATTCGCAGGAACTGCACTTCGCCTGGTTTGATCTCAATATCAGGGAATTTCTGGTCATTCACCAAGCGGTAGGTTGGCCAGGAAATCTGAATTCCCAGGACCACTTCGCCACTGAGGCCCTTCTGATAGTCGTGCAATACAACGATGCTTTCCTTGACATCTTTGAGCGCTGGGTAACGGTCGAGCGCGCCTTCCACAATGATGATGCCGGTGACGCCCTGCATGACTTGGCGCTGGCTGGTCTGGTGAGAATGCGCGTGGTACCAGTAGATGCCTGGTTGCTGGTACTCCGGGATCTTGATGCGGTAGGTGTACTCATGTCCCATTGGGATGATGGTGAACACACTGTCGCCGTAATCGTCGGGTGACACCTGCATCCCGTGAAAGTGAATGTTGGTGTTGTATTCGCCATCATTGATGACATTGAGTTCCAGCGTGTCGCCCGCACGGAAGCGGAGCGTTGGTCCGGTATAGCGACCGTTGAAGCAGGAAGTATTGAGTGTTTGGTCGCCGGCCTGCACTTCTTGCTTACGAATGTGCACCGTCGCTTTGCATACGCCGTTCTCGCTGCGTACTTCTGCTGGCGCCTGCAACAGCGGTCGGGGATTCTCTGGGTCCGAGCCAAACCACGAAAGGCCAAACATCTGCTTGTCCTTGGCGGTGACGGTGGTGTCGTTCGCGTCGCTCTGTGCAGCCTGCGCTGTTTCTGAGGCAGATGCTTTATCGTAGAGTTGTGCCCAGGCCGTGCTCGCGAGGGTAGATGTGAGGGCTAGGGCAATAGCAGTGAGGTGTTTCATAGTGATGCTCGAAGTTGGTGGTGAGTGAGCCGGTGTTGGTAAGTGAGCACGCGGTTTCTTGCGAACCTGCACGCGCGGGGAGGCTACCCGGAACAAATTGGTTTTTTCTGAGTTCGACCCCGGCAACGCGCAGCGGACAATTAGACTTGGCGTCATGCCTGCACACCCGCCTCGCACGCCCGCAACATCACTTGGTGCGTCGGAAATTTGCCCCATTATTGACCCGGGATCCAAGTTGCCACGCGCCACCGTGCTGGCTGTGTTGGTGGCCGCTCTTGGCTACTTCGTTGACCTCTTCGATCTGGTGCTGTTCTCTATCGTCCGCATTCCCAGCCTCAAGGCGCTGGGGATCACCGACCCAGAACAGTTGACCCTGGTTGGCAAGCGCTTGCTCGACATTCAACTGGTGGGAATGCTTCTTGGGGGCATTGCGTTTGGAATGCTTGGCGACCGCCTCGGTCGCATCAAGGTGTTGTTTGGGTCGATCGTGCTGTACTCGGTGGCCAACATTCTGAACGCGTTCGTAACCGACGTATGGCAGTACGAAGTACTCCGGTTCGTGGCAGGGTTTGGACTGGCCGGTGAACTTGGCGCGGGGATCACGCTGGTTGCCGAGCTGCTGCCTACTGCTAAGCGCGGTATTGGCACCACCATCGTTGCGACGGTCGGGCTCTCGGGTGCGGTGGCCGCGGGCATTGTTGGAACGTACATCGAGTGGAAGTGGTGTTACCTGATTGGCGGAGTCATGGGTCTTGCGTTGCTAGCGCTACGCGTGGGCGTTGTAGAGAGCGGCCTGTTTCGCAGTACCGAAACACAGGATGTGCCGCGTGGAAATCCGCTGCAGTTGCTCTGGCCACCGCGTCGGTTTGTGCGATTTGCGGCAGTGGTTCTCTCTGCGATGCCCATCTGGTTTGTGGGCGGGGTGATGTTTATCTTTGGGCCTGAGATTGGTAAGGCAATGGGCATCGTGGAACCGATCATGCCTGCCAAGGTGATTTTCTGGGCATACGTTGGGGTGGTGATCGGTGATGTTGCTAGTGGCGTCATTTCGCAGTGGTTGCAGAGTCGCACACGAACCATTCTCTTGTTCTTGGCATTGCTCGCCGCGTCTATTGCGTTGTTCTTTGCAGTCGCGCCCCGCAGCGAACAGTCCTTTTATTGGATGATGTGCTTAGTGGGCGCCTCCACTGGGTACTGGGCGATCTTTGTAACTACCGCCAGTGAACAATTTGGAACCAACCTTCGGGCAACCGCGGCTACCAGCGCCCCGAACTTTGTCCGAGCCATAGCGGTTCCGATCACCTCCATTTGGTTGGCAATGAAGCCAGGTATGGGGGTTGTGCAGGCCACTCTCACCCTGGGAATTTGTTGTGTGGCGGTTGGAATAGTCGCCGCGCTTGCGCTCGATGAGACATTTCATCGCGATCTTGATTACTTAGAGAAATAGGTGGGAGTGCCGGGGCTAAACTCGGTTTCATGGTGCCATACTTCGTTGATCAAATTCTCCTTCAGAATCGCTTGTTCGCGGAGCTCTCCCGGATGTTCGGCATTGAGGTGCCGCTCTATGACCGCGCGCTTCTGGTAAATCGTGCCACCAATGAAGCGGTGTGTGAACTTCTCGCAAAGTTGCACCGCGGATTTCATGTGACCGCGCAGCAACTTGAGCGGACCAGCGGCGAACGACACGGTGCCATCCGCATTGGTCGTCCCGACGAGTATCGGTGGGTGTCACGCTATTTCGGTGTGTTCGGTATGGAGCCGCACAACTTCTATGACATGACGGCGCTGGGGCCAAAGAGCCAGCCCATTATCGCTACAGCGTTTCGCTCGGTGGCGCACCCTGAGCATCGAGTGTTCACATCGCTGTTGATGACCGACTGCTTTGACGCCGCCACACGCGTGCGCCTTGATGCGCTCCTAGCGAAGCGCACCGTGTTCTCTGAGCGAGCCAAGGAATTGATCGAACGCTGCGAGCGACAGGGCGGCCTTGGTGCCGATGATGCAGAAGCGCTCGTTCGCGAGGGTGTCGAGCGCATCTTTAAGTGGACTGGTGCGGCGCGGGACATTGGGCTGTACAACGAACTGTGTGACACTGGTTTCAAAATTGCTGCAGATATTGCGTGCTTTCAGGATCACCACCTGAATCATCTGACGCCAAACACGCTTCTCATGGATCTCTACACCGCGTCCATGAAGCATTGCCTCGGTGAAATGGACGAGGTCGCATTCCGCACTCGCGCCACTACGGCGCTCACGCGACTTGCAGCCGTTGCTGATCGCGATTGGCTATGCCTGCACTTTAAGCACTTGAGCCACGCGGAGATTGATTCCTATCAACCTGGCACAGTCACCGGCGCGGATATTGCCGCGATTGTTCTTGGTATTGCTACCACTTTCCGTGGCGAGACTTTCCAGATGCACAACCTGAATCACGCGGGATACAAGGATTACACCGAAGGTCCTTCTCAAGACACGCCGATCTTGCTCCGGCAAGATGCGTACAAGGCGCTGACTGAGCCAGTGGTATTTACCGAAGACGACGGGAGCACGGTGGCGGCAACGCATACTGCGCGCTTTGGCGAGATTGAAGAGCGGTTCTACGCATGCACCGCAAAGGGCCGGGAAATGTACGACCAGTGCCTTACGCAGGCGGATGCGGTGCGCGAGAGCGATCCAAAGTTACCGCAGCGAGATTTCGCTGCGTACGAAGCGCTCTGTGCAGCGCCATTTGCGAAGTTCCCAAAGACGCTTCCGGAACTCATCGCCGCTGGTCTTGTGTTTGCACGCTTCGCGCCTACTACATCGGGAATCGCTGCTGCCAAGGCGGGCGCGGTGACATCAACCGACATGGCTGAACTAGTTCGGCAGGGCTACGTCCAATACGAGGGATTGCGCTACGAGGACTTTCTTCCAGTCAGCGCTGCTGGCATCTTTGCTTCCAACCTCAATCAGTACGGTACGAAGAGCACGGCGACCATCAAACGCACCTACACGCAAAAGCACCTTGAAGAAATCATTGGGCGCCCGATCATCGATGCAACCGCGATGTATGCCGGCGTCGACGCGGCGTCTCGCGTGGATACCTACACGAAGCTTGGATTGATGTCGCGGCTACCGGCTGGGGAAAGTGAGCGCATGTTGGGCGCGGTAGCACGCGCGGAGCGCACTGTGGAATCGCTCCGCATACCCACCGAAATTCATTAACGGCGAGGCGCTCAGGCGGGCGCGTAATTCGGATCGCAATGCAGTGAGTTGCGCGCGATCATGCGCTAGTTTCGTGGCGATTTCTACGAACTCATCTCCTGTGCTTCCCAGCAGATGCTCGCACCCGGTCGCTCGCAGCAGGCTGGCGCCGACGCGAGCCGCGTGACGGTCGCCCTGTACGCACACCACCGGTACGCCCATCCACAGCGCCTCGCAGGTGGTGGTCGTGCCGTTGTAGGGCATGGTGTCGAGCGCCACATGGACACGCGCGTAGAGCCGGAGGTGTTCATCGACGGTCTTGGTGTAGGCGATGGAATCAATGCACGACGGGTCGATGCCACCGGCCTTCATCCGCGCCTGCAGGCGTCCAAGCGTCGTTGGATCTGCAGTCGATTTCGACTTCAGTAGGAGCCGTGAGCCCGGCACTGCGGCTAGCACCTGCGCCCACACGGCGATTGTTTCGTCGCGGATCTTGGAGGTGAGGTTGAACGACCCAAATGTAACGGGCTGATCAGCCGGTGGCATTTCCGGAATCGGCGCGTCGGCGGGCGGCGTGTAGCAGAGAAAGCACGGATCAATCCGCGCGAGCTGTTCGGTACAAAGTGCTTCCGCCCCTGCAGGATCTGTGACGGAATCGACAATTCGCCAGTCAATGCAGGGATGCCCGGTAGTGTTTGGATATCCGATTGCAGAGACGATCACTGGTGCTGGCTTGCGGTCGAGGGCGGTCAGTCGTCCGCCGGATGTATGTCCGCTGAGTTCCACCAGCACGTCAATTCGGTGTTCGCGAATGGCAGCGTCAAGTGCCGCATCGTTCAGCGGACTTGCGTCAACCCATGCATTGCACATCGCGCGAAATCGCATGTTCATGGCATCGTTTCCGCGGTCGGCGGTGGTGGAGAAGGCCACCAATGTCCATCCGGCGGGCATGTTTCGCATGAATGCTTCGGCGAAGTAGCCGACTGAATGCGTTCTTAAGTCGCCAGAGAGCACACCGATACGGAGTGATCGATCTGGATCCGCGTCGGTGATCACCGCTGCCGCGGGCGCCGCGGCGCCGATCGCGTACTTGCGGTGCTCGGCGAAGATATCTGCAGGCGTTCGCGAAGTGGAATTCAGTGCGTAGAGCATCGTCCCTCGTAGGACCCGATCGTTGGGGCGCTCTTCAAGTATGCCCATCATGCTGGTAATGGCTTCGTCGATTCGATCCGCGCTCGCGAGAGCGCTTGATCGATTCAGTTGCATCTGTGTCCACTGTGGATTGAGCAGAAGTCCACGATCAGCGATGGCAATGGCGCCTTCTACATCATGCAGATCGATGCGCACGGCGGTCAGCCCGAGCATGGCCTGACGATGGTTTGCATCAATCGCCAGCGCTCGTTCATAGTGTTTCGCAGCCTCAGTATTTCGTTTCAGCGAATGCAGGGCGTTGGCGAGGTTGTTGTGCGCCGTTGCCGAGTTTGGATCACTTACAGCGGCCTGCGCGAGATGATGAACTGCCTGTTCGGATTGGCCATTCTGTACAAGCAACATTCCAAGCAGGCTGATCACATCTTGTTGGCCGCGATTGATACGGAGGAACAGGCGAAGCGATGCGATCGCTTGCTCAATACGTCCGCTACGCGCATCCTCAAGTGCCTTAGTAATGACGCGTTGGTTGTTCATGGATTTGCGCTCGGTGCAGGGTAGCGCGGATCTGCGGCGAGCCATCCATGGGGGCAAGGCGTGTTGTTGGTAGATGCATCAGAACGATAGTTGCAGTTGAACTACCAAACTGGCATTGTTTCCGGAGTCCGCAAGTCCCAGACCCCCCGCGAGTTTGCGGGTGCCATTGATTTCCCCAGAACCGAACGGAACGATGACGCGCGTGGTCACTTTGACTTCGCGTTTGCTGAAATAAAAGTTCACGCCCCACTGCGCGATCCATGGCACATCAGCGCAGTCCATCCATGAACCTTCGCCGAACACTTGAAAGTTGTCGGTGAGGAAAGTGCTGCCCTGCATGTTTACGCCGGAGGCCCAGGCGAGTTGTGGCAGTCCGGCTGGATCGCGCAGCAGCGCAAATTGTGCGATGAGTGTGGTTCCTGACAGCGTTGCCCGAATATCGGTGGTGAACCCTTGTGCGCTTGGAGTAGGAGGCGATTCTGGATTTTGTGCGCGGCCACTTGACCACACTGTTCCAAATCCAAATACGGCGCCCGGAGTGGAATTTGGCAGACTTGATTGCCATTCAAGTTGTGACCAGTCTGCGCCCAACTTCGCTTCGGCGCGCATTGCTACGGCGTAGGAGAGGTTGCTAGTGGAGTCCCAACTGGCAGTGGTCTCATTCAGTTGGCTAAACGTCCCGGCGATGACGCGCCAATCGTCACATTGGTATCGGGCAGAAATACCGGTTTCCTTTCCTGCACCGAAACGGTAGTTAAAGATTGAGTATTCGCCAGCAGTGATACGGCTGCTGCCGAAAAATTCACTCTCAATATCCCATGGAACATTTTGCAGCCCAACCGTACCAGTGAGCCCGTTTCCAAAGTCTTTCCTGACCCATGCGTACAGGGGGCGAAGTTGATTGGGCACGGTAACGAATCGGTCAGGTTGTGAGTTGTAGTCGCCGAGCAACATCCAACTGATCGAAGGATCGACGAAGGTTCCGGAGAATGTGATATTGATGCGGTGGGTTTCCATTCCCCATCTGTTGTCGTCTCCCACTGGATTACTGGCAGAATTGAACACGAACCGAGTTTGGTCCATGATGCCAATTTTGAATGTCCAGCAACCGTCACTGCTGCGGATGAATGCGCCGTGGTCATAGCCACACTGGGCACCGTCGGTGCGGAATGAGTCCCTGGTCGCACTGTCGGCAAGCACATCCTGCACAACGGCGCGAATCTGCGTGGCGCGCTGTTGAGTGACCCACGAATCTTGCTGCGCTGCGCGAATCGACGCAAGCTCTGCGCGCATGGCAGCTAACTCACTTTGGATGGTGATGGATTCCGGTGCGCCGAAGAACATGCGGATGGCAGACTAGATTGAAGACGTCGGGTTGGTAGACCATAGCAACTGGCGTTGGACGGTCGTAAACTCACGGAGTACAGCAGATGGCTATGAATTTTGCTCGCCTTTGCCGCTACGCGCCGGCCTCATAAATTATGAATCGTGCCATTGCTGCCATCGCCTGTGCCTGCGCCGTGGCACTCACCTTGCTTGGTGCGCCGCGCGTCCCTGCTCACCGTACCGCCACGGTCATGGTTCCCATCCTGATGTACCACCATGTTGGCAATTGGGGCCCTGCGCAACCAGATTGGGCTCCGTGGGTAGTACTGCCCGAAGACTTTCGTGCGCAAATGGATTGGCTGGTGCAGCACGGGTACCGAACCATCAGCTTTCGTGAATTGATTGAGTGCTCATCACGTGGTGTGGCGCCGATCGGAAAGCCCGTCATCATTTCCTTCGATGACGGGTGGGCTACACAATGCGCAGTGGCTCGTGATGAATTGATGCCGCGCGGATTGCGTGCCACCTTCTTCGTCTATACGGCCGCAGTTGGTCCGGTTCCGAATGGGTCTGGATACATTTCGTGGCAAGAGTTACGCGAACTGGAAGCGGCTGGAAATGAAGTGCAGTCGCACACGGTTTCGCATGCACGCTTGACGGATGTGTTGCCCGAACAGTTGCAGCGTGAAATGCAGGAAAGCCGCCGCAAGATTGAGGCGGAATTGCATCACCCGGTACAAGCGCTCGCCTATCCGTTTGGCTTGCATGATGGAACGGTCATGCAGGCGGCGCGGATAGCGGGGTACCAATGCGCGGTGCGTGCCGATGCGGATTCATCAATCGGCGAACCGCTGCTGTATCGCATGCCCCGTCTGCGCATGGGTTACGGCGATAGCGTGGCGCTGTTCGCGGAATGCATGGAAGCGTCAGCGCGTAGCCACTGAAACTGCATGTGCGCGCCCAATGCGGCCACGTTCACTACGCAGCCGCGGTCTGACCGAGCGCCATCGCCAACTGAGCGCGCCGGTTGATTCCAAGTTTTCGATACACACGCCGCGTCAATTCAGCAACGGTGTGTTGTGAGATACCGCATTGGCTGGCTACCTCACGTTTGGTGGATCCCTTCACCAGCAGTTGCGCAATTTCGATTTCGCGCTCAGACAGGTCTGACGTGACTGCTGTAACGACGCTCTTCGGTAAAT